>JBHENH010000028.1:483-14642 GCA_046262135.1 Pyrinomonadaceae bacterium
GGGAATAGCTCAAGCAATAGCTGATTTAACTTCAACAGGAAGCACCCTTGCATTAAATGACTTAAGACTATTAACAAAAGTATATGATTCAGAAGCTGTTTTGATTGCCAATGAAGAAACTTTGAAAAAGCGGATTCCCGTTCAAAATTGAGTCCACCCCTGGTAAGCCCCCTTGTTAGAACCTGGCCTTGCGCGTAGAACTTCGCCCTAAACCAAGCTTGGCGCGTCCGTCACATGGCGAAGACCGCTATGAGAGTTAGAGCGACTGCGCAGACCAAACAAAATTTCGCAAGCGGCTATGGAGTTGCGTTCGGCGAAGACGCTCGTACGTAGCCATCTCGTGTTCTAACCGCAACGTTCGGCTTATGGACACGAACTTTAATCTGACGGCGATCGCCCGTCTGATCCGTCACCGCCTGCGGGTAGTAACCTATACTGTATTGTCGTCGCAGCTCCTCTGCAATCTGAGAAAACGCTTGCGCTAACTGCGTAGTGTTGTTGGCCTCGTAGAGCCGCCCGCCTGTTTTATTAGCCAGCTCGTGGAGGTATTGATTTGCGCGTTCGTAATCGGCTTTGGTAGTGCCAGGCGGCGCCGCGCCACCGGCAGTGGGGTTGGCATTGATTACTTGCGTGGTGGTTCTTCCCGGAAATGGCCAGCTACTATTGGTCGTCACGATAGTAACAGTTCCGCTGCCGGCAGCCTGCATGGCGCGCAGGTAATCGCTCGTGTCGTATTGTATCGGATAGATAAGCGCGTCCAGCTCTTCGGCTTCACGGAGGGTGCTTTCGTAAGTCGCACCATAGCTTGACGTGTCCACGCCGTCGGTGAAAAGCACAATCGCTTTCCGGCCTTTTATTTTGGCAAGCCGTTCTTTCACTATCAGGTCAACGGCATCATAGAGCCGCGTGGAATCACCCGAGGTAGCGTATTGTTCAACGACGGCGCTGACAACGTTAATGTCGTTTGTGGCCTCGGTCAGGAGCAGCACCTGATCATTGAAACTCACAACCAGAACACGATCTTGCGGACGCAGCTGCCTTGCGAAAGCCAGGGCCGCTGCCTTTATTTCCCACAAATGGAAATGTGTGGACGCCGACGTGTCCAGGAGGAGTGCGACCGTAAAAGGTTTTTCTGCGGGTTCGAAATAGGCGATCGATTGCTCTACGCCGTTCTCGAACACGCTAAAGTCTTCGCGCCGGAGATTGGGTACGAAACGACCCTGGCGATCTAACACGCTGACAGGAACAGTCACGAGCGCGGTGTTTATGCGAACGATGTCTCCCTCGCTCACCTCTTCGGGTCCAGGAGCGGTCATGTCGCCAGTCGCTGCAACCTCATTTGCCGAGGCGTCCACACCTGTCGCGGTAACGCCGCCCAGCTTCGGAGGTCCTGGGGCAGGACGTGGATCCACGCCACGCAAAAATGGCGCTTCAGCCTCTTCCGAGCCAACCCGCCGCGGCCTTGAAGCTACGGCGCCAGCGGCGGAAGACGCCTGCCGGTTTTCGGCCACGGTATTCGGGAACTTATTGCTCGGCGCTTTATCAGCGGCTGCCGCGCTGTGGGTTTGAGTACCCCGGCCCTTCTTAACCGCTACCGGGCTCTCAGGCTCATTCACCTGTTTCTTGTGGGCGGCCATCGAGCTTTCATAATCAGTATTCTGTTTTCTGATTACGTATGCGCCGTGAGGGCAATCTGCCGAAGTCATGTAGGAGACGATGACATAGCCAGCAGGAATGGGAACGCCCTGGCAGATTTTTATATTGCCATTACGGGCGGAACCCGATGCACGTTGTTTGTTAACTCGCTGACCGGTTTGGGCGGGGGCAATCGCCGTCAGCACGGTGGCAAAAAAGACAGACGCGACAAGCACTTTCATAGTCGCTAGCCTCAACTTGACTGGGATTTGACGGCCATTATATGTGGCGCCCCGGTTTCCAGCAAGGCGAGGCGACCAGGGCGTCGTGTCCTAATCTGTTGGGACGCTCCACACGGGAAGGAGCCGGCCAGGGTCACGGCAAAACAAACGTTCCGTCTGCTCCAGGGATGAATGGCGAGACATCGGTTACGGCGTCGACGTTTAGGGCGCCATAGATATGTGGAAACAATTGCCGGCCGCCCTCAAGGTTTTCATATCGGATCTCTGCCCCAACTTTGTCAGTGTCAATCCTCAGCAACACTAATCCCATCTGACCGCGAAAACGCGTGTTCGCGACTTGAAGCACCTGCTCCTTCGTCGAGCAGTGAGTAAAGCCGTCGACCGCAAACATGTCCGCCTTATAAGTTCCTGAAGCTTTTGCCCGTTCCCAGGTTCCGCGTTCCGTTATGTGAAAGATGGTTGCCACTAGATCCTGGTACGTCATTGGTCAGGCGCAAGGATTTGAAAAAGCGAGAGCTGCCTGGAGTTGTGAGCATAGTCTGATTCTTCGCCGGGGCGTCGAGGCCTGCGGCGCGGTTTGTCGTCGAAAACTGAACGACCGCGAAGTGAGGAGGAGATTGTGTTCTCATGCGCGATCACCTTATCAAAGTCGGCGTGCGGCTCAAGTTGGCTTTCAATAGTGCGCGCGAAACGTTCCAGACGTCGCAAGCCGTCAATCTTGTCGCGTCTGCCAAGACCGACTCTGGCGCCTGAGTTTCCACGCAGTTTAGCTTTATCTACGGCCTTGCGAAGGAACTCGAGAGACTCGTCATAAGTCTTGAGCGGCACTGGGAAAGGATGACGATCCTTGCCACCATGGGCGAAGGAAAAGCGCGCCGGATCGCTGAAACGGCTGGGGGCGCCGTGGACAACTTCTGCTACCAAAGCCAGCGATTGCAATGTTCGGGGTCCGAGCTTTTCCAGCAGAAGAAGTTCAGCGAAATCATGAAGGTTCCGTTCGTAAGCGAGGGCGAGCACAGAACCGAGACGTTTCAAGTCAACGTTCTCTGCGCGCACCTCGTGATGCGCCGGCATCCGGAGGTGACGCGATTCCGAAAGACTGGCAGACAGCATCTTCAAAGTTTTCTCCGGATGCTCGCGCACAATGTTGATCAACGCGTTCTGGGCGGGCTTCGCTTCGTTATCTACGAGGTTCATTATCGTTCCGACGTTCTCGCCAACTATTCCGGTATGTGGGGCCACTACAAAATCGTTAACTGTCGCCGAGTGCCAGTGGTACCGACGAGCCATTCCGCTGCGGTCGTTCAAACCTTGTTGCACCACAGCCCATTCTCCGCTGGATGTGACGACGAAACTATGAAGGTAGATCTGAAATCCGTCGGCTATGGCATTGTTGTCAACACGTGCGGTCAAGCGACTGGTACGCACCAGTGCGTCAGCATCGAAGCCACGACGGTCGGCAATTGTACGCAATTCATGAGGTGTGTTCCGTGAGAACCTTCCACGCCCGCCGCAGATATAAATACCCAGCTCATCCGCGCGTGCTCCCAGCCCGCGTTTGAGCGCGCCCATCACGGAAGTTGTGATGCCCGAGGAATGCCAATCCATTCCCATCACAGCGCCGAACGCCTGGAACCAAAACGGATCGCTCAGACGGGAAAGGAATGCGGATGTGCCATAGTCGTAAACGATCGCTTCAGTGATCGCAGTGCCGAGTTTGGTCATTCTTTCGGCGAGCCATTGAGGAACTCGTCCGCCATGAAGAGGCAGGTCTGCTACACCGGAACGTTTCATGACGTCATTGTACCGAATGTATTCGGCAGATTACATCGCCTGAGGAAGAGAGATGTGAATATTTAGAGACCCAACAAAATCTGCTCCGGCGAATATTTCGGGTCACTAAGATCCGGCGAGCATCACGGTTACCGGCCACCAGCGACTTTGATGGGGTGCATCAGAATGCTGACGATTTTCCACTCTCCATTGACTTTTAATAACGATAGATAATGGATATGTTTTGGATCTTCACGACGGTCGGAGGAGACATCAGTACCAACCTTGACGGCAGCGCCACCGTCCGTTACATCAATACTCATAATTTTAGCTATGCCTCAAAAGTCTCAATACGGATGACCGTAGCAGTCGCGTGAAAACCGGATGCTGTCTTAACCCTTTGTTTCGCGAGTCTTTCGCCCGCTCGCGCGGGCTCTTTTTTGAAAACCTCACCTTCCTGGGGCTCACGCCCCAGGCTTTACGCTTACACCTGCTTCGCAGGTTAAGAACTAGACTCTTAATCCTACATCCCACCTGTATTCCTGTTTCCTACTTTTGAGGCAAGGCCAATAATTTCCGTCCCTTACGTTTTAATCCTTCGTGGTATCCAGCGATTCACCGCATTCTTGTATTCAAGGTAAGTCCGGGCGAACCGTTTTTCAAGTTGAGGTTCCTCTACATAGACGACCAGGGGGTGCGTCAGGAAAAGCAGTAGCAGCGAGAGCAGCAGTATCGCAACCGAGCGTTGATACAAACCAAAACCCATTATCAACACAAACCCTCCGATGTATATTGGATTGCGAACGTATCGGTAAGGCCCTAAAGCCACAAATTCCCTTGGAGGGTCGAAAGGAGCGGGAGTTCCTCTACCCGTGATAACAAAAACTGCGCCGCAAGCCATAACGAGCATGCCGCCGAGAGCCATCAAAACTAATGCGAAAGATTGAAGCGACGCAGGCAAGACGATTCCGAATCTGTGATCATATGCGCGCACTCCCAACGCGATCCAGCCAAACAGAAGCACAAACGCGATCATGTAGGTGAGAGCTCTCAAAGCCAGAAAGAATGTTCTCATGTCAGGTCTCTTAAGATCATGCCGTGGTCTGCACTTTCCAATTCATTGACAACGACTCTTTAGTTGATTCCCGATCTACGCTTCACTGAGAGTAACTCAAGGAACTACCATAGGTTCCTCAACCACGCTGGGAGTTTTTACGCGTTCACCGAACACGGATTTGGATTGGCTGGGGAAGTACACCTTCAACTTCAGAAATTGTTTTTCAATCAGGTACCAACTCAATAACGCAACCGGAATTAATGCAGCCGTTACTACGACGTAAAAGGCGGCTTGCCATACGAGAGCCGGTCCAGGCAATACATGAAATTGTGTCTCGTTAAAGAAGAGATGCCGCACGAGATCTCGAACAGGTATATGAGACAGATAGATAGCATAAGAGTGCTTACCAAAGAAACGTAGAACACCATTGCTAAAGATCCAACCGAGAAAGCTTGCGCCGGGTGCATGGATCAGGAGAACCAGGAATTGAGAAAACAATATGCCGACGAGTGAGTAACCTACGGTGAATGAAACTGGCGACTCATAATTTATTAAGCCAAGGAGAAACAGAAAGATAAAGACAAGTGCCATTACCGGTGCGAGGAACCGCGCAATGTGTACGGCCCGCTCCCGGTCGTAGGCGGTCGAACGAACGCTAATTGCCAGCAATGATCCCCACGCCAGGGCATCAACCCGGCCAGGTGTCAGAACATAAATTTGAACCCAGGAATAACCTGCACCCCACATCGCTAACCTGACGAAGAACGCTCCCACAATCGCTGCTATGCAAATCTTCCGTAAGACGCGCCGCGGCATGAGACAAACCGCGATGGCCCAGATTAAATAGAACTGTTCCTCGATAGCCAGGGACCATGTGACATCCAATATGCCGAGTCTCGACGTCGGGACACGAGCTATTAAAAAATTCGAAAGGTAGAAGACATACCAGGGCCAGTCGCTGACCACTATGTCAAATCGATTATGGATGTTAATGGACGGGGGTAAATGGGGCAGTATCGCGGGAATGACGAGGAAATTAAAGGCAACGAGAAGATAGTAAAGAGGGAGGATCCGCAAGGCGCGGCGCGCATAAAAGTTGCGCAGAAAATGGGCCTCGCCCTTGCTATCCAGCAAAATGCCCGTAATCAAAAAACCGGAAAGAACGAAAAAGAGATCGATGGCGTGCATGCCGGCATGAGAAGCATTAACGAACCACGTTTCGAATCCTCCCACAGGCCTTATGACCGTCAAGTGCACGACCAGGACCATCAATGTGGCCATGCCGCGAAATCCATCGAGCGTCGGCACGCGACCGGAACTACTTGAAGAGGCAGGTACGCGGGATTTTTCAGGATCGCTCATGCTATCCGTGAGATGCGCGATGAGATTCTTCCTGCAGTCGTGGTTCTGTTTCGAGGTATGGATACTTGCCTCGAATGTTGGTATAGAATGCCCTTATCTGGTCCATGTCTTCGGTCACTTTCCCGCACGGAGTCACAAACATTCCAACGCCTGACGACTTCCTCGAGTAATCCAGAAAACCAAGACCTATTGGTACGCCACTTTCAAACGCTATTCGGTAGAAGCCAGACTTCCAAAATTTGGCCTTATTTCGGGTGCCTCAGGAGGTATGGCGAGGACAAACGCATCGCGCTTCTTAAATTGTTCGACCATCTGTAAAACAAGCGATTGTGGTAAGCGTCTGTCCACTGGAATTCCACCAAGCCTGCACATCAAGCGGCCCCACGGCGGAACGAACAGTGTGTGTTTACCGAGCCAGTGTATCGGCACGTTCATCACATAAGATGTGGCGAGCATGAAAGGGAAGTCCCAGGTGGAGGTATGAGGCGCCGCGATAAGAACGAACTTTCTGCAGGTCGCGGGTTCGCCTTCAACCTTCCAGCCAAACACAAACAGCCATAGTCTTCCTATCCAATATGAAAGCAACTGCCCACTTTCCTGTTTTGCATCAACGTCGTGCGCCTTTCGGACTTACACGCTTTTTGATAGAGCGCTTCGTTTTTATTTTTGAATTTCCCGAGGGTTTTGCTCTCACTAATTTAGCATCGCGCTTAAACCCGCAATAAAAGATATTGATCCTTTCTTCATGTGAGATGAAGCCAGATCTTGAGATTCGCAGAATGAAGTCCTGCCCGTTTTGAATATTTGGAAGATCTAGAATAAAGAGCGCATAACGGCCATCCTTGCCGGTGACAACCCTCGGTACCTTTTTCTCTCCTGTATCCGGCTTGGCCAGCTCTTTAGTTGTTGCGTCGAGGATCTCAACCAGCGCGCCAGGTAGCATCTTTCCGGCATCATCCGTAACAGCACCATACAAATCATAGCTCTCACAATCCTGCGCCGAAACGTTGGAGGCGAGCAGATTAATGGTAAATAGAATAGCGGCGAACCACATGGCCCACTTTCCGAGTTTAAACATGTCTTCAGTCTCCAATCGGTTCCTGGAACATGTATATAAGCCCAGCGTTGCCGGAAGAAGGGAATGAGAAGCAGGGTAAACCAATTTATGTGTGCGTGGCAGACTTCATGAAATGAACACTCCCGGCAAAGCTCGTCTTAGTCCCCTGGCTTCTCCACTTCTGAATTTATCCTATTCAAAACGTCCGGCTGCTCGCCCTCAAATTGTTGGTGTTGCTCACGATCACTATCGTTGAATTCGACAGCTAACTGCAGATAGTGGCAGTGAAGGCACCCATAGGCGCGAACTCCTCGCCTGCCAATTGCCAAAACGCGTTTGATCCACGGTGCTTCACCGGGCTGGAAGCCCATCAATGAACCGTCCTCGCCTTGCAGCGTGCCTTCTACCAGAGCCATGCTGCCGCATGCGGCGCATTTCATCGTATGCCATTCTCCTTCAATATCATTTTTCAAAGTTGCCTCGCGCCCTTTTTTTTCAAGCCGCATGATGACCTGTTCGACCGCAGCTGTTCCGCCAGGTTTATTATTGGCCCCCTGGCCCACGATGGAAAAAGGATTCACAAGGTCACTAAAATGGCACCGACAATTTGTTTCATTCGTCGATTCCTTCGGTCTATCCTGCCGTTTCGATGCGATACACCCTAAGTGAAACCTGGTTCGATGCCCCAAGTATCCTTCGGAGGATGAAGGATGTTAACTCCACTTGCGGCGGCGGGTCTTACTTTGAACCCTACTGATCAAGCTCGAATGAAGTCACGAACTTCGTTATCTCGGCCGATGCGTCTGTTTTTTTCTGGTTGGCTACAGCCAGTTGATAGACACGCCTTCCGACGAGAAAAATTCTCCAGTGAAACACGAAGTCAATGCCTTCGATCTGCCTTTGCGCAAGAAACTCGCGTCCAGGATAGCCCTGAAGCGTAATATTCTTTTGTGTAACCAGCTCCGCTTTGAGTCCGGTTATGACGCCTTCACGAATTGCCTCGAGAACGGAGTCGCGTTTTTCTGACGGAGGGTCCACGGTATAATCTGCATAGCTAACCTGGAAGAGGCCGTTATCGGTTGAAGAGACATAGACGTATTGGGTCAGCTTCCCAATTTGTGAGTCAACTTCTTTTACCTCCACTTTGGGCTTTGTCGGCATGAGAATGGTGAACTTGCCTTCCTCCGAGCTGAACTTTTGCCACGGTTCGCTGGTTTGGAAACCGAAGGCAAACGTGTGCCCCAGGAGAATTAGCAGGGTAGCTATAAGGGTCTGTTTTGACATGGGGGAATCTTTCTGATGCAGTCAGATTTAAAAGAGCTCGTGAAGTGATCGAAGCTGTAGAGTGCGAAGCTAGCGTGTCGGTCAAAATTGCAGGTTCATTATCAGCGTTAGCACCACGACATATCAAGGTGGCCCAGGTAGTGATGGGTGCGCGCGCGCTTTCCGCCACCGCACGTTAGCGAGAACAATTCAGGAGCACTACATACCGCTCCCTAAGAAGCCAATTCACGGCAATCACTTCGTACTCCCTCTACACACAATGGCCGTTTCCGACGAGCGAAGGTCAAAAGCGACGGATTTCCGCGCCCGGAGTGCCTGTCGCACCGGCAACAAGATTCATACACATAGGAAATTTACTTAAGCTTGTAGCTCGAGGCAGCGAAGAAGGCGCAAAAAACGACTGCGGCAGTTGAAACAAACTGGCCCAGCAAAACCCAGAAGATCGCACCGGCTGCATTAACACCGAAAGTCTGATCTTTTGACCAGTAGAATCCGCCGATAAGGAGAACAACACTTAAAGCCAACCATACCGCAGGCGTTGGGAAATCATCTTTCCACCTCCAATAGGAAATGGTTAAAACGCTGAAGCCGGCTCCGATGATGAGCGCACGAATTAGAAAACTGACGGATCGCGGACCGGACAACAGCGACATCGCCAGTACGACAACGGCTAGGGCGAAGAAGAGGAATGAATACTTTAGCAGCAGTTGAAGTCGTTCAGGAGTGGTAGCCATGTTGATGCGGGAGTATCCGCGCAGAAAGGTACTTGCTACTCAGGCTGATAACAAAAAGTGGCTGCTGTATTGAGTCGTTGAGCTTCCCCGTAATCCCATATGAGTGTGCCAGACGGTTTACCCAGCATTACCTCCACTGCGGCATCTCCGATGATCGCCGGACGCGGAAAGCAGCGTACATATATCACACCATTGTGGTTCCGGGTAAAAGCGATCAATTGTTCGGTTGGCTCAGCACGCTTCAGAAACTGTTTATGCTTTCGGGTCCACAGGTACGTAACATTATGAAAAAGAACGATCGCTACGAGGAGCACACTCATCCAGACCCTCGCCGGGTTGATTCGATCCCTCAAAGCCACCAACGCCGCTCCCACAAGAAGTGCGAGACCGGCACTCGCTAAATATGTCTGCCGGCTCGGCACTCGATGGACATAGGACACAAATATGTAGGGAACGAAACTGATTGATACCCACGCCGCTGCCAGCACCAAAAGTCGAGGCGCAGCCCGCCAGACAAAAAGCGCAGTTACAGCAAACCAACCCCAGGGCCATAAGAGTGCGAAGAAGCTCTTGGTCCATGTCTCCCAAAAGGGCGCGCTCAACTCAAAGCTCTGATCGTGGAATCGAAAGGAGTGGTTGTGAGTCTGGAAAATCAATGCCCCATAGATGATACCCACAACCGCAAAGGGTAATAAGAAAAGCAGGCTACGCAGCTTTATCTCCGGTAGTAACAAAGGTAAAGCCAGCAACGGAATAAGAATGACCGAAGACTCCTTGGACAAAAGCGCCAGTATAAAAAAGAGTATCGCCGTTACATACCACATCCAGCGGTGTCGCTTTTGCTCAAGAAAAATCAGCCAGGAAACCAGCGAAAGCATGACAAACAGGAAAAGCAGGAGTTCGTTGCAGGCGGAGTACCACATGACAGCTTCCTGGTGACCTTCGTAGATGGCGAAGAATCCTGCGCTCCATGCGCTCACACGGAACCCAATAGCTTCCCAACGGCCGAGGGCATACAGCAACAGGCAATTAACCATATGGAGGAGAATGCTGAAGCCGTAAAAGGCGGCGGGCTGCAAACCAAAGCTGCGCTCGATCCAGTGGGTTAGAACAAAAGTGGTAGCGCGTACGCGATTGATGTCGTCTTGCGCCATCCTTGGCCATCCCGTGAGACGTCCGTAGGTGCGGGCCAGTCGAATGTTCGGGTAATCATCCTCTATCAGGGGTTGCCTCAGGGCGGGAATATAGGAAATGACAGCAAGGAGACTAATTAAAAACAGTGTGATTAAATTCCGGCTTTTGGCGACTGATTGCACTCCATAATCCTCGTCAGCCTTCATCTGTGGGCGCTTTTTGTGCGTGAGGGGATGCGCGGCAGACTCCTTTCGTTAGTGACGCCCCTATTGTTGAATCTTCCGTGCGTACAAGCTGAGTTATATTCCGACGACGTCACCGCACATCAAGAAGAATCACAAAAACATTTGTTGCGGTGCGCTAAAACTAGCGCGCCGCCGGTTGCGCGACTCGATCAGATAGGTCTTCTGAATTGTCAGCTTCCGGCACCTCAATCAGGCGTCCACTTTCAACGTCGTAAACATAGCCGTAAATGGCAATGTCCGGAGGAACTAATGGATGCGATCGGATTCGTCGCACGTCTGCCATGACGCCTTTGTTCTGATCTTTAATCGTAAGCCAGTCAATATAGTCACCCTCGGTTGACTCAGGGCCGTCCCCGCTGTCGTGCCGGCCGGTGCCATCAATAGTCGCAGCGGCAAGACCATGTGCGAGCAATTCACGCACTGTCTCTTGACTAACTTTCGACATACCGCAATCAGTGTGGTGAATGACAAACCACTCTCGCGTGCCCAGAAGCTTATAAGAGATGACGAGCGAACGGATGGAGTCATCGCTGGCTCGTCCACCCGCGTTTCGAATTACGTGTGCATCCCCTTCGGCCAATCCAGCAAACCGGGCAGGATCTAAACGCGCATCCATGCAAGTGAGAATGGCAAATTGCCGGGCCGGAGTCATGGGAAGCTTACATTTGTCGCCGAAGGTCTCGGCGTATTTGGCGTTGGCTGCAAGAACTTCTTCGACGACCTTGCTCATCAGTCATCTCCTCAGGTGTTAGCTATATTCTAAAAGAGGCGATCATAGCGTCGAAGTCTTAAAACAGGAAACTGACCCTGGATTTCGGGAGGGAGCTTATAGCTTGCCTCGAGCCATCAGTCATCGCTTTAACTGGACCGCGGGCGCGCCCCCGTGGCCGTAAGACAGGCCTCTAGAACTTAGAGGTCGCCTTAAAGAGTTAGAAGCTAACCGCGCCTGGGGGTGCGAAGCAATCAGACGTCGCGCTGGCTAATTTTTACTATCTCTTGGATCATGCGGTACCACAATTTCCGTCGTGGCCGTCGCGATGTGCCCCGCGACGTCGGTAATCGTTGCCGTCACACGGTAGAGCCGCCCATCGAAATCATCCCCGTTGCGTTTCGCGACTTTTTGGGGGTTGCGTGTCAATTCTAGTTCGCCGTTGAGGTGGCCCTTCGTACATTGTTATCGGCTATATTACTCTCACGACTCCTACTAAAACAGATACCTATTGTGGAGTCCATCATTTTTCTTTTCACGATCGATTAGAGCTTTCAACGCCGAAAGAAGCCGGGGAATCATTCGCTCAGCTGCCTCTCTCGACTCGTAGGGACCGACGTAGACAGAACTAATAAGCAATCTGGGCTTAACGTGTTTTTCCAGCGATTCCATTCTCGATAGATTGTCGGCGGTAGTCTGATTTGTTGCCTCGCCATTAAAGGCCTTAAAGCCTTTAGGCTTTAGCAAAGCGATAGTTTTCTTCTGCCATCCGGGATATGCGCGGATGTACGATCTTTTTATTTCCAGATAGAAACCGGATTGGGCCTTATTAGCGATCGTCCCTTTTGATGGGGTCAATTGGCCTGGACGTGTCGATGAGTTTTGAGCGTATAAGGTGGGACAGATGAACAGACAGGTTAAGAAGGCGGAAATTAGAATGCGTCTCAATGTTGTCTCCTTCATTTGACGGGCTAACATAGCCGCAAGGCACGGCATCAAGGCTGATGAGTTTGTGAGGGTGCCTTCCGTTGAAATGATAGTGCGATCAAAACAACGTAGCTGATTGCAAGCGGGATAATCAGCAGCATTGATAAAAACGTTAGACCTAACAATATCCCATAGGCATCGTCATTAGCCGTCCCGCCATTGCGCAAGCCACCCATGACATCAAAAACGGCTCTCTCAAGATTCAGAGCAGTTAGTGCAACGATAATAAGAATTATCGGAAGAAGTGCCGTCACCACTATTGAGAAAATCCGGAGCCGGGCTTGGCGCCTCATGTAAAAGAACAGCAAAGCCACGCGCCAGGCAGCAACCACGCACAGAAACCAGACGTTCAATGTACGAGCGGTCTCAAAGGTGGTAAATCGTTCAACTGGTATTGCATAAAGGATAGCAGGGGGCGAAGTCAGGGAAACGAAAGTCAATACGTGTCGATAGGACCAGTTTTCCGGCTTTAGTGGCCAAACTACGGCATATAGCAATAGCGACAATAGAAAAATGTAAATTACGGAACCGATGCCTAAATGTTGCAGAAGATTGGCGCCGGGATCGTCCCACCACCGCCCGATCCCAACTAGCCACGTACAAGTAACGCCCAGAGCAAGATGCCGGGAATTGAATTGAAGAAATTCATCGCGCGTTATTCTGAACGTGAGGAGACGGCCAGCCATTAGTAGAATGGCTGAAATTGATAAGTTGCATCGTGGGGGCGTTGGTTTAGTTGTCAACTTCCGGACGCTGGATCACCGTCGACCACTTTGAAGCTCTGCAAAGCGCGGGCGGCAAATTCACTGAATAGTTTTGCTTTTTCCGCTGCGCGAGAGCCCCCTTGTTCAAGTTCGGCGCGTGTAAAGCCGAGGTCGCCGAGACTTTCAAAATAAAAAAAGATCAACTCGTGACGCTTCTCCGGATCCACAATCCGGGCGTACCGCGCAACTAAATAATCCTCATCAGCCTTAAGCCCATTCTTGTTGAAAAACGTCTTCGTCTGTTCGGCTTCTGCGCCGGGATTCGCGGCAATTGTTTGCGCGAAACTATAGAATCCGACATTCGTTTGATAGTCATGATTGCCTATGCGCGTCGGATTCTCCACTTCAAAGGTATAGCCGCCTGTAACGCCCGGCAGGATCGACTCAAACTGCATTATCAAAAGGCGCTGCACCCTGTGGCTATCGTCGGTTCGAGCGTACAGGTAGCGTTCTACCTGCGCGACGCTTTTTAAGGGGAAGTTCAAAATGCCCAGATGCCGGAGTTGCCCGTCAACGTCAATTGTGAGTGCTGGAAACTTTAACGACGTAAGCCTGTTGCCATGTAATGATCGACCTGGGCCGGCGTTTGACGAAATAGTTGGGTGTGCCTGTATTGGTTTGGGAGCGTGCGACAAATGAGAAGCCACAACCTGCCAGCGCCCTTTACGCTTTATGTAGGTATCGGTGTATCGCGACTTCTCTTTCGCCGGCTTGCCGTCGCGCATATAGTCTGTCACGACCAACCCGCTGAGGATTACCGTATCGCCATAAACTCGTGCTTGAACTTCTTCAGTGTGGAACTTAAGCGATAGACCACCAGGACTGGGCGGGACTTTAATTGAGTCCAGTATTTGCGGTTTGGTTTGCATTGAGCCGTCAGGGAAGGTGATTACAAAATCGTCAGCGACAATGGCGTTCATTGCCTTCGCGTCGTGTTGTTCGTAAGCATCGAGCCAAGCGCGCTCTAACTTGCGTACTTCCTGTTCAACTTGGTTATCCTGCCGCGTTTGCGAGTGGCCGGTTTGTAGTAACGAGACAGGCATCAGGGCCATTCCCAGTATTAGCGTGATTATGTGTCTCATGTTTAACCTCGATTTCAATTGGATTGCTACTGGACCGTCGCAAGGTAAGCCTGACCAGGATTTCTGAACCAATCAGTGTTTGATGGAGCTGTTC
>JBHENH010000028.1:14652-21787 GCA_046262135.1 Pyrinomonadaceae bacterium
TTGTACGACAGCTTCGTCCGCGACCGGTTGCCGCCCGCGGAGCTGCTGCCGGAGTTTCGCTTCGACCTGCCGGAGCTGCAGTATCCGCAGAGATAAATCCAATATAGTTATCCGGGCGTAACAACAAGTTGAAAGATTTCTCAGTGCCGAAGATGTCCGCTACTTCGGGAGTAAGTGCAAGGGTATGGAAATCAATCACTTCTGCATATCTATTCTCGGGTTCCTTCGGTAGGTCGCTATCGCCTCCTACGTTCGTAAAAAGCAACCGATGGAATTTTGCTTCATGCAGTTTGTCATAAATACTTTTGCTTTCAACCAGAAAATACGGCATGCGATCTCCGGCTTTGACTTTGAAGTCTTCGTCGCCGGCGTGCCTGCTGAGTGAGCTGTGCCTGTAGCTGATTCCCGTTTGTGACACAAGTGGAAAAAGAAAGTTCCTAACGGTATCGAGACTCAGCACGTATTTCGCGACGTAGGGCAACACATTTGTGCGAAGGAAAGCGAGAAACCATTGCTGACCGGCCGCGAACTGAAAAATGCGATCGGTTGTCTGCAGAAGATTCTTCGCGTTTTCCAGCCGCTCTTCGTTATAGCTTTCCAAAATTGCTTCGTTCGCGTGCCCTCTCAAAACCAGGGCCATCTTCCACGCCAGGTTATAGCCGTCTTGAATACCTGTGTTCATCCCCTGGCCTCCTGCGGGCGTATGAATGTGGGCGGAATCGCCGGCCAGGAAACCCCGGCCCAGGGAAAACTTACTGACGTGCCGCGTGTGGACTTTATAGGTTGAAAACCACTCGACGTCGTGAATATTGACTGTTAGTTTTGCGTCTTTATTGATCTGCCGTTCGATTTCCTCATAAAGGACGTCTCCTTCATCTTTCTCGTGGCCCTCGGGGAAACTGCCGACAATGCGGTAACGCTTTTCACCTTTCAGCGGAAAGAAAGCCAGCAATGTGTCCTTCGAAAGACAAAGGTGCACCGCGTCGTGGCTGAATTTCCAATCAACTTGTACATCCGCGACGTAGAATATGCGCTCAAACGTGCTGCCTTCAAACGAAAGTCCGAGCGCGTGTCTAACCGGACTCTTCGCTCCATCGCAACCCACCAGGTATTTGGCTTCAACGGTATGGGGCTGGCCATCGAGGCCTTTCACCTGCGCTGTAACACCTGAATCGGTTTGCGAGAAACTTTGAAATTCGGTTTTCCAGCGAACTGCTTTACCGTGGCTTTCTAAATATTCATAAAGAAGCTTCTCGTTTTTGCTTTGCTCCAGAAGTAGTACATAGGGATAAGCGCTCAATCCCTGACCAATATTCGACAGGTCGAGTTCCGCTCGGACCTCTCCGTCTACGAGTAGTCGCCCCTTACCGCCGATGGAACCTTCTTCGACAGCTTTTTGTGCTAATCCGAGTTGCTCGTAAATCTCAAGGGTTCGTGCCTGAACGCCGATAGCCTTCGAATAAGGTGTAACACCTTCATTCTTCTCAACAATGACAAAATCGACTCCGTGTCTGACAAACTGACACGCGAGGAAAAGCCCGGTCGGCCCAGCGCCGACAATGACAACTTCAGTCTTGATTGTTGGCTGCATTGATTGATTTGAGAAGCCGCGCGTTCGGGCTTAGCCTGCGGATTAATTAGGCCAAAGCCGCACCAGGGTTCAGCCCCACAAATGTAAATGGACTTCTTCGGCTCTTCTCTCGTTTACTTCGCTCATGTTTATTACCGAGTCCAGGTCTCTCACATTGCTACGGTGCTTCATCGGCGCAATATCACAGCAAGCTGCACTGCAAAATGGCCGGTATCCGACGAACGCCGAGTTTGTCGCATACCATTGCTAATTTGGAGTGTGGGTTGAAGCAGCCAAAAGCCGGTGGAGTTCGTCGTTCAGGTCGTGGTCGATTGTGATAATGAGCATGTTGCGGTGTTTGGTGAAGTAAGTGACGGCCCCCTCGATTCTTTGGCTGGTCTTCGAGGTTTGAATAATATACTTGGGATCATCGGACTGACGGCCGCCGTTTTCACTAATCAGTATTTGTGCAACTGTCGCGTCGCTATCGAAGAAAACAACTTCGAGCGTGCCCTTAACTGTCTGGATCCAAGCTGCCCGATCTGTTTCGTGAAAGAAACCGTTGAATTTTGAAGGTCGTACAGTGTTCACTTGCCAGCCCGCGTCACTCAGAAACTGAACAAATCCTTTGGCAAAGCTGACGTCATCCGGAACCAGATACGAAACATCAGTTTGGCGTTCTATTGTTGCCGGAGGAGCGACGCCAGGGGGTCGAGACGCACAACCTAGCATCGTAGATAAAATTGGGGCGATGCAGAGTGAAAGTAGTTTCATCGCAAGTAAACTGCAAACCGAGAGGTCGCGCTCTTCGAAGAGTCTTACGTCTTGTCCCAGCAGCGCGGAGAGAGCCAACCGTAAGGCAATCTCGTTCGCTCACGGGGCTTCGCACCGGAACCGCTTGCTCGTGTGCTCCTGTTGCCCGACCGCAATGTACCGTTTCGACTTCCGCGGTTCAGTCGGACCTCTAGTTGAACAGGTAATACAATCCTGTACCGATGAGCGCGAGCAGGATCATTGCCACGTGGAGGATCACATCCATCTCTGCAAAAGTCTTTACCTGGGATTTTCGAAATGACATATCTATCTCCTGTCGCTCGCTACCTTTTGCCATCCGAAGTGTCTAAAGGAGGGTCACCTTCCAGCGCAAACGGGACCGTCTTCCCGCGTTAATCGCATTTGTCTTGGTAGTTAGTTCGTCGCAGTCTGCTTTTTAATAAATTCGAAAATTGCTTTGTGCCCCGGCGGAAGATCTCCTCTGACAAAATACTGGATAATATCCAACGTATGATCAAGTTTATCGAAGTAGTGAAATTCCATTTTTGATTTGCCGGCTCTCTTCGCTTGCTCTTCCAATTTTCGCACGCTTTCGACGGACACCATGGCGTCTCCCTCACCTTGAAAGAAACCAACCGGAATATTCAACCTGGAAAGAAAGGTCCAGATCGGTTGGTGTGCGAAGTGATCCTTGAACCAACCTTTCGGTGTGCTTACTCCAGCTTTGGTCTGCGCCCATTCATTCAGCACTTCATAGTTTTCCTTATCGACGGCATCTCTTAGAATGGTCAAGGCTGTTGAGAGCATGACAAGCTCTTCAACCGTGAAAAACCCATCCCCGTTTTTGTCCAACGCTTCAAAGGGAGCATTGTGGAGCACCTTTTCACGATACTTCCTTGGGTCTGCCTCGAACTCTTGTTTTGAGACTTTGCCATCCTTATCGGTATCGAAAAAACTTTTCCAGGGCAGGAAGGAACCGTCAGTCACTATGTATTTGAAGTTTTCTCTCATGTTAGTGGTTAACACTCCATACAAGATCAGCCCCCTGATCTGCCCGCGGCTTCGCGCAGCAGCTTCGGCCGCAAGCAGTGTGCCTTCACTTGCACCCATCAAGAAAATGCGCGCGGGATTTATGTCCGGTTGTTTTTTAATAATCTGGACTGCGGTCATGACGTCGCGCACTTTGTTTTCCAGCGTACTCGTATTGTAAATATCCGAATTAATCGTCTCGTAACGCGGGGGCTTATCGGCCATCCTTATCCCGCGCCCCTCATAGCTGAAGAATGCCACGTTTATTTCGGGAAGTTTTGCACGATAGAGATCAAAATAATTGAAGGTCGCGCCACCGCGCTTCTGCCGTTTCATATCTACGGTCATACCTTCTGCAGTTTGAACGTAGATCACCACGGGATGTTTCCCGCGCGACGTTGGGATTGTCAGCTTCCCAAACATTGGGTAACCATCGTGAGAGGTGAAGGGGATTTCTATCGTCTTCGCCTTCACCTCGCCCTCTTGGACCACATCAAGGCCGCAGGCTGGAGCCGCGCCGGGCATCCGGAGGACCGCCGAACATATCAGTAGGACAAAGACAATATGCGCTAAGCGACGAAGCAAAGTCTTGCACAAGAGCATTTGGGAGTCTCCTATAAGTTTCGTCTATCGTATCGTTACCTCCGTACGCGGCAATAAGGGTAAAAACGAAAGATACCTTTGCACATAGGAAATGTGACCTCACGTTACCAGGGTCATCCATTTTCATTTTTTAATCTGGAGATTGAGACGCCAAACATAAGTGTCGTCTTCATAAGACGTAACTAAGTGTCGGTTGTCCGGCGTAAAGCCGACGCTATATACATAGCCGGTTAAAGGCCAATCATACGGTTCATTCACGGTGGGGTGGAGTACCTCCCCAAGTTTTTCTCCGGTAGCAGCATTGGCGACGTTTACGACTCCCCGGACGTATCTCAAAAAAAGAATCTCCCGCACCTGTTTTTTAGACGTCTCACCGAGTAACTTCCCATCTGGCGAAGCATACTTCTGCGACGAGCCTCTGTAAGCAGCTTTCTCAGGTTCGAAGTCACAAGGGGTCACTTTTCCCGAGACGTAATTCCACAAGCGATTTTTATTTTCTTCCCGAAAGCAGATCTGATTCACATCTCCCGTAAAGCGCGCTACGTTCGGGACAATGTGAAGGTGAAGAGCTGCCAACTCGCGCCCGCTAGCCCATTCGACGATGCGCAACAGATCGAAGTATTTTTCGTCTCTCTTAGGTTGCCACTCCTGCACTCCACCCGGCTTCAAAGTCTTCTTCGGCGTACTGGCGCCGTACAGGAGAAGCAGTTTTCCATCTGCTGAGATGTCCACCAAAGTGTTTTTCTTGTATCTGGAGACGAGCTGAATCTGTGCCGGTTGCGCCTTTTTAGACGTGCGATTCTGAGCAGGGCAGGGAATGAAGAACGTGAGCGAGACTATCAGTGTCACGAGTATCTTCAACAAAATCTTGTTCATACGCTTGCTCACACCCACATCCACGACGTTACTTTTGAGGAAAATGGAGCTCACAATTTGTGTCTGGGAATCAAAATGTGAAGAATCACAATTAGGTTCAAAAGTCTCTAAGGTCGGGAAGGGTGGTTTACCCCTCGCTAACGGTCGACATTATCAAGATTCGATTTAGTTCGCCGCACCCGGGAGCTTAACGTCAGTTAATGATGAAGCATCTCGTCTCTACTGGATTGAAGTTACATATTCCGCCGGCAGTCCAATCCGGGTAGCGAGTTCTCTGAGCTTACTTCCATAGGGCACGTTTGCTTCGGCTATTGAAGCAGCCGGAGGTAGAAACGGAAGATTGAAGCACAACGCCGGTATGACTCTTCCATCCGCCAGTTTCGCCGAGACCGCCTCGGGACGGTAAACGCTAACCGAAACCTCCGAATACAACGCGTCCAACTCCCTGTGCGTTAACGAGAACACTAAGCCATACACAGTTTGATCCCGCGAGGGTACCAGGGTTGCGCGTTCTCTGATTACCAGCGAAAAGTTTTCAACGCGTGCCATGCGCCCATTCCGCGCGTTAATTCCTTTTGCTCGTAACAGTTCCTCGTCCATAAATAAGCCATAGAAAAAGACGTCGATTCTTCTGTGTTCTGCTTCTTCCATCCCCAATACAGCGCCCTGTGGTTGCGTTAGCGCCCTGAAGTCTGACCCGGCGAACTTTCTACTTCACTTCAACGAGGTAACTTATGAGTTTCTTAATCTTTCCATCTCTCATGACAAAGACGTCGCAAAAGACCGCCTTGAGAAAGTCGCCGTCCTTATTACGGACGTTCATGTTCCGAACCATCCCCTCCAAACAAAGTTGAGGAGGAGAACTACCATTGCCCCTGCCGTCGCCGCCAGGACATGTATGGCCAGTGACGGTTTCTTATCCATAGATTTATCAAAAGCTGTTAGCGGAAGGATCAGGAACATCACCCAGAAGGCCAAAGCCTGGGTAAGATATTCCGGTAAACGATTTCGGCCAAGCATCATCATCGCCCAGCTGGCAATGATTGCCAGAGCAAACCGGATGATAACAGTGCCCCTCATGTTGTCAGTTTAGACGTCAGGTTTCAGCGGTGAAACGGAATTTCATTCAGAGTCTCATCATCTCACTTGATACAGTTCGCCAATAATCGTCGACTTCAATTCAGTAAGTAGCGAGCCCGATAGGCGCCTGGATTCTAGAATGTGTCGCTTACTTTAGCATCGCCAATAAGTTTTGAATTGGGAATGTTACGGACATCGTGTCCTGTTTCTCCGCCGTAATTGCCGTCTAGAAGTCGGTGTTCTTATAAGGCTGACACTTCAACGCCCCCTCCACCACAAAACCGTCATAGAAGACCTTGGGCGGGTGAAAAGGCTCTGTTTCTCCGGCGTAGCCGAATTTATTGACGAGAACGCGGTACTTGATTGGGATGGAACTCGCCTTCATCCGCTCCCACACCTGTTGCGGCTTCACTTTGTTTTTATAATGTTCTTCGTCGACGCAGAACTTCGTCTTGCTCACATTTTGAACGACGAAATCGGGCACCAGATCAACAAGAAAGTGGTAAACGACGCCGCCTTTGAATCGCGCCTCAGTTCCGTACTTCATGAGCGTGTTCATATCAACATGGATCTGCGGAGTGGCATACGACGGTGGTTCCGGCGATGGCTCGATTTTCTCGTTAATGACCTCCATTGCCACCAGACCGAGAAAACCGTCGATTTGGTAGGAAGGAAGCACGTGGAGCGAGTGAGCATAATTACCGTCAGTGGAAAATATGACGTCATACCTTATGCGAATGCCGAGCGGATTACCCTTTTCCGAAAGCAGAGGCTCGTAGGTGATATTGGAGGTTTCGACGCGCGGCATCACGAGCACGCCTCCAGGGTTTTGCCTAACCTCTTTCTCCATATCTGCTATAGCCTGATGTTCTAACGCTTTCAGCGCCAGGATCATTCCCTTCGCTTGGGCTGAGGGAATACCTGACGGCACGAGCGGCGGGGCCGGGGCCTGCCGTGTCGGTCGGAATAGCCGTTTGTATGTCCGGCGATAGGGCGAACCATGGATGTCTTTGCCGCTCACTGCGACACGAAACGGGCGGCCGGGCACCTTCATAAACCCGTCGTAATTACCATCATCCAAATTGTTGTTGCGTTTCGATAGATGAGGCACTCCGATTACGCGGCCGCGCGCATCCACTAATTCGAATTTCACTGTGGCTACTGACTCTTGTCTGAACAGCTCTGCGGTCACGAGATAAACAG
>JBHENH010000028.1:21797-29676 GCA_046262135.1 Pyrinomonadaceae bacterium
CCCGCGGAAGGCTCTCCATCCAACCGGGTAAAATTTGGACCCTCAAATCCGAAGTACGGCCGTTGAAACTCGAACTCAAAGAGATCGATCTCTTTTACCAGAGATGGCGAATCGACGAGTCTTCTGACCGGACGCGGCATCACGGTACGCGCGCTCGCCGTGAGCTGGTTCTCACACTCCAGAATTACTAGAGGTCCAAGTAGCAGAACGAGAATTAGCTGCAGCATTGTTTACGGTCTCTGGAGAAGTAGTTTCACAGATCGAAAGGAAACAGAATGTGAGGAACGCCCGCCGGCCGGATCTAATAACTAGTTGGAGGCTGTTATCGCTTCACCTTCGTGGAGCAATTTCTCAAGCAACTCCTGCTCTCGCTCGCGCTTCAAGCCAGCCCGCTGCTTTATATTTGGGGAACGAGTAGCATCCCAGGCCAGGGTATCGTTGATGGTATCAGATACCCCCCGAAACGTAAGTCCGGACGCGATCGCCTTATCGTTATTAACCAGGAAGATTCCATTGTAATCTTGAGGCATCCATAATGGCATTTCGGTCCATGCGCGAACGGCCTGATCGCGCAAAAACTCTTCGCTGGCCCAGACGAAAGTGGCCGCACTCCCGCTTACGGTTCGGCACTCATCGAGCAAACTGCCCATCGTCAACCCCTCCGCTCCCGTAGCGTTGTAGATTCCTCCTTGTTGCATTTCTGCCATCCGGATCACCCAGTCAGCAAGATCGCGGGCATCTATAACTCGCACTGGTCTGCTGGGTTTGCCCGGCGCCAGTACTTGCCCTCCCTGTGCCACACGATGAACCCAATAGGTGAAGCGGTCGCTGTAATCATGCGAACCCACCAACAGTCCGGCACGCACATTCAGCACGCGACCCGGCATAGCGTCTTCAGCTGCCTGTTCACATAAGACCTTCAAACCGCCGTACATCTCGCCATAGATTACGGCAGTAGCGCGATCGCCCGTATCGGTTCTTTCCGCCTCTATAACTTGTTCCGGTGTGAGAGTACGAACCGGAGCATTCTCGCGAGTCGCAGCGAGGTCAAAGTTTGCATACACGGAGCAACTCGATATGAATGTGTAGTGTTCCGTCGCATCCGATAGAAGCTCAGCCGATTTTCTCACGACGCTCGGCACATACCCGCAAGTATCGATGACTGCATCCCAACGTCGTCCCCGTAGAGCTTCGAGATCGCTGGTGCGATCACCTCGCAACTTTTCGACTTCAGGATACCCGTCGGGATTGTGCTGTCCCCGATTGAAAATAGTAATTTGATGTCCGCGTGCAGATGCACTCTTAATGAGATGATGACCAAGAAAGATGGCGCCGCCAAGAATTAGGATCTTCATCGCTTTCCTTACTGTATCAATATTTATACGCGTTGCCCCTCGGACCTGGCCGGATTTGCGCTATGTACGTCAACAATTCCTTCACCACCAGATACGTTCGGATCATCTGCGATGACCACCGTCCAATCTCTTTGTCCGGTAAGTGGGTCCTCAGGTATTTCGCGCAAATATCCAGCCGTGACCAGATCACCGAGTGACTTAGGCAGTGACCCCTTATGAGAAGTATACCAATCTATCGACTTTCGCATATGTGACAGATCATTTCGAAGGACTTCTTCACGAGCATGCAGTACAGCGCCGCGATGCAAAACAACTGCTTGATAGGAAATTGGGCTGCGGTGGCCCGAGTTGGCTTCGCAGGAGGTGGCTATGCTCCGCCGACAGCAGTCTGCTTATTTCGGGTCTACCCCTGGGTCGGCTTGGCGCTTCGGGTTTATTGCAAAGGTTGAACTAAGGGCATCGCCCAAAAATCAAAGGGCATCCACGGCGGCGGATAGCCACCGCCGCACAACTTACGTCAAAGCCCTACGGACAGGGCGTAGTTACGCACTGAGGATCGCCGGATCTTGAGTCATCATCACTTGCGATGGCCGCGACGATGATGGCTACTACTGCCGCGGCAATCGCGACTCCGATCGCGACTTTTGCGCCCGTCGAAAGATTGTTTCCCTTGATGCCTTTCACTTCAGCGTAAGCGATGGGAGCCGTAGCACCCGTCTTCGCATCTGCAATGACGAAGTGATCATCGGCAATTTCGGTGATGTAACCGTGGTACTTCGTCTTGTCATACAAAACGACGCGCACGCGGGATGAAGTGCCTGCGCCAAGATAAACAACGCCAGCTTTAACCTGTGAGGCCAGCAGCGCTGTTCTGGCTTTCTCTCGCGGTGTTTCACAAGCCAAAGATCTGTAAGCGAATGATTGAAGCATCAGCAGGGCCAACGCCATGGATAAATACTTTCTCATCGGGGTCTCCTCTCTTGTTCGGCTAAAATCCAACGTCGACAGGCGCGACGCCGAGTCTCATCCAGTCGGGAACTTTCGTCAAGAGGGAATTAATAATTAACCATCGACTTAACGAATTAAACAGAATTCCGTATTCATGTTGAATGTTTGCGCAAAGGTGCGACATGTCGGCGATACCACCTGTGCCCGTGCCAACCCTGCACGTGCCAGCCAACCTTTGATAAAGGGTCAAGTTTTTGAACCCAGAATCCTGCCGGCATGTTGGCGCCGGTGTTGACTTGCCCAACCTTAACATCAGCCACAACGACTCCGGCGCCCTCCGCTTTGGACCGTCGCGCAACCACGCGACCATTTGCATCGCAAATGATTGCGCCCCCGCCCAACTCCGTAACGTATGGCACTGGCAGTAACGGCGTCCTTGAGCGTATGCGTCCGCAGTGCGTCGCTTCAACAACAGGGCAACCTACGAGCCTCGCGAAGGTGGGCGCCCAATCGGTGTAACGTGCGATTGACGTTTGGAGATATCGACGGAAGGGAATTGCCCGGGGTGCGCCCCACGTAAAAGATCCACCCACGACAATGTCTGCTTTTCCCCGCAAGCGCCTGACGGTTTGCGTTCGATTAAACTCCTGGCACAAAACAACGCCCGCAGTAAGATCGTTTACCTCGATCAAACCGTCATCGGTGCCGCCGATGTAAAAGCAATTTTCCCACATTGTGGGAATATCCTTGTTGTGCCTGCCGGCGATTCCATCGGCGGTGACGATGAAGAATGCGTTCCGTACATGCCCGTCAGCATCTCCACAGAGAAACGATCCACCGACAACGGCTGTGTGCCGTTTTGCAAGGCTGGACAGGAGGGCTGTGGCAGCACCATCCGGCGGCAATGAACGCTGCGCCAGTTCGGGCAGGAATCCGACACCGGTGGTAAAAAACTCGGGAAGGATAATCCATTCGGCGCCTTCATTGGCCGCCACA
The DNA here is from genome assembly GCA_046262135.1 of Pyrinomonadaceae bacterium. GTDB lineage: Bacteria > Acidobacteriota > Blastocatellia > Pyrinomonadales > Pyrinomonadaceae > PSRF01. Next base: position 25,097 of record JBHENH010000028.1, read on the forward strand.
TCGGCGAGTCGCTCGCACGCTGCCAGGTTGGCATCGATGTCGCCGATAACGGTTTCAAGTTGGATAGCCGCTACACGCATAAATCCAAGACAGCTTCCTGTATAAGCCTTCCGTTCCGCTCGCCTTGAGCGGCGCGCACACGCCGTTGAATTTCAGAGGCGTGCACTTCAATGGATGTTCGGTGTCAACGAAATCTAACTTCGAGACTCCCTGGCGCGCTTCGACCAGTGCCAAACCACCCGTAATCTCAATCGGCAAACGATAGCCGAGTTGGCGGGCGAGCATGACAATCTGACCGCGATGATGACCTTCATGAGCGACCAGGTAAGTCAGGACATGTCCAACGTCGAGCGGCAGGTTACGCCATGTGTACGACGAGGAGACAGGGATCGTCCCGCCTTTATCAAAACCGAGCGTCAGCAAATTTGCGATGCCGCGGCTACTCTGGCCCAGAGCCGAAATCAGCTCCTTCCGTTCAACCTTGTGTCTATTGACAGCGTGCGGCACCGCGATGCCGTGTTCCTTTCCCAGCGTCTTAATCCACGTGCACCTCGCATTGTGGATGTGGCCGGCGATCATCCGCACGGTTCGTCGGGGAGCTCCTGGTATTGTGGCTGCCCATAACCCCTGGGGCAGGTGTTCTACCAGGAAGACGGTGACGCGGTTGTTGGTTTTCCACGCGGCGAGCAGCAGATCACGCTGGTCAAGTGTAGCGTCCATCACCAACCCTCACAAAATGTTCAATTGCCGCATAACACTGCCTTTGCTGCGCCGCGCGATCGGCTCGGGACCCTGGGCAGAACAAATCGAAAGGACGCTTCACATACCTTCTATTTAAGCGGTCACAGGCGGCTTTCGAAATTATCGCTCCAGCCTGCCTCCTTTGTTCAATGTCCGCGACCCTCGCCGCCTGATCATGAAAACCCAGATCAAAAACAAGATCGCGCCTCCGCTCAGGCGTGAGGCCACATCCTCAACTTTCATCTGGGCCTGCTTCGGAGACAATGGCCAACTCCATAACAGAGCAAGGTCAATGAGGCCCCATATCAAGGCGATCGGCCAAACCAGCCGCACGGTCCAGGCGATGAGATGGATCTCGATTCTCACGCAAGACTGATACAGTTGCATCACTTCGTCAACATGCTCGACATCAAGCTCTAAACTGTCTATTACATCCGCACATTTAACGCTGACCTTTCACGGCGGACGCGAGTGGACACCTGGAACATATAACGCTACCGGGCAAGTCCTTTGTCCAGCGCTTCAGCAAAAGCAATGTGATTACCATCCGGATGTACAATCATAAGTGTCTTCACCTTTGCACCGGACGTCATGTTGCTGGTGTCAATGGCGAGATTTCCGACATGCGCCGCCATCTCCCTAATATCGCTCACGGCCAGTGTGAACGATCCAGTTGACATTCAATTACCTCCGATGCTCTCGCAATCCCGGATGTCTCTTACCTCTACTCAGCCATGGCCGGAAATTTTCGATACGAGCTCCGCTGATTCCCATCTGCTGCATCAATGATGTTAGACGCCGGTCTACTCGATCGAATACTCCAAAGAAACGATCCCTGTCTTGTAAATTTTGTGGCCCGTCAGCTTCAGTTTCTTTTGCTTGGCAGGAGAGGGAAGGAGCGCAATGCCTTCGCCGAGAAGGACGGGAATGATTGCAACCTCTACCGTATCAACCAAACCTGCGTCCAGGAGACTGCGAAAGAGTGAACCTCCGCCGAACAGCCAGATATCCTTTCCAGGCCCCGCGCGGAGGGCGGCTACCGTTTCTTCAGCGCCCTCGGCCACAATCGTCACTCCGGGATAGTCCTGCTGCCGCAGCGTCCGCGAGAACACGAAGGTCTTCACGCCGGGCGTCTCCCCCTTTTTTACTCGAGCCATCGGCTCGAATGTCCGGCGTCCCATGAGGAACGTGTCAAACTGCTCAAACAGAGCGCCGAAGTCGATGTCCGGATCCATTATGATCCAGTCCGCTTCCCCCTCCGGACCGGCGATGTATCCGTCCAGGCTCATTGCAACCGCGTAGCGAACTCTTCGCATGGAACACCTCCCTCGCCCTTTGTGCGTCGCAGCTGCCTTGAGGGCGATGTTAGCGGCCGGCACCAATCTCGCGCCGCGACTCAATCTTGCATGACGAGGATACCACTGCACTTGTCAGATTTTTATTGCTCCTACCATGAATATCGCGTCGATAAGCTCGAGCTTCAGTTATGAAAAGCTGACAACTACTTTGTGGAATACTCTTTGTTAATTCAAGTCCGTGGCATTGTTCTAAAAACCGTCAACTGTGGAGGTGATCATGACAATCAAACTGACGATATGGGTCCTTACCCTTGTTATCGCGTTGGGGAATTCACCTGTGGCATCCGCCCAGGATTCAGCTGCCGATCGTGATTGGTCTGCTGTTGTCGCCCAGCTGCCAGGAACCAGGCTGAGTGTGACAATGAAAACTGGCGAAACCGTGCAGGGGAAAGTTAGCAGTGTTTCCGCGTCAGAGCTAACCTTACTGAAAGGCAACTCACTGGTAAATTTAGAGCGTGCCCGGATAAGGAAGGTATATCGAGTTGGAGGCAAGCAGGTCGGAAAATCTACACTGATTGGACTCGGCGCGGGGACGGGCGCTGGAGTCGCAATTGGCAGCGTGATCGCTGCGACGGATGGCCCGACCGAAAGCGGTGAAGGCCACCTCCCAATCGTCGTATTTGGGGCCGGCGGCGCAATCATCGGCACGGTCACCGGGCTCGTCGCAGGTTTGTTGGGGCGCAAGAAAGTTCTCATCTACGAATCCAGATAGCCGGCTAGCGCCGGGCATCAGCCGGCGCGTATTCAACGCCGGTAGATTCAGGGGTCGCGCATCAAAGCGATGCTGATTGACGTCACTTGTTCGACGGGTAATTAAGTATCCACTCCATTACCGGATCACGCCCCGCTTTGTAACTTTCCCAGTTTGGTTCAATCATCTTATCGGGCATCACCGCGGGCGTGTCCTCATCCTGGAACTTGTAATACCGGGTCGAATAGGACACCGTCAGTCGCGAGTTTGGTAATTTCATCTCGTCATTCTCCTGATAACCGTTGGGCCTTGCCCCCGTGGGCTCTCCGACAAGAATAGCCTTCGTCTCCTTTCTAAAATCCGCGGCGTTATTCATTGCCGCGGAGAATGTTCTTCGCCCAATGATGACAAACAGGTGACCAGGCTTGTTGATCCCATCACGCCGCTTTAGCTCAGGCAATAAATATCTGCGGACTTTCGTATAATCCCCACCAGTATTTGACCGCATGTCGATAACGAGCCGCGTGGTCGGATTGCGGTCAATAAAGGAGAATAACTTCTGCGCGTTCTCGCCTAACGAATCATAGCCCCTGAAGCTGACGTAAACGATTTGTGAGTCGGCGAGATAGGTAAACCAGAACCTCTCATCCGGACGCTGCCGGTAGAGTGGCAGTTCTTTCACTGCTAACAGCCAGGCGAGTTTCGCGCCCAGTGCGGCGGGTCGCAAGTTGAGCGTGAATTGCTTCCCCTCTGCGTCCTGGAAAGTAAACGCCGCCTGTGCAACGTCGGGCGTGATGCCGAGTGTGTACAGCACCTCCGGGACTGTTATGTAATCGGCGCTGTTGCGGAGAACGAACCACTCGTTTTCGCTCTGCGAGATGACTCGCCGAACTCTAGCGTCTGCGTCTTTGATTTCCGTCTCACCGATCCGCACCACTCTTGCTCCGAGGGCACGCTCATAAGGCGCGACCGTACGCGTAACGCGCAGTTCGTCGCCAAACCAATACAAGGTCAGCGGATAGTCGTGGAACGACTTCGGCAGGTGTACATAAGTATGACCGTCTCCGATCATCGCCGTGAGCATGAGCATTCTGACAGGGACTTCATGATCCTGGAGCGCAGGGATCGCAGCGTCGAGTTCGGCGACAGCGCGCTCAAACTGCTCGCGCGTGATCGTGTGGAAGGCGTTCTTGTGCCTCTTTGCAAGTTCTCTCGCTAAAAACTGCAGATCCTGACGCCATTGTTCTTTCGTTAGGGAAATCGTGCGCTCGTCGTTCGTTTGTGGTCCTCGCAGGGCAAGCGTCGGCTGCCAACTGCCAAGCAGTAAGACCGTTGTAAGACTTAATACCAATTGGCTCATCCGCATGCTCCTCGACTAACCGTGTGCGTGGTTAACTAGAATGATAGATCCATTTTTGGTGAGCGAAGCGTCTAACCTGTTATTGCGCCGCGCGCGCGAGCAGCCTTCAACTTTTTCACAGCAGATAACTACCTGCGCGGATGAGCAGGGCCTAATCGTTGATTAGAGCGTATATAGCCGGGCGCCTCCCCAGGAACAGTCGCGCGGCCCTTTGCGCAACTATAAGGAGGAAGTCACTAACAAGATCAGCAACCAGTGTGAACTCCGCTAGAATCGTCTTTCAGCCTGCTCGCTCTCCAGCGCCCGTTCTGCTTCTTTGACACTAATTACCTCGGCCGGTTTATGCGTAACCATGTAAACCGCCGCCGCAATAGCCGCTCCGATAAGCGGGGCAATAATAAACAACCATAGCTGGCTTAGGGCCCATCCC
>JBHENH010000029.1:0-4171 GCA_046262135.1 Pyrinomonadaceae bacterium
CATCTGTCGGCACCGAGGGCGCGAATGGCGACGATAAGAAAAATACGGTTTTCAGATCGAGCAGCGCGTTGAGAATACATTGGACCGCCAGAAAGCTAATGAAGAAAGTCGCTACGCGCGCGCTGGCGAACCTGGCGATGAGGATTAGACCTACACTTAGCAACGTACCGGCAAACAGCGTAAACGGAATTCCAGACCATGACGCGCCCGAGAAGAGCGGCATGAACAGTCCATAAATGAATGTTAGTAATAGGACCAGCCCAGCCGATCCGATAAGCACGACTCGTGCGGCAACGCTCCGCCGAATTAGTACCAGCAGCAAAGCTCCATACGCCATCGATCCTACATAGCCTGCGCTGGCTACGACCATCTGTGAAATAGTGCCGCCTTGAGAAGTATATGTTTCGCCGCTGGCGTTTGTGGCGACACTCAAGCTCCCTACCGAATTACCTGTGAACAAGGCAGCAAGCGCATGGCCCCCTTCGTGTATGAAAGTAACGAAGATACGAAACGGATAGGTGAGAATCTCCGCAAAAGGTATAAACCATAGAATAACGGAAATCGCCGCCGCGGTAAGCAATACCGCGGCTTGTGGGCGCGCGTCTCGGGAAATACCCCGCCTCATACCAATTCTCCATTTTGATTCTTATTCATACAACTAGCTAAACGCCGGAGAAATTCCTGATGTTCCCTGGATTATCAGATCCCATCCTTACGAAGGTAATCGCCTGATTTTCCGCCAGTCTTACTTTCAAGACGTATATCCGAAATTATGATTCCCTTATCTATCGCTTTGCACATGTCATAAATAGTGAGCGCCGCTATTGAAACTGCTGTGAGCGCTTCCATCTCCACGCCAGTCTGCGCGTCGGTTGAAACGGAAGATTCAAGGTGGATTCCATCGTCGTCAATACGTGCCTGAACATCGATGTGGGTCAACGGCAGCGGATGACAAAGCGGAATCAAGTCGCTCGTGCGCTTGGCTGCCATGATGCCGGCCAGCCGCGCCGCTTCCAGCGGATCGCCTTTCGGCGTTCTATGTTGCCGTACGGCTGCAATGGTTTCTTTATCCATGATCACGCGAGCAGTGGCGACCGCATGTCGTGTAGTGATGGCCTTCTCACTTGTATCGACCATTTTTACGCGACCCTGATCATCCATGTGGGAAAGTTGTTTCATCGGTATAGAAAAGAGCCGATCGTCTTATGCGTGGACGCGTAACTTCCCGGTTGCCTTTTTTGCTGGATAGCAGAATAATCTTTATATATTCTTACTCGCAAAAGATTCAAAGGGAAAGACCGATCGATCCCGGGAAAGTTCTGGTATTGCGAACTGGCGTTTTGAAAATTGAGCTCATTAAGACGAAAAACTCAAAGTAAGCGAGAGTAACTCAGGCCCGCTCATGTCTGCTTCAACAAGAAACCAGGCGCTTCACCAGCTAAACGCTACTTCCGGTTACAGCGGCATAGAGGAACATTCTGGTCCTATACATTCCTTTCTGGAATATTCGACCTCGCTGATATTTCCTGTCCTTTTTGCGCTCAATCTTCACTGGGCAACTTCGCTTCTTTATGAGCTCGAATTGTTGTGGTTAATTGTGCTGGCGGTTCCTTTGGGAATCCTGTGGGGCGATCTTGTCTCCGGAATTGTGCACTGGGCAGCAGACACCTATTGCTCGGAAGATACTCCCATCGTGGGACCAAGCCTGGTCAAACCATTTCGCATGCATCATGTCTACCCGCGAGATATTTGTACTCACAATCTAGTCGCGACAGTTGGCAATGTCTGCATCCTTGCCGTTCCAATGCTCTCACTTTGTTTGCTATTGATGTGGCTGATGCCGGGATCCGGCTGGTTAGCATTCACGGTCGTTTGTGCTGCACTAATGTCCGCAGCAACGGTTGCAACGAACCAGTTTCATAAGTGGGCCCATCAGGAAAATCCTTCCTCGTTCGCGCGATGGCTGCAACGAACACGACTCGTGCTGGAACCTTCACACCACAAACAGCATCACACAGAGCCTTTCGACATGCATTACTGCATTACTAATGGCTGGCTCAATCCACTGTTGAGTAAGCTCAAGTTTTTTCGGCGCCTTGAAGCGCTGCTGGGATTTCTGGGAATCGAAACCGCCAAAGCCAAAGACGCGCGCCATTCACACCACTCCCCTTCAGCGCGAATTTAACTTCGTTCTCCGCGCACGAGAACGTATTCCAGTAATCCCATTGTGAATCCACGGTAGACGGCAATATCGAGAAGCAGACTAAGTCTTGCCAATGCGTAGCCGCGAATCCTTGTTATTGCCTGGATAGCTTCCGGGCGCATTTGCTCGAAATAGTACCCGGGAATTACTAACCTTCCCATCTCTTCAATCTGTACTTTTTCGAAGCCTGCGCCACGCATTTTCTCCTGGTAAACATCAGCGTCGTATACATTCTCTCGCGGCACCTTCCACAGACTGCGTGCCGCCTCCGCCACGATCTTTTCCAGTACATTACGCGGTGGTCTTTTCACAATGAAGTCGGCCATAGCGATGATGCCACCAGGCTGTAATACACGGTGTGCCTGGTGCAAAAACTTTTCGCGCGTATCAAAATGTTCGGCGCCCTCGATGCTTAATATGTGGGTAAAACTTTCGTCAGGGAAGGGAAGGTCTATGGCCGTGCCGTGGTGAAAGCGTACTCGGTCGTCTATGTGAGCTGCTTCCGCCCTACGCCTTCCGTGTTCGATGTGTCCCCAGGTTACATCGAGCCCATCGATAAACTGAGGGGCGAAGTTCTCGAATAGATAAATATCCTGCGTACCCATCCCCGGAGCAACGTCAAGCAACTTACTCGACGCGTTAAGGCCCAGGATTGTGCCCATTCTGTGCACGAGATTCTCAGCCGCCTTCACGTAATCCTTAATGCCATCTTCCCAGAGTCCAAAGTTCAGATAACCGTTGTGCCAGTCTGCATAGTTTTCCACGCCACCCGCGTAAAGGTTCTCGACCTTTCGTTCGTGTGCTCCGGCGCCCCACAATTTACGTTCAGCTTTGCTCAAATTGGCTTCCTTACCAGCTCGTATTTTCGATCCGCATTTGAATCTTCTCGCAACTTTCTCATTAGCACCGTGGCTTCACCCCGGTGATCAAGGGTAGCGGGGCTCAAACAGAAACCGTTTCAAACGGTTTAGGGATATAAGTACACATTTTTACCGGCCTAAAGCCATGGCGTTAATAAGACGGTCGATTACCTACGCAGTGTGTCCCTCACGTGGGTAAGCGGACAACCGACACCCTCGTCCCTGCTTCGATTACGCCGGTATCCGCCGGGACGATTATCAGGCATGTGGCTTTCACGAACCCGACGAAATCCGAAGAGCCTCCCCACTTCAATGGCATGGCCAATAATTGTGCGTGTTCGTTAGTGGATAAGCGAGCGGGCAGGTAACTCATTCGTTCCTTTGTCCCCTTCACATTTTTTGCCAGCAGTGCCGTGTCCTGGTCCAAGTCCGTTTGACGTGCTCCCTGCATAGTGAGTATTGCAGTCTGAGCAAAGAGATTAAAAGTCACTGAAACCGAAACTGGATTTCCCGGTAGGCCGAAGATAAGTGTGCCATTCGGTAAACGGGCAAAGACTGTGGGCTTGCCGGGACGCAAGGCTACGCGTTCGAAGAAGAACTCTGCACCAAGCTCCTTCAAGGTTGGCTTCGTGAAATCATAACGACCAACAGACACGCCCCCCGAAGTAACAACAATGTCATTTCGCTCAGACGCCTCGGCAATTTGGCGCTTCAACGAAGACGTATCATCGGCGACGAGGGGAATACGTTCAACTACAGCGCCCGCGACTTCGGCATACGCGCCGATTGAAAAATTATTTGAGTCCCGGATTTGATCCTGACCCGGCTTATTATCGACCGGCACCAACTCACTGCCAGTTGCGAGAACAGCAACGCGCGGGCGTTTACCAACGGCAACGTGCGCGTAACCGAAAGAAGCCAGCACTGCGATCGCCGCGGCGGTGATTTGCTCCCCCTCATTCAGGATCTTCTCGCAAGCTTTTATTTCGGCCGCACGCTTAACAATTGATCGGCCAGGCGTCACCGACTCGAGGATTTCAACCTTATCTCCACCATCAAGTTCTCGCGTCAGCTCGACTTGTTGCACGCTATCGGCGCCGGCGGGGAC
>JBHENH010000029.1:4181-28789 GCA_046262135.1 Pyrinomonadaceae bacterium
CGGTGCCACCGCGCCACCGCTCGCTGATCCCGTTGAGCTGGTCGACCAGCTCGCGGCCCGCAGCCGACTCGCCGATGATCCTCAGCGTCGTTGGCACGGTCTGCACATCCGCGGCCCTGATCGCAAATCCGTCCATCTGCGACCGATCGAAAGGCGGCAAATCAGTATCGGCAACGATAGGTTCCGCGAGAAATCGACCGCGCGCCTCGGAGAGGGGGATTCTTTCTGCCGCCAGTTTGTGCGTCTGGTTCTTGACTATTCGAACGGCTTCGGGGACAGGGATCATTGAGATAAGCGTTTGGGCGCCGGCTTTTGTAGTTGAGCTGCAAAGCTCTCATATACCGATAACAATGCGATCCATTGTACCTGAAACAAACGAGTAATTATTTGCGGGTTTTTTTGCGCTTCCTGGAGGCTGAGCACTTTTCACATCTGCACCCGATGGGCTTGATGTGAATATCAAAATAATCTTTACCGTAATTGTATGAAAGCTCTTCGCCTGCTTCGATCGCCCTCTTTGACCATATCCACACTCGCTGCCCGGAAACAATTGCTTCGGCATTTGGCCGGCACGAGTGATTAATGTACCTGGCGGTGTTGCTGCGCGGAGTTCCGTCGATGGACCACTTGGAGTTAACCCCGAAGAAATACTTTCCGGTATAACGCCGCTCGACCTCTTCGTCCGGGATCAGCGGGCCCGTGTATTCAATTATGCGTTTTCCCTTCGGGATCGGATCCAGCGTGAACAAGCCCAACCCATGGGCGGTGCGTTTGATAACGAACTTGTATTTGCCCTGAATGATAGCCATGAACTAATGACCTTCGCAGTTTGATCTATAACGTCTTCATCTACGAATTTCGTTCGGTGATGAGTGGTGTAAACGACTGCTTGGGAGAATTGGATGCCCTGGCATATCCGCGCAACATGCATGCAAAATGGGTACAGAGCGATTTACTCTGTACCCATTTTTGTTCCGCTAAAACTGGCGGAGCCGACGGGACTCGAACCCGCGACCTCCGACGTGACAGGCCGGCGTTCTAACCAACTGAACTACGACTCCGCATTCAAACTGTTTTCAAAGATAGGACAGCCATTCCTATCTGTCACCCTAATCAATTCGAACAGGCAGGAATGCCTGTCCCTACTCATCATCTTGGTAGGCACGGAGGGACTCGAACCCCCAACCTCTTCCTTGTAAGGGAAGCCGTCTACCATTGACGTACGTGCCTAACGTGGAATCACGTTCCTGTCTTGCGTTAAGAAGACAGGCAGGAATGCTCGTCCTACCAAACTTATTGGCACGTGCGACTGAAAACTGCGTTAAAAGATCTGCGCCACAGATATTATAAACTGCTGGCAAGAGAGCCGCCATGCTATGAGAAGCGTGCTGAGACTGTCAAGGCGCGCATCCGGCGTTCTGCTTGTTCGGTTTCAATTATGATCATGCAGGAGGTCCGAAGCCACGGCAATTAGTAGCGCCGTCCTTAAGGGGGGAGCTGTAATCCTCGATGGTTCAGAGGCCCGACTGTCCGGAACAAGTCGTGTCGCACCTTCGGCGCTCAGAAACAACCATCGCATCTTCCCCGCCCTTACGGACGGGGCTACTAACTGCCGGTCCCTTCGGACCTAAGCATTGAGCTGAACCTGGCGTGAGGTACTGACTTCGCGAGCTCGCCTGCACGCTCGCCATTTTGCAGTTATGCATTTTGGCTTTATAGTTTCAGCTAAATTCCGTCTGTTCCGACTCCCCAAGCAGTCCACGAAGAAACGATCAATGCGATTCTTTCTCAAATTTTCGTTTTAACCATGAATCTGCAACCTATCTTAATTTTAGCCTTCACTTCCGTTTTTATTTGCTCCGCTTCATGCATGCGGGTCGACGGACAGCCAGTTAAACAGCAACGCCCCCGTCGCGTGACGCGCGGAGAACAAACGCCAGGTAACTCGGCGAAGCCCGGGAATGATGAGGTCGATGAGGGTGACGTAGTCCGTGTAGAGACCCAGTTGGTTTCCGTTCCCGCGGTTGTGACAAACAGTGCGGGGCGGCCAGTGGCCGGGTTGCGCGCGGAAAGCTTTATGTTGTTTGAAAACGGCGTACAGCAGAAAATCACCAATTTTGCGACTACGGAAGCGCCGTTTGAAATTGCACTCTTGTTGGACACGTCCGGCTCGACTCGCGCTGATGTGTCGCTCATCCGGCAAGCAGCGAATGCATTTATCGACGCGCTGCGACCCGGGGATCGAGTGGCCATCGTGGGCTTTAACACGGCGCGCGCCGGACAAACGCTGGCGGCAAAAGTGGACATACTGTCCGGCCTGACAGACGATCGCAAAACCCTTCGCGCCGCGATTGAAAACCTCGGCTCCAGTAATGGAACGCCGTTTTACGATGCGCTCGAGCGAATCGCTGACGAAGTTTTTAGCGAGGCGCCGCGAGAAGAGGTGCGCGGACGTCGAGCGATCGTTGCCTTGACAGACGGTGTGGATTCAACCAGCGATGTTGATTTTCAAACAGTGAGGTTGAAGCTTACTCGTTCGGGTGTCGCTTCTTACTTTATTCAGGTTAATACGGAAGATTTTGTCGAGGACCGGTTGCTCAAGGACTGTCAGGACGATGGCCGGTTGTCACTTTCTGCCAAACAGCTGCAGCGATATCGCCAGGTGTTTTTTCCGCGTGCGAAGGCGGAAGACTTTGTCGATTTTTGCCAGATGGGATCGTTTGAAAGAATGCAGATCAGTCGCGACCTTTACAATCTCGCTCGACGCGAGATGAATGAACTGGCGAAGTCGAGCGGTGGAAGAAATTTCCTCGCCGCTACTTTGCAGGATGCGCGTGCCGCGTTCGCCCGTGTGGCGACCGAGATCGGGACGCAATATAGTCTGGGATACTATCCAACCAATAAAGCGCGCGATGGAGAGTTTCGAACTATCCGCGTCGAAGTGGTCGGCGTTCGCGATAAGCCGCAGGTCCGCGCTAGGGAAGGCTATTATTCCCCTAAAGGCTAGCGAGAGACGCTCGCCAGGAACGGCCGACCGATTTTCCATTTCTCATTTCTAATTTTTCATTTATCATCGGCAACACCCCTTAAGCATAGCCCGCTGACTGTTCACTCACCGCTGTGAAAAAGGAACAGAGTATGGAAGATGAGAAGGTCGTGAGAACTCCTCAGTCAAGAGCTATTGAACTTGAGGAGCGTTTGATAGATTTTGCCGTTCGCATTGTTAACCTGTCTGCTAACTTGCCCAAGACCTCAGCAGGCAAACATATTGCTGGACAAATCCTACGCTCGGGAACTTCTCCGGCGCCGAATTATGGGGAGGCCAGAGGTGCCGAGAGCCATGCGGATTTCATTCACAAACTGCGAATCGTTCTCAAAGAGTTGAATGAGACGTCGATATGGCTGCGTATTATCGAGCGTAGCCAACTATTAAATGGAGAACGGGTTGCGCATATAAGTGGAGAGAATAGAGAACTGTGCAGAATCTTCACAGCCTCGCTCAAAACCGCCAGATCCAACATAAAGATGCGCCCTCCCAGTCAGAAATGACAAATGAAAAATTTGATATGAGATATGGAAAATCTGCCTAAACAGTTCAAGCGAATAGTGCTGATCGTGCTCGACGGCGCCGGCATCGGCGAAATGCCCGATGCCCCCGAGTGGGGTGATGCTGGATCGGATACCCTGGGCCATATTCTCGAATCGCGTCTGGTCCGACTTCCTAACCTTCAGCGCTATGGCCTCGGCAACGTCCGCTCACTTGCGAATGTTCCTCCACTGCAAAACCTGGTTGGTTCCTATGGACGATGCGCGTTGAGATCCAACGGCAAGGATACGACCACGGGCCATTGGGAAATGGCCGGCATAATTCTCGATCAAGCTTTTCCAACCTACCCAAACGGATTTCCGAGATCAGTGATTGATCGTTTTGTCGCCGAAAACGGGGTCCCGGGTATTCTGGGAAATATTCCTGCATCCGGGACGGAGATCATCAAGGAACTGGGAGAAGAGCACATCAGGACCGGCAAGCCCATCGTGTACACGTCGGCGGATTCGGTTTTTCAGATCGCAGCACATGAAGAAGTAATTCCCCTCGAAAAACTGTACGAGATCTGTGAGAGGGCCCGGCGAATGCTTGACGGAGAGCATGAGGTTGGCCGCGTGATCGCGCGACCGTTCCTCGGTGAACCCGGGAATTTTTATCGCACTGAAAACCGCCACGACTATGCAGTACCTCCGCCGCGAGAAAACTTGCTTGCGGGTTTAAGGGATGAAAATCTTGACGTTGTTTGTATTGGCAAGATCGCCTCCATCTATAACTCGATGGGCGTCACCGAAGACCTCATGGCGAAAAACAATCAACAGTCGATTGATCAAACCATCAAAGCACTCAGCCAACACACGCGTGGGCTCATATTCTCTAACCTTGTCGATTTCGACATGTTGTATGGGCACCGGCGTGATACGGAAGGATATGCACGGGCACTCGAGCACTTCGATTCAAGCCTGCCTTACATCGAAGCAGCGATGGGCCAGGAAGATCTCATGATTATCACTGCGGATCATGGGAACGACCCGACGTTTCCCGGTACTGATCACACGCGCGAATACGCTCCGTTGCTGGTCTACGGAAAAAACGCGCGGCCTGGAGTTAACCTCGGCTCGCGCGCTTCGCTTGCGGATATCGGTCAGACTGTCGCTGAGAATTTCGGCTTGAGACTAACTGCCGGAAAAAGTTTCCTATCGCAACTTCTTAACTCTTAAAGGCAAATAGTCCTGCTCTTGTGGTTCTTTGCGCGGTCTGTGCGACCCTTTGCAGTTATCCCTGCTCTTTGGACTGCAAAACGCGAATATCTCGCAAAGATTCGCAAAGAAAACACTCACTCTTGACGCCGTTCGAAAGTTACTGGCGTTTGGCTGAAAGGCTGTTGTAGATCAACTCCAACCAGCGATTCGTGTTAATAAAGCCAGTGCCCCAGGATTTCCATTCCTCGGGTAAGCCTTCAGCTTTGATTTGTTCCAGCGTCTTTCCTGCAGCCATTCGCTTTCTGACAATCTCTGTCGTTTCAATCATCATGCGATGAAACGCCTTCAATCCGCCCATATCTGAAAGCGGCCCGTGTCCGGGAATGATTTTCACTCCCGCCGGTAGCTTGCTGATGATGTCGCCAACGTTTTTCGTCATCCCTTCTACATCGCCGCCTGCCTCCAGATCCACGACGGGGAATCTGCCGTTGAAAAAATCGTCGCCCATGTGGACCACATTTGAGCCAGTAAAGAAGATGACGCTGTCTCCATCTGTATGTCCGCGAGGAAAGTGGATGACTTTGATTTCTTCGCCATTAAAAAACAGCGAGACCGCATTATCGAAAGTAATCACCGGTAACCCTTCCTTCGGCATCGGCGGCGTCGTGCGGTTGAAGAACTTTGACTTCTGCTCGGCTGAAAGTCGCTTGCGGACGTTTGTTTGCGCGATGATCGGAGCGTCAGGACCAAAAGCGGGGTTCCCGTTCGTGTGATCCCCGTGATAATGAGTGTTCAGTACGAATTTGAGTTTTCCTTCACCCAGTGTTTTTAGTGTGGCCTTGATCTTTTCGGCTAAGGGAGCAAACTGGTCGTCAACGATAAGGATGCCGTCGGGTCCCACCGATACGCCGATGTTTCCGCCGGAACCTTCCAGCATATAGATATTGCCGGCAACCTTGGTGACCTTGATTTCAACCTTCGACCAATCCTGGGCCATTACGCTGAGTGGGCAGAAGCACAATGCTAAGCAGGCGAAATAAAAGCGTTTCATTGCCATCCTCCGACAGATTTGAGCAAGACTGTAGTTTGAACCGATCTGTGCGAGTTTACAGAGAACTGAAAGTAAGACTTACCAAGTCGGCCAACTACGATTTAATGTTTTAGCGAATACCATTGCTTCCGCCTTAAAGTCCTACGTTCATGCGGCTTCGGCTTAGCCGCCTGATGTGCGGCGGCGGCTATGCCCCGCCGTAGAGATTCCTTTTAATTTTGGGGCTATGCCCCTGGTGCGGCCTTTGGCCTAAATGCAAAGGGCTTAGCCCGGACCGGGGGCATAGCCCCGCAATAATCTGACTGCCCTCGGCGGGGCATAGCGACCGCCGCACATCCGGCGGCAAAGCCGAACTGACGTGGTCCATGATTATGGGCAAAGCCAATACTATTAGCCGGCGTCGGGGTTCTTTAGCACAGCAATGAATGGAAGGTTGCGGTAACGCTCAGCGAAGTCCAGACCGTATCCTACAACAAAGTGATCGGGAATTTTAAATCCCAGGTAATCAATGTTCACGTCCTTCTCGCGGCGTTCATACTTATCCAGTAACGCCGCAAGCTTGACGCTCGCAGCACCTCGTGATTCCAGATTGGCGAGCAGATAGCTCAGCGTCAATCCAGTATCGACGATATCTTCCACCACCAGGATATGTCGGCCCTCTACCGGCACATCAAGATCCTTCATAATGCGTACTTCACCGGAGGTCCGAGTCGACGATCCGTAACTGGAGATTGCCATGAACTCGATGCTCAAGCGTGTATCTATGGCCCGAAGAAGGTCGCTAAGAAAGAAGCAGGCGCCCTTCAGAACGCCTATTAACAGAGGATTCCGACCAGCGTAATCTCGAGTAATTTCCCGGCCAAGTTCCTTAATTCGACTCTGAAGCTTTTCCTCTGAAAGTAGCACTTCGAGATTAGGGTTGCTGAATTCGGACGGTATTTGTGCGGAAGAAGTAGCCAAAATGTAGTCTCCTCATAGCTCCAAGAGTTTTAGTTGAAACAATCTGAAGTAGACGCTGTTGCGATTCTGCCTTGTGGTGCGACATACTATTGAAGCTCTCCTAATAGGTCAATCAGGTCCGCAAGTTGGCGTGTGATTTTTTCGTTTTTCCTGAAAAAAGGATTCAACCGTGCCACGATCTAAACTGTTGTTTTTTTGTCAGGGCCTATTTCTTTGCGCGATGGCTTGTGGATCGCACTCAGCACTTGCCCAGGCGCCCGCGCGACCAACTTCCACTCCTGCTCAAACAACTGCGGCCGTCAAGGCCCGGGTGACGGAAAACGTTGTCGACGGAAGCATCGCGGATGACAAGAGCGTTGAGAAAATACTGAGCGCGTACAGCGGCAAAGTGCGCGAGCTTGATCTAAAAATTGGGAAACTAAAAGGCGATCTTAGGAAGGGTGGTGTCGGTGCAGGCTCTCTCGGCAATTTTGTTACGGACGCCATGCGCTTCGAAGCCACGCGCAAGCTGGGCAAGCCGGTTGTTTTAGCTGTTACCAACAGTGGGGGACTGCGCAAGAGTGTGATAGCGGAAGGTGATCTGCGCTCGCGAGACATTTTTGAGTTAATGCCGTTTGAAAACGCGCTGGTCGCTTTTGATCTGACAGGTGCGCAGGTGTTGGATCTCTTGCGCGTCGTGGTATCGGGTCGAGACGCGCAGTCAGGTGCGGTAATCAAGTATGGAATCAATGGCGACAAAAGGCCCAAGCTGGAGAGCGCGTGGTTATTGATTGATGGGTCGCAGAGGGAGATCGATCCGGCAGCGATTTATACAGTCGTCAGCATTGATTACCTGCTGAATGTAACGGGCGGCGATTATTCGCTACTACGCACCGCCAGAAATATTCAGCCAGTGGGTCTCACCCTTCGCGACACAATCAGCCAGTACGCAAAGAGAGAAACGGCTGCAGGACGTGAAATCGTATCTGCGCTTGATGGCCGTTTCATTTCCGACAAACCTGCATCCGGACAGGAGCCGCAACCATGATCACGAGACGTGCATTTCTTGGAGCTTCGCTCGCCGGCGGCGCCGGCCTGGCATTGTCGAAACCCGCGTTGGACTCCTCTTCTGCGTCGTTTGGTTCCGGGCTAATAAAAGGCAGACGCGGTGAAACCCTAATCACAATTCTCCACACCAATGACACTCATTCGCAGATAGATCCGTTGCCCACCTACGACAAACAGTATCCAGACAAGGGTGGAGTGGCGCGCCGGGCAACTCTCGTGAAACGCGTGCGCAAGCAGAACCGGAACACCCTGTTGGTTGATGCGGGCGATGTGTTTCAGGGCACGCCTTACTTCAATTTCTATAAAGGCGAGGTCGAATACAAATCGATGTCGTTAATTGGATACGACGTCGTAACTCTGGGAAATCACGATTTTGACAACGGCGTCGACGCACTTGCTGCCGCAATGAAATTTGCGAATTTCGATTTTGTCTCTAGCAATTATGAAGTCCGGGGCACGCCTCTGGAGAGCCGTGTGAAGCCTTATGTTGTGCGCGTATTTGGAGACGTCCGCGTTGGTTTATTCGGGTTAGGAGTAACTCCGCAGAATCTGATTACACCTGTCAATTTTAAGGGAGTGAAATATTCTGACCCGGTGAAGGCAGCGCGCGATGTTATAAAGGTGTTGCGCGGGAGCGAACGTTGCAACCTGGTGGTTTGCATGTCACACCTGGGTTACTATCCCACGCCGAGGGAAGGCGAGATCGGCGATTCGCAGGTAGCGTCTCAGGTTGACGGCATCGATTTCATCGCAAGCGGTCACACGCACACCTTCATGACCACCCCGGTCGTGACACGACAGCCGTCGGGTGAAAATACGATCATCTTTCAAGTGGGCAGGAGCGGCATTTACGTGGGGCGCGTAGATTTTAGATTGCGCAACGGGAAAGTGATCGCAAGTGCGGGACGGCTACTAGACCTGCGTGATGAAGCACTTGTGTAGTCAGTAGTCAGGAGTCAGGAGTCAGTAGTAAGTAGTCGTTAGTCGGTAGTGAGTGTCAGCGTTAACTTTGCGGCTGTGCTGTCCGATATGCGGAAGAGCTGTGCCCTTCCGAATGTCCGCCATATCTTCTGGGGGTTATGCCCCGGAGCGCCTGGCGCTGGTAAGCCAACTGTGCGACGTTCCTTAAAACACATCGGGGGCATAGCCCTTCCGTGATCTGACGGCAGAGCCGCAGAGACAATCCCGGGGTATCCTCCCGGTCGGAGCTTAGCCATTCGGATTTATTTAGGCCCAAGGCCGCACCAAGGGCATAGCCCAAAAATGTAAAGGCTCGACGACGGGCGGGGCATAGCCACCACCGCACATCAGACGGCGGAGCCGCAGAGATTAACGACCACTAACACTGACCACTGCAACACTGGCGAGCAACAACTGACCGCTGAGCACTGACTTCGATTTCTGACCACCGACTTCTTGACTACTGACTACTGACTTCTGCCCTCGGATCTTTATGGCCGACAACTCCACACGTGATCGCATAAGAGCACTCGTTCGAGATGTCCTGGACAAAGCTCTGCCTGACGAGAGTGAAACCGAGAAGAGTAGAAGTGGGACATCGAGTCGTTTCATCGACACGGCGCCAAAAGCTTCAGTTACAGCTTCCGAGGCTCCTACGGTTCGTGACGAATCGTCTAAGACCGTCATCACAGAGGACGATGTGCGCGATTTGACAGATGGTGCCGTCCTGCGCATTGCCGAAGGGGCGCGTCTGACACCCTTAGCCGCGGATATCGTCAGCGAGAAAAAGATTGAGATTGTGCGCCGTATTCCCCGGCCCGGCTCAAGTGCGAACAGGCTGGTTGCGGTGGGCGCTGATCATGGCGGCTTCAAGATGAAAGAAGATCTCAAACGTCTGCTCAATGAGTTGGGCCATCAGGTGCACGATTTCGGCACGAGCTCCGAGGACGCGGTGGACTATCCCGATCTTGCCTACGCGGTTGCGAAGAGCGTTTCCGAAGGCAGGGCCGACGTGGGAATAGTCATAGACGGCGCAGGAGTCGGGAGCGCAATAACAGCGAACAAGGTTCCTGGGATACGTGCTGCTGCATGTTATTCGGTTGATGTGGCCCGCAACTCGCGCGAACATAACGACGCAAATGTTCTTAGCTTAGGTAGCAAAACCATTACGAGTTCAGAAATGCGCGAGATCGTTCAAGCCTGGCTGGGGACGGAAATCAGCGAGGACCGTCACCGCAGAAGAGTCGCGAAGATCGAAGCCATTGAAAGACAGTACCTTCGTTAATTTTTCCTTTGCAATATTAAATAGTCCTTCTACAAAAACGAGGAGATTAACAAGATGAGAAGTAATGGTACTCCAGTGCGCCTGTTGATGGCTGTGACGATGAGTTTGGTATGTACGAGTGTCCTCATGTTTGTGCAAGGCCAAACGCCATCCCAATCTGTGCAGTCTCAGGACAAATTGGCCGTGCGGTTGAAAGCAAAACTGCCTGATTATAAAGGGCCATCGAGATTCAGGGGACGAAAGGCCTTAATAACTTTTAGCCCCGACGGTCAACTCGTTGCGATGAGCGGAAGGAAGGGAACGATAACCGTCTGGGACACTGACACTGGCACGTTAAAGGCCACGTTGACGGCAGGGAAAGATAGGATCAGCGGTTTTTCATTTAGTCGAGACGGGCGAGTAGTTGCCACACGAAACTATGTTGATAAGAGCGTGACCCTATGGGATGCAGCGACCTGGTCACCAAAGTCAACGTTACCCGGACGTAAGAAAAATCTAGAGACCAAGCTCAAATCTGGTTTGAGCTTTGAAGAAGAGTTTGGACCCGTACCATTTAGTCCGGATGGGCAGAGAGTGCTTTCAGAACGGGAAGACGACCTTGTTGCTATCTCTGAAGTCGCAATCGGTCAAGAGGTAATGACGCTCAATCATGACACGCGGGACAGCGGCGCTAAAGACGTGTTGAAAGCAATGTTCCTCGCTGGATCCCGACACTTTCTTGCTTTGCAAACCGGATATAGCTCAGACGGTCGTTGGATATTCACAATCAACGGCGATAAGTCGGCCAAGATTTGGGATGCGTCAACGGCCCAGCTCAAAAGTAATATCAGCAATAGCGAACGAATATATCGAGCAGCCTTTAGTCCCGGTGGGAGTACGTTATTAACAGTAGAGCAGCAGGGAGCTATGAAGATTTGGGACGCGGAGTCGGGTCAACTCAAGGGCACGGTCGCGCCGAAGGGCTTTCTCGAGAATTGGATGAAGGGCTTTGAGTTCAGTCCGGACGGAAGAGCGGTTGCAACCTTTTACTTTGGCGACACGAGACTTTGGAATGTCAAGAACGGCGAACTCTTATTCAAACTTCCTAACAGTCAAACAACGGATGCGACGTTTAGTCCCGACAGCCGCTGGCTCGCCACCGCCTCGACCGACAAACTCTCAGCAGGAAAGATTTGGAATGTAGAGACGGGAGAATTGAAGTTATCGCTGGCCTCCACAGGCGACAGGACGGTCTCAGTCATCTTCAATCCCTCAGGCACCCTACTGGCTACGACAAATGAAAAGGGCGTGCAGCTTTGGGACTCGCAAACCGGTGAATTACTTGCGACGTTGAGCGAGGCCAGGTACCCCGTGGCGTTTAGTCAGAATGGTCGAACCATGGCAACAGGTGCGCGAAATGACACGGCGCTTCTATGGGAAGTTGAAGGAACACATTAAGTCGAGCGACTGCGCGGAATCGACTGGTTTTATAGGGCAGGGGAATTACTCCTGCCCTTCACTGTTAACCGAATCGCCGGTTTCCGCACGGGTAATGGTGAACGCATCGCATCGAACTCTGCGAATACGACACGTGCTAGAATAATCAAAGATCTGCGCCGGAGTTTCAACTCGATGCCGAACTCACATAATGGAGAACTTGAACTCCTAATCGATCAGATTACTGATGCAATAGTCGCGCGCCTCAATGGACATGATGGCGGCGACGGAGAAGGTCTCAGGCAAGCCTCGCTTTGCGGATGCACTTCAGAATGTTTCAACCGCTGTCCTGAGCGAATGCACCGGATAGTTGACGCGGGCGCCTCCCGGATTGGCCTTGCGTTGGGCCAAACCGCTTCTGCCAGGGACTGGGCGGGACTTATCGATCACACGCTTCTGAAACCGGAAGCGACTGACGAAGACATAAAAAAATTGTGTGAGGAAGCGGCCCGGTATCGATTCGCATCCGTTTGTGTTAACCCGACCTGGGTGCGCGCGGCCGCGTGTAATCTTCAGGGGACCGGCATTCCAGTCTGCACTGTAATTGGATTTCCACTCGGCGCCACACTTTCAGACGTGAAGGCATACGAAGCACGTCGCTCGATCTTTGACGGCGCGCGCGAAGTCGATATGGTAATAAACATAGGAGCACTGAAAAGCGGCGATGATTGTCTTGTCGAACACGACGTGCACTCTGTGGTAGAGGTGGCCCATGAATACAACGTCACCTGCAAAGTCATTATCGAAACGGCACTGCTGACGGATGACGAGAAGGTTCGAGCTTGCGTCGCTGCGAAAAACGCCGGCGCAGACTTTGTCAAAACATCCACCGGGTTTTCCAAGGGCGGCGCTACAGTTGCCGATATCGCTTTAATGCGACGCACAGTCGGCGCGGATCTTGGCGTTAAAGCATCCGGTGGCGTTAAAGGGCTCGACGACGCGCGGAAGTTGGTTGAAGCCGGCGCCACGCGTATTGGCGCAAGCGTCGGAGTAAAGATTGCACAGGAAGCCGCGGGCTCATCTCCGGTCAGCAGCGGATCCAGCGCTTACTAATTCCCAGAATAATTAAAATCTGCCCCTTAACTACTCCCACACGGCTATGCACAAAAGTAAGTTTTGTACTTACGCCGAAGGCGTTGCCTAATTCCAGCCCGGGGTTCCTTACCCTGGGATTAAAATGAGCCTGGACAGCTTTGAACTCCGGAAGAGTTCGCGAGTCGTCGCTCATCGCCCCTGATTTTCCAACTCCTTCAGAGTTATAGCGGGTAGATGAATCCTCTTTCATCCCAGGGTAGGAAACCCTGGGCTAGAATTAGCCAACTCCTTCGGAGTTACAGTACGCAAGCCGGTGTACTGAGTTTCGCCCTAGAGGACTTTTTGTGTAAGCCAATCTGGAAGAAGCGCGACTGTTATACCAGAACTGTCAACACGACGTTTCGTGAATCCGGAAAAACCATCAGCACCGACAAGTGCTCCGGGCAACACTTTGGCCCGCCGGGTCGGATTGTTTGACGCGACGATGATCGTGATGGGCGGGATCATCGGTTCAGGGATCTTCATGAATCCCTCCGTCGTCGCCCGCCAGGTAACGACACCGTTTCTGATTCTCGCGGTGTGGGCTTTCGGTGGGCTCATAGCGCTTACCGCTGCATTTATCTGGGCCGAGTTGGCTGCCTCACGCCCGGAAGTGGGCGGCCAGTATGCCTATCTTCGCGAAGCTTACCACCCGATGGTGGCCTTCCTTTACGGCTGGGGATTGCTTCTGGTTATTCAAACCGGGGGCATGGCGGCGGTCGCAGTTACGTTCGCGCGTTATTTCCGGGAACTCACTAACGTTCCTCTGACGGACGGGGTGATTGCTGTTATCGCGCTGGGTAGTTTGACCGTAATCAACTGCTTCGGCGTACGCGCCGGCAGCTCTTTGCAAAGCCTTTTGATGATACTTAAGATCCTGGCGATTCTGGCGCTGATTGTATTCGGACTATTACTCATCGGGCTACGTCAGGACGCAGATGTAGCAAAGGTCACTGGGCTTTTGGATCGACCAGTGTCGTTTGATCTCCTTACTGCCGTAGGCGCGGCGATGGTGCCAGTATTGTTTGCCTATGGCGGGTGGCAGACGGCGACGTTCATGGCCGGCGAGATACGGCAACCACGAAAAAATCTTCCCCGAGCGCTGATCATCGGAGTAACCGGCGTCGTCATACTCTATCTGGCAGTAAATTATGTCTGTGTGCAGCTTCTTGGACCCTCAGGTCTCGCTTCCACAACTACTCCGGCGTCGGACGTCATGCGACTTGCGCTCGGAGAGAACGGCGCTCGAGCCATTGCGGCTGGAATTGCAATATCGACCTTCGGCTTCCTTAGCCAGGGCATGTTGACGGCGCCACGCGTCTACTTTGCTATGGCTGAAGACGGCCTTTTTTTCAAGAGCGTGGGCCATCTGCACACCAGGACGCATGTTCCAATCCTGGCGATCGCAATCCAGGGGTTGCTGGCAATCATAATTGCGCTCTCCGGTCGTTATGACCAGATATTAAATTACGTTGTCTCTGTCGATTTCATATTTTTTGGCGCTACCGCCATGTGCATTTTCATATTTCGACGGAGAGCTCGCGAAACAAAACTTGACGACGACAAACCAAACAAGCGATTTGCTGCGGTCCCTGGCCATCCGGTAACTACTGCGGTTTTTATTGCTGTCTGCTGGCTCGTCGTGATTAATACTGTGTATCGCTACCCGCAGAATACCTTGATTGGCCTGGCGATACTGTTAGCAGGAATCCCGGCCTTCTTGTTCTGGCAAGGGAGAAACAAAACATGACTTCTGCTCGTGAGGCACTGGCTTCGGAATACATGCATTGGGCCAAGACGCGTTCGGCAGCCCGGTTTAACCTTGCCACTAGCGGTCTCGCAAATGTGAAATTGGATGACCTAAAGTTTTCGCTTGGTGACCTCGAAATCACGGGCGAGGGCGGCGACGGATACCAGCCATTAATAAATGCCATAGCTGATCGATATCGGGTTGTTCCTGGATGCGTGGTGACAACAGCGGGCACGTCATTTGCCAATCATCTCGCTATGGCAGCCCTTATAAAGCCCGGTGACGAAATACTTCTCGAGACTCCAGCCTACGACCCCTTGCTGGCAGTGGCTCATTATCTGCGCGCCGAAGTGAAACGTTTCCGACGTACATTCGAGAATGGTTTTCAGATTTCACTGGCTGAGATCGAGCAGCAGTTAACCCCTCGCACGAAACTGATTGTGACAACTAATTTGCACAATCCGAGCGGCGTTCGCACTGATGACAATGTGCTCAGGGAAATGGCAGAGATGGCGCGCAAGAGAGGTGCCCGGGTGCTCATTGACGAAGTCTATCTTGAGATGCTTTTCGAAGAGCGGCCGCGCACCGCATTCCATTTAGGCAATCAATTTGTGGTAACCAGCAGCCTGACAAAGACTTTTGGTTTGAGTGGCCTACGCTGCGGCTGGATTCTTTCGGAGCCCGAACTCGCCGCTTCTATGTGGCGACTCAACGATCTGTTTGCCGCTACGCCTGTGCATGTGGGCGAGCGACTAAGTGTCCTGGCGCTACAACAATTATCCGGTATTGCACGTCGTTCACAGAGTCGTCTGAACGAGAACCGAAAATTACTTAATGAATTTCTTGACCGGCGAGACGACTTGGAGGTGATACGACCGCCGGCGGGATCCATCATGTTTCCAAGAGTGACGGGCGGAAGCTCGGAAAGACTATGCACGCTGTTACAAGAGAAATACGAAACCTCAGTAGTTCCGGGAAGCTTTTTTGAGATGCCGGCTCATTTCCGAGTGGGGATGGGTGGAGATTCTGAAACGTTTCGGCAAGGACTTGAGCGCTTACACTCGGCGCTCGATGAGCTGAGCAGGATAGGCGTCCCGGCCCGTTCGTAGCTGGAAAACAGCCCGAATCAACTGTCTCACGGACCGGAATGTGGTAACCTATGCTCTCTCCTCCTCCCCCGCTTAATATTTGCCTGCCGACAGTCCAGAAATTTCAAGGATTGGCGATGAGGTTCGTTTTCCCGGTCCGCTTTCATCAATATTCAGAGATTGGGATTTGACCCTCGAGCACGAAGCGCGGGCGGTAGTATGAAAGGTTTGCAATTGAAGATCTCGATCTAGGGTGGGTGGGTTCAAATAATGTTAAAAATTTCATTTACACTGCTGCTGTTGATTTTTATTCCAGTCTCCGCGCGCGCTGATGTTTCATTATTACTGGGCGAGGCCATTGGCTATGCAGGGGAGTGGTCAGGGTCTGGCCATACGGCGATCTACTTTTCCAACATCTGCTCTGACGGCCCGGTTAAGCTGAGGCTCTGTGCGCCCGGAGAAAGAGGCGTGGTCCTTAGCAGCTATCCGAAATTCGGAGAACACGCGCCTTATGAGTGGATTGCTATCCCGGTGATTCCTTACCTTTATGGTGTGGAGAGTGAAAGAGATATCCCGCTCTATGCAAACGGAGAGGTCCGCACTCTTCTGAAAGAGACGTATCGCAAAAAACATCTCAGAAGTATTATCCCCGACAACGCAGACGGTAGCATCCCTAAAGGAAATTGGAGTCCGATGATCGCCAGCGTCATCAACCGCGACGTTTACAGCCTTAACGTCAAAACCACGCGGCAAGAAGACGCACGGCTCGTGGCCCAATTTAATGAGTTGCCGAACAAAGGAGACTTCCGCACGCTCTATAATAACTGCGCGGATTTCGCTCGAATTGTCCTCAACCGATATTTTCCGGGCGCCACACACCGCGATGTGATTAATGATTTTACGATGTCAACGACCCCGAAGGCCGTGGCAAAATCATTAACTGTTTACGCGACCAAGCGCCCCGAGCGACTGTTTAATGTCACCAAATACCCGCAGATTTCCGGCACGATCTGGCGCAGTTTCGATGTCCGCAATTTAACAGAGATAGGGTTTCGCTCCAGAAAATATTATGTTCCGTCTCTAATCTTTAACCCGTACGTGGCCGCCGTCTTTGCGGCCACCTATCTCACCACTGGGCGATTCAGCGTCGACAAGACTTACAAAAAGTACGCCGCGCCCGAGATCGCGCAGCTTAATCTAGATAAACACCTTCTCAATCGAGAGGCGAAAGGGCTGCGCAACGAAACTTCCAGGCTGGGAAACAGCTTCGGCTCAGGCGATGCCGGCAGATTAAGTCTAACGATTAAAGAAATCGATGAGAGACAAGCGGCTGAAAGGTTGCGTCTGTTCGGCGACAAGCGGACCTGGCTCCATTACAAAGACGCCTTTGCTCCGATGCTTGCTGCCGCGATTGATCAGGGACTCTTCCTCGACCGCAACGAAGTCAAAACCTTTTTCAGAGACCTGGAGCTGCAGAGCGAACCGGCCTTTGATGAAAACGGCGCGCTGATTCTTAAGGTCAACGCTTACGGTCAAAATCTCATTCTCGGTCTGACTCGTGACAACATCGTAGGTAAAAACTCCGATCCACAGTTGTCGTATAAACTAATGTTGGCGAAGATCAACGTTCAGCTGAAAGCGAGCGAGAAGAATCGCGAGTCACTGGAAACATTCAAATCGGACTGGGCACTCTTAACCCGGCTTTCCGCAAATTTTACGGAGTCTCGCGATGCCCTCAAATCGAGCCTTAACGGTCGCGCGCGGTTCCTGCAAGTTCCCGTGCGCACTAGCTTCAAACACCGCTTTAAGAAGCTTCTCGTGAAGATCACACACTAGGTAAGTCGCCATCAAGAGACGCGCGAATCCGTTGTCAAAGCACGGCGTTTGAATTGAACAGCGCCCGCTGCTCATTATGGATGTTTTTCTAAGACAGCGAGATGACTATTTATAGCCGGCGAAAGTTCATAGGGCACTCGGCAGCGCTCGTGTGCGGCATGATTTCCCGGCGTGCCTTCGCAAGCTCTCTCCCTGGACAAGCTATTGGCGCGTCAGTCTCCACCCGCCCGTTCCGATTGCTCGTACTCGGCGATTCGATTACCTGGGGGCAAGGCCTCAAAGAGGAGCACAAGTTTTCCTATCTGGTCGGCGACTGGCTTTGCCAGAAGCGCATGAAGCCGGCGTGCCGGGAGCAGACTCTTCAACAGCGCCCGCAGATTCACGTCGGAGCACACTCCGGCGCGACTATCTTCAAATATCAAGATGGCGACAAGACGATCAAAGACAGGTCGCCGGGAGAAGTCCCCCGTCGCAATCCAACGGTGGTAGGGCAAGTTGAGCTGGCCGCCAAGTATTACCGCGAGCAATCAATCGAACTGAATACTATCGATGTTATCTTCGTAAACGGCGGTATCAACGATCTGCACGCCGCGCGATTGTTTGTTCCGCTGCCATTTGCGCGCAGCATTGCCGAAGAAGCTGACCACTACTGTAACGAGAAGATGGCGTTGGTACTGGAGCAACTAAGCGCGACGTTTCCAAATGCCCGGATC
Organism: Pyrinomonadaceae bacterium; assembly: GCA_046262135.1. Taxonomy (GTDB): domain Bacteria; phylum Acidobacteriota; class Blastocatellia; order Pyrinomonadales; family Pyrinomonadaceae; genus PSRF01. The sequence continues at coordinate 22,168 of JBHENH010000029.1, forward strand.
GTCATTCCAGGTTACCTGCCGGTGATCTCGGAAAAAACCTCCGGCGCTGCTCTTCTGGAAATTCTCAAGATGACCCTGGTAAGCCCTGATGAGGACGTTGAGAAATTCCTGCGCCATGAGCGAGCGCGCGCCTTGATCGGAAAGCTCGGTATCTCCGAATCTGTTGAGCGATCCATCCGACATCAGTTCACGGAATTCTCCAATACGTGGGCGAAAGCTTCTACCGCAGCCTTTCGCCAGGCGGCTGATAGAACGAACCTCAAGTACCCTTTTTCATCGCCTGTAGCGAGGACTTGGAGGGGCGCTATCCCTTCCGCGTTGGCCAAACGCGTTTTGGTTGTCGAAGTGCCTTTCAAACCGGAGAACGCTTACGGCGCGCCCAACACGTATTTCTGGCAATCGAGACGCATAGACGAGAATCTACCATGCACCGAGCCCGTTCGTGGCCCGAAGCTCACGAGCGATGACGAACTGTTTCGGGAGCGTGCTTGCATGTGTCAAAAGGCCGGCAAAGCGAACGACCTACATTGCCTGCGGGCTGGCTTTATGCATCCGAACAGAGAAGGTGCAAAGGCCTACCGTGACGCCATTGTTAGAGAACTCGAGACGATACTTCCATTCACAGGCTGGGTGTGATCTTCCATGCTTTTAGCTGGCAGACGATTAAATGCTTACCTGCATAAACGAAGCCAACGTTGTTCGGCGCTCGATGAGCTGTAGGCCAGGGCATTCCTGCCTGTCATTATCTTGAGAGGCTACGTTGCTATTCAGTGTTTCGGCCTTGAGGCTGCTGTGAGAGCGAGCCATGCGTACAAATCCTCTGCAGCTTCTATTCCCGCGGCTTCCGCCGTGATTTTGATAGGCGTGCCGTTTGGCCAGTCACTCTTGCGCATTCTTCCTCCGCCAATCGCTTGAAAGTAAACCTTTCCCTTCGTCTGCTTTTTTCCGGTACCTGGAGCGAAGACTACGTACTCAATTTGAAGGTCCTGAGAATTCAGGATGATCGTGCCCTCCTGGTAACTATCGATGTCGAATTTGAGCAACGTCACAAACGCGTCGGCTTCAGCTTTCGCGCGGCTGACCGCCTGACTTTCTTTGATGTCCCCGATTGAGGAGCACTCGAGGTTGGCATATTGACTCAACCGTTTGACGAAACTCGCGGCGATGACATCTTCGGTATGCAGGTGTCTGGAGGTCGGCTGTCTTCCCACGAGAATGCGTACGCGCGTCGGAAGCACACGCTGGCTTAAAGGCCTTTCTGAATCGGAAGTTGAAACCTCAGTAGCTGGAACGGTGGTTACTGGAACCGCCGCCGCCGACCGTGCGCCCTTGCGGCCCGACTGCGCCTCCGCATCGTCTGGAAGTGCAAGGAACAACAGACTGAGCCCAACCAAGCAACGTGTAATACTTCGCCTGTTCAAGTGGAAGTTTGAACTCATGATTCTCCCCTCTCATACTTGCCGCCGGCACGACGCCGGGTCGTTGATAGGCCTGCTTGTTCTTCGGTGAATCCTTTAGAGGCTGCGCGGGTCGTATTGGTTGCGCGCGACAATATTCAAGGGTGACGCTACTGCAGAAGTATCCGTCACCGTATTGCTTCTACCAGAGACGTATATTCTTTAAATCTGCAAAACTGCCGCTGAAATAACTACTACTCCAGTACGCTTTTTTAGCGATCTCTTCAGCCACCCGTTGAGCCTCAGCGAGAGTGTTGGCGAAAACGATGACTCGGGTGCCTTTGTCGCGATACGGTAGCCGTCCATCCTCATTGGCCTTTTCCGCTTCCCCTGGATGGATATTGACAGCGCCAGGAACAGTTTCTTTCTGGAATTCAGACGCGCTGCGAGCGTCAACAAACACCGCAGTCTTGTCCTTCGCAAATACGTAGCGAAATCCCTCAGCGTCGGTTTGAACCGTATTACCTAAGGCACGCCACATGGGAAGACCAAGTTGGTAGCGCCGGATGTTCGTGTAGCCCAACTGGAGAAGTTGCTCTGAGAGACGTTTGCTTTTACCGCAATATGGCCCGTTGCAGTAAAAAACGAGATGTGTTGTCTTGTCAGGGAAAAGCTGGGCGACGCGGTCCAACTCCTTTTCATAAATATTAACGCTACCCGGAATATGAGCAATCGAATACTCGATAGCAGAACGCACGTCCAGAACTGTTCCACTCTTACTCGCTAAAATCTTCTTCAGGTCGTTAGTGGAGATTTCCGTTGTGCGCTGATTCGCTTCTTCCAGCGTAGTTTCATTTACGCTGAGTCTTGTCTGCGCAGTGACCTGTCCGATCGCAGCGAGGACAATGAAATGAATCAGGATGGTCCGGTTGACTCGGAGTAGTTTCACGGAACCTCCCTCAGCTTAATCCGCCAGAGCGCGCACAGCCTCACGCGCAAAGTAGGTGAGAATAATATCAGCGCCCGCTCTCTTAATGCTGGTGAGTGTTTCCATCATCACACGCCGCTCATCGATCCAACCCTTTTGCCCCGCCGCCTTGATCATCGCGTATTCGCCGGAAACATGATATGCGGCGAGTGGCAAATCGAATTCCTCGCGAAGTGTTCTTAGTATATCGAGGTAGACTGTCGCGGGTTTTACCATGAGGATGTCAGCCCCTTCCAGGTAATCGAGTTCCGCCTCGCGCATTGCTTCTCGCGCGTTGGCGGCGTCCATCTGGTAGGCGCGTCTATCACCAAACGCGGGCGCGCTGTCCGCGGCTTCCCGGAATGGTCCATAGAACGCGGAGGCATACTTGACGGCGTATGCCATCACTGCGACGTGTTCGAATCCCGCATCGTCCAGCCCCTGACGTATTGCTTCTACCTGCCCGTCCATCATGGCTGATGGTGCTACCACATCCGCGCCCGCTTCAGCCTGGCTGACAGCCGTGCGCGCAAGTAATTCAAGCGACTCGTCATTCAGAACTTCTCCATCGCGCACGACGCCGCAATGTCCATGTGAGGTGTACTCGCACAGACAGGTGTCAGTCATAATTACAAGATCAGGCGCTGCGCTTCGGATAGCGCGGACAGCTTGTTGCACTACGCCCTGTTGATGGTATGCGCCCGAGGCAACTTCATCTTTCGCTTCCGGCAGGCCAAACAGGATTACACCTCTCACACCAATTTCATTCGCCGCGGCCGCTTCTTTCGCCATCTCATCGACAGACAGATTGTGCACCCCGGGCATAGAAGCAATTTCCCGACGTACTTTTGTGCCCGTACACGCAAACAAGGGGAGGATAAAGTCCTCGCGAGCGAGACGCGTTTCACGCACAAGTGTGCGGAGGGTTTCGGTTCTGCGCAGACGACGGGGACGGTGAACTAGTTCAGCCATGAAATGAAGCTTTTGACAGGTTGTCTGGAATCAGGGTGTGAATGATACCTGGGAGCGAATTGGGTAAGCAACTTGATTAAGCCGGGCGAAGAAGACTAGATTTTTCATTTATCATTTTTCAATTGTCATTTTCCCATCAGAAGCAAGGGCGGTAGGTCCTGTCCTGTCTGTGAGAACGGTGAAGCTGTGTGGACGGCGAGGCACGGTGGATGGCGTTGTCGATGGTGATGTCGATGAAAAATGAGAGATGAAACATGAAAGATCTTCGCATTATGTTCGCTTAATATGAGCGAGGGGAGAGCGGATACGTAGGAAGGCCTGTCTACTACCAGCGATGATAGGCAGGATGACCAGGCTTGACCGCTACAAATGTGCCGTGACATGTTGCCGTAACCTTGCCGTGTGCGATCAATTCGCCTTCCACTATCACTCGATCATCAGTTGATTCCAGTACGCGTGCGACCAAACGGACCGGCTTATCGGTCGGGGTGGGACGTAGGAGTTTGATTGCGTAATCGGCCGTGACAGTGCAGGGTGGGTGGTCTACGCTGAGCCGTTTCATCAGGTGATAGGCGGCGGTCCAATTGCAATGGCAGTCGAGCAAGGTGCCAATAATACCGCCACTCAACATACCCGGAAACGCTTCCTGATAAGTTTCCGGGTGCCAGTCTGCGATCACCTCTTCGCCCTGCGGAAAGCTACGAATGTGCAGTCCTTTTTCGTTTGCGGGGCCGCAACCAAAGCACTTCATGTTTGGCGCGTATGTTTCCTGAATGCTTTTCATATCAACTCAAGTCCAAAGTCCAATGTCGAAGTCAAAAAGTCCAATGTCCAATGTCCAAAGTCCAAAGTTACCACGTTACAGTTCGGCACAGGATGAATCATGGTTACGAAGACAGACGTTGGACACTGGACATTGGACACTCTAGGTCATCGTTACGAAGAAAGACGTTGGACGTTGGACATTGGACGTTGGACTTGTTGGCGCAATTTGAATCGCTGAATCTTCCCTGTTGCGGTATAGGGCAGTTCCGAGACGAACACGTATCTTCGCGGTTGCTTGAAACGTGGCAACGACTCCCGGGCCAACTTTCGCAATCCTTCCTCAAGCGCGGAAGTGTCCTCGGCTCCTTCATTCCGGACCACAAATGCGCAGGGACAAGGCAGGCCGTTTGAATCGAAATCCTCCACCACGGCTGCGCGGCTGACATCTTTATGTCGCAAGAGAAGTCCTTCAACTTCCACGGGCGAAACCCATTGGCCGCTGGATTTGAAACAGTCATCGCTGCGCCCCATGTGATGCCAATAGCCCTCAGCGTCTTGAGAGTAAAGGTCGCCTGTGCGCACCCAGCCATACACAAAAGTTGAACCGGTCACTTCGGGCCGTTGCCAGTATCCTCGAGCCGCGCTCGCACCCTTTACCCAAAGATTACCCTCCGTAGATTCCGCGCAAGGCTGGCCCTTTTCGTCGCGCAACTGACCTTCGTATCCTGCCAATAGTTTTCCACTGCTGCCGTACCGCACTTTGCCCTCATGATTAGACATGAACATGTGGAGCATCTCGGTAGAGCCTATGCCATCAAGCACGGGAAGACCAAAAGTCTTTTCCCACTCCTCGCCGAGTTGCGCCGGCAGAGCCTCACCCGCCGATATGCAAAATCGAAGACTCGAACAGTCGAGCAGTATCTTCCGGGAGTAATCCAGCAGCAAACGGTAAATTACGGGCACGCCAAAAAATATGGTGGGTTTATAGGTCTCAAAGATTCGACTAATCACTTCCGGAGTAGGCTTTTCACGACACAGAATTGTTGTGCATCCATTCAGCAGCGGAAACGTGAAAGAGTTCCCCAGGCCGTACGCAAACGGAAGACGCGAAGAAGAAAACAACCTGTCACCGTCTCTTAACTGCAACACCTCGCGGCAATACGTTTCATTCGTGTAGAAAATGTCTGACTGGCAATGAACGGCGCCTTTTGGTTCACCTGTGCTTCCGGATGTGTAGAGAATGAACGCAGGTTGATTCACCTCAGGTTCGTGAAATGTTGTTTCCGGCACATGCCCCAATGTGAAATGTGGTGGGTCGTTAGAGCTGTGGTTTTCCGATCTCGCCACTGCTAGTAATTCGGTAAGTGACCAAACCCTGGGGGCCGCCGCATGGTGAGTAGGCTGAAGCAACTGACAATTGGAAAACCGGACTTGTTCATTACGATCGACCACTACGAAGTCCTTCACGTGAGGTAAGGCGATCCCCGTGGTGTGTTGAAAACGGTCCGCAGCTTCCGCTTCAATGATGCATGTTCTCGCCGTGCAGTCGTTGAGAATGGCTAGCTGTTCTTCCAGTTGTAGCGCCATATTTATGGGTACGACGATGGCGCCGTAAGAGCAGATCGCAATAAATGCGGCAATAAATTCCGGCGAATCATTCAATAGCAGCGCAACGCGGTCTCCACTCGCGATTCCCAAGGTAGGCAACACACGAGCGATCGAAATCGTTCGAGCCTGAAGCTGTACGTAGGTAATCTGCTGCTCCTCAAAAAGGACTGCAGTACGATCGAGCGAATCGTGTTTGAAAATTTCATCGAAAAGATTCATACAAGGAACGTCAGCAGTCATTAGCATTCGCGGCACGAGAGCTGGTCCTCATTTATCTCGCCGCTCGGCGTGTCCTGCTATCTTTTCGCGCTTCCATCAGCACTCGCCCTGTGCAGTTGCTGGGCGCTTGTATCCTCAGCGCGGCGGCAAGAGTTGGCGCGATGTGGCCCGGCGCTGTATAGGTTGGCATGTGATCGAAGTTCGCCTGAGTCCACGACGCTCCTTCACGCATCAATCGCCGCAACCCGGTTTGAACAAAAAGGTCGCCGTATTTCTCCAGATAGTCGTAACGAAACTGATCGACTACGATCAGGAGGACCAGGCGTGGTCGTTCCGAGCGAGAAGAGAAGGCCTTTGGTGCTCGTGCTTGATGCTGAGGAGCACCAGCATTGCCTTCATGTGCGCGCGGCGGGCGTTGAGCGAATGTGCTGGTGAACGAGACGACAGCGAGTAGAAGTGAGGATGCGAAAACGACGACTAAGTGGGGAGTGTTGCGCAGCCTGGTCATGTGGAATTATTCGAGCCCGGGATTTCAAAACACAACTGACACCGCGCAGCTTATGAAAATGCCAAAACTTAAGTCAACACCCAGTGGAGATTACGTGTTGGTCTTGTTTTGGAAGCAGACTCGAAAACGATATCATCCTTCATTATTTCCTCGTATCAGATGTGGATGCAAGAGATCCGGTACGGG
>JBHENH010000030.1:0-305 GCA_046262135.1 Pyrinomonadaceae bacterium
GCCATCTACTGGTCGCTGCTCAGGCCGCCTGCCGCTGCCACCTGCTCCTGTGCCTCGTCAATTCCAACCCATTCGCTCGCGCAGTGAAGTAATGTGAGCCACGTGGTGCCGGCCGTGCCAGGCATAGAGAGCGACATTCTTATCAAGGCTTACTGTGCCTAACTCCGGATGACGAAAAGTCCGTTGAAAATCTTCCTCTCGCAGGGATCGCAGAAACCAGACCCATCGCCCATGAAGCGCGTCGAGCAGGTTGAGCGAGAGATCGACAGGTGCAGTTTGTGCGTCCTCGAGTTTTGCCCAGCGAT
>JBHENH010000030.1:315-10475 GCA_046262135.1 Pyrinomonadaceae bacterium
AAGTAGGGCTTGATGGTAGGTTCGTCTTCAGTAAGAGCTAGTTTAAAACGAGTGTAGCTATTCAGATGACTTTCGGGCACGTGGTGCACAACCTGCCTCACGGTCCAACCGTCGGGACGATAAGGTGTATCGAGTTGCCGATCATCAAGCCCCTTTACCGCTGCACGCATTTCTTCAGGTGCCGCGGCTATGTCGTCAATCATGACCTGCCGCTTTTCATTCGAGGGTGTGCCCGCAAAACTAAATGGCCCAATGGGGTAACGCAAATCCATCTTGAATCTCCTGTTGTGTCTTTAATAGCCCGGGATTATGCTCGCGACAATGCGTCACCATTCTAAAACTTAGATCCAATCGCGACAACCAATGATTGAGACGGCAGGCGTTGTGATTATCGGCAGTGGCATTGTGGGCTCCAGCGTGGCCTATCATCTTGCTGAACAGGGATGCACGAATGTACTCGTGATCGAACGCGAAGCCCATCAGGGTAAGGGTTCAACCGGAAAAAGCATGGGTGGAGTGCGCGCGCAGTTTTCCACGGCTGTCAACATTCGGATGTCGCGTTACTCCATCGATTTCTTTTCGAAATTCGACGAGGTAGTGGGCCACCCTGCGGACTATCGTGCGCACGGCTATCTCTTTTGCGCTACAAACGAGCGTCATCTTGAGTATCTGAAAACCAATCGCGGGCAGCAGTTGACGCTGGGAGTAAAGAATGTCGAGCTGGTGTCACGCGAAGATATACTGAAGTTTGTCCCGCAACTCCGCATTGATGACATTGTCGGCGGCACTTTTTGTCAAACAGACGGATTTGTAGACCCGCATAGCGTGATGATGGGTTTCATGCTGAAGGCACGCGAACTTGGAGTCCGGTTGTGGCTCGACACAAAGGTGATTGGAATCGAAGTTGAACCACCGCTTCCATCAAGCCGTTTAAAACCGGCAGTCATGCCGCCGGGTGCCAATCCCGGTTCGACGGTTTCTGCCCCTCCTATGGATCAGGGAGCGGAAACTGGAAGCCGAGGCCTCGTTTCCGCCATTGGTTCAGATACAGGCGCTCGCCGTCGAATCACTGGCGTTCGGACGACACGCGGCATCATCTCCACACGTGTAGTAGTTAATGCGGCAGGGCCGTGGGCGGCTGAAGTCGCTCAGATGGCCGGCGTCGATTTACCCGTAGAACCTCTTCGCCGTCAGCTTGTGCCAACGGAGCCTTTCGATGGCTTGCCTCGACGATTTCCCATGCTTATTGACATGTCAACGGGCTTCCATTTTCGTCGCGAAGGCAAAGGAATCTTGTTGGCGTGGAACGATCCTCACGAAACACCCGGCTTCAAGACCGATTTTGATCCCACCTTCGTAGAGAAAATTCTCACGCGGGCTGCGCACCGCGTTCCCTGCCTCGCGGAAGCGGAAGTCAATGTCAGTCGCGCCTGGGCCGGTTTGTACGAGATGACGCCAGATCACCACGCGATCATTGGCCCAGCACCAAACGTCCAAGGTTTGTATTTCGTGAATGGGTTCAGCGGTCACGGCGTAATGCACTCACCAGCTTCAGGCCGCATCACTGCCGATTTGATCCTGCAGGGCAATTCAGATCTGATCGACTCCCGACAACTCAGCGTAGAACGGTTTGCCGAAGGGCGGCTTCTCGATGAAACGGCTATTCTTTAGAATCTGGGAATGGCAATCTCGTCTGCAAAATCGTATCCCAACAGGGTGAGGCCCGAAAGCAGGGGAAGTGTAAACTAAAAAGGGTGGTATTGAATCGATTCGCGGGTATCCCCTCCGAATTGTCCCGCTAACTCACGAATGGTTGACAATTCTTCCGGTAAGACCTTCCGAAAGATAATCAAAGGGTCCTGGGCCGATCGTTCAAATTGAGCGTCGGACTTCAGATTCGTTATCCGCGGAGAGGCCAGAAACTTCTCCACTGCATCCGGAGTTTTGAAAATAATAAAACCGTTCATAGTCTAAGCACCGGCCACTGCAGCTCGACAATCGATAAGACCGGACCCAGCGCATGACGCTGCGACGGGAAGTGCCACGCAGGTCTGAGTGATTATATCCTGTATCTGACGTGGAGTCAGAGTTGAATCCTTTGCCAGCATCAAGGCCGCGAGGCCAGCAACCTGAGGCGCGGCGCCACTAGTGCCCCACCATTCCATGGCCGTATAGCCGCATCCCCAAATCACTTCACCGTAAGTTGGAGCCACACAATCCGGCTTGGTTGTTCGATGAGCGAACTGTCCTGGCCCTCTACTGCTGTCGCGGTGGGTATAACCTCCAGGCGACGCCGGAGGCTGGTCCATCACGTTGTTCTCATTGACTGTGCCAACGCAGATTACATCGTCAACAGAATTTACGCCCCAGATAGTGTTAGGACCACACGCCGAGGGCTGGTTCGCGCACACAACAACGTGATTGTTGCCGGCGGCGAAAACCGGAACAATTCCCCTGGTCATCGCTCGCTGCACGATCGCCGGAAAAGGATCAGTCAAACTTATAGCCGGCGGACTACACTGATACGCGCCGTAAGAATTATTTACGACCAATCTGCCGATCTTGCCGCTGGTTACCAGTTGAATCAGGTGGTCGTATATCTGGTACAGCTCAGTGTCATCAAATGACGTTTTGCATGAAATCAAAGACGCATCCGGGGCGACGCCGTTATAGCGGCCATGAGAAGCGGTTGTCGCGGCGGCTACGCCTCCGGTCATCGACCCATGACCTCGCATATCGGTCCATGCACTGCCGAGGCCCGAGGCTGCCCAACTGTGAGGCGAGCGCTTTGCCGCAGGAAACTCGGCCATGGAGCCGCAAATTCCAGTGTCAACTATAGCAATGTGAACGCCAGCTCCCCGGCTTTGAGCCCATGCCTGATCCGCTTTATTGTGCCGCAACACGTCGGTTAGGTTTCTCGGATGATGTTCAAGGGGTTGGTAGATATAGTCCGTGGGTTGAATTGGAAATGGCTCATACTGGCGACTGGGAATCAATTCCGCGCCTTCCCCGGACAGACGATTTGCCTCCTCTTCAGGCAGGTCGGCGATGACGACCTCAGGTTCAGACCTCGAGACATAAGAAAGGCTTTCCTTGAACATCGGGGAAAGAGCGGAAAAATGAGCTTTGCTCTGTGTTCTTATGAAATACCTTGTCATCTGTGTGCCTCCAATCAGGGGGCGCAAAGTTAGTCTGCGGGCGCAGTAATTACTGAGGGAACGTGCAAAGGTTACGATTTCCGTCAACAGCTTGTCCGATCGTTGTCAACGCGGAGAATCTCCTCGTCCACAAGCGGTGTGCCGTTTGAACATTGAATTTTTTGAGGGCGTTGTTCTGATCGGCGACGTACGCTTGCTGCGCGGTAAGGCACGCGGCGTAAGCGGTCTCTTCATCTAGCCTGAGTTTTTCAACCGCATCTTCTGCCGCTGCAGCTTCCTTCTTCGGATCCCGTGCAATTTCGTCTTTAGCAGCCTTCGATAGGTCGGCTTTACTCGCGTCTAACACCTCCGCAATGAATTGCAGCGCCTTGCTTCCCTTATCGGTTTCAACAAACATTCCTTCGACGGTTACTGGCATAACCGGTAAAGGGTCGTTCGGCTTGTTGGGGTCCGGTTGAAGTTTTCCGATCGCTGTCAAAACGCCCTCACTGATGCCAAGGCCGCCCAGCCAGCTGCTGCGCTGGCTCCTTAAATCTTGTGGACCCAACACTAATCCTTTTTTAACATCTCCCAAATTCACGAGAGCTAAAGACAATACTGATTCCCCTTCTTTGGCTCCCGGCGCGTATATCGTAAGGCTGACAACCATCGACCGTGAATTTGAGGACCTCGAGCCTTGAAATGCATTGACTTCAAGAAACCTTCCTTCATAGTAAAGCGCTGTCTTGTCATTGGACGTTTTAATTGCCGCTTCATAGAGCGACGAAATTTCACTCACAGGAATGCGAGCATCATGCAGACGGCGGAGCCGATTGTTTTCACTTTGATCGTCGTCTCCAACAAAGATACCTGGGCGAGTGAAGTTTATTTTTGAGATGTCTTCTGGATCGGGCCCGGTGAAAGATCCCCTGACAACTAGTACACAGCCAAGATTTGGGTTCAGGGAAAACCCCTTATTCTGACCCGTCCTGGCGAGATGATAGAGGTAAGTCGGTAGGCGCCCCGAATCTTTCAAAGTTTCCGCGGCACCAGCTTTTTTCAGCGCCGCGCTCACTGCTCCCAGGCCCTTCTCAATCAAAATCGGCACAAATATCGCGAGTGCAGCCGGAAACGCGGCCGCATTTCCGTTCTTCTGTTCTTGCTTGAAGTCGAATTCACTAAGAATACACTGCTTTCTGACGTAGACCCTGGTCTCCACACGCGGCTGAGATTCAACAGCCTTACCAAAATCAGCGGCAGGCCTCGTCGCCGGGGATCGAGCCGCAATTGTGCGCCGCGCCTGAGTCGGTTGGACCACTAACGTCCCTACCAAGACACAAAGCACAATAAGATAATCGAATAGTTTCGACAGCATGAGGTTTCTCCAGTCTTATCTTGAGGGTGAAGTCGGGTTCAGCTCTGCGCGGGCCAGTCGAGATTCTTCAGTTTTGACATTGCTCGCATGTCCTACCAAGCGTTGCGCGCGGTCGATGATGATTCAGGCTGTCGCTTGGGACATTGCACGAATCATTTACATCCTTAACCCGTGCTAACACCCGTAACCTGGCCAGCTGCTTTTACAGCGCTTCTAAGTAGTGACTCCCATCCCAACCCGGCGGCGAAGATGGTACAAAATTGCACGAAGATAGGTTTCTCAGGATCAAAGGCTCTCCTATAAACCGCAGGAAATACTATGAGACCCGTGATCGCCGCAAATACGATTCGGCCCGCAAGTCCCGTGACGTGCCACGAGCCAGATTGTTGATAAGCAGCCAGGAAGGGCTGAACTATCACACCTAACACAAGAGCAATATATTGCGGAAGCCAATGGAGGGTTTTAGGTTGATCGGTGGCAGCTCTATTCCGGGCGTGATCGGTCCCAGACGCAAGGTCGAAATATTTGATCAATTGGTTCACGTCCAATGCTCCAGATCGGATTCCCGGCTAGTTCGCACTAGCGAGCTACTGGCTGCGTTTAGAAGGAAAGCTCGCGACAGGAAGTATGCGGAGGTCGCAGGCTCTGAGGACCAGCCAGTTGAAGTTCAAGGGGGCAAATCAATACTACAGTTTGGGATTAACGTCAACAAGCTTTTGTAAATTATTGCGATCCCCTCTCTCCATCCGCTTAACAGAAGCGACTACACCATCACCCGTCGGCTTAAAAATAATAACCGGCCCCTATACTTTCTATGACAAGTCGACGCAAAGAATTCACCAGAGGGTTCAGCAAAAATGCAAAATTCGGCGATAGGCGGTCTTTGCTTCCTGATCGGTTCTCTCGATGACAGGATGCGCGACGACAAAACTTGTCCGAGACTAGCGCGCTGGATTAGCGGTGAACGGAGGGAAGGTTGTGGTCCAATGCTGGGTTCATTCATTCGTGAGCCATCGTGAGATCTCGGTCATTACACCCAGGTAAATTTGTTGTTGCGTTACGCCGGAGCTTTTTGGAACCTTGAAGGAATGATCACCGCCTTCGATGACATAGAGAGTCGCTGCAAGGCGCTGATTTTTAATTACCGTTCGGATCTCTTCACTGGTACCGAAGGCGTCGCGTGAGCCTTGCACAAAAAGCATAGGCGCGCCAATGCTCTTCAGATGCTGGTCGCGAAGTTGTTGCGGCTTTCCGGGAGGATGCAGCGGATAGCCCAGGAGAATCAAACCGTCGATGCTGTCGTTTGGAGTGCGCTGAGATGTCAGCGCTTTCGAAAGCGCCGACGAGTCGCCGCGCTCCAAAGAGGACTCAGTTGCTGCGACTTGTGAAGCAATGCGTCCTCCCATGGATTTGCCGCCGATAACGATGCGATTGCCTTTGAAGTTCTTGTGCTTTTGCGCCACCTCAATTACGGCTCGATAACACGATTCGAGTTTGTCCTTCGGGTCAGGTGCTCGCTTTCCTTTTTCCGTGTAGAGAAAATTGAAGGTCATAGCGTCAATCCCACGCTCGGCGAGACCGTTGGCGAACAGTTGCATAAATGGACTTAACTGATTCGAGCCAGCGCCATGGCCCAGGATTAAGGTGACACCGGTGCGACCGGGCTTCGGAGCGGCATAGAGAAGCGCAGTTACCGTATCGCGCTCGTTGATGGTTACGGTGAGAGATTCGGGTTCCATCGTTATTCGCTTCCCGCGGAAATCATCCACAAAGATCAATGAGTTTACGAAGGCGCTTGACTACGGTTTCCCGCCGAGCAGTGCTGTAAGGTCTGCCATTAACGTTCATCTGTTCGACATTCTGTGCAAACGCCGAACGCGACTCACTAAAGCAGAGGAATCAGCGCGTTCTTTAATCTGTCAGCCTCGGCGCGGACTGTGGCGCCCGTCGCTTTCAAAGGTTCCGGTTTATGATCCCATTGAGCGTCCGCCCCGTATAGGTAGTACGCATCCCATACGAATTCAGCTTCGCCGGTTTGCGGCTCTTCCTGCTGCGCAAACCATCGACCAACTGTCTTTTGTTCATCCCAGAAGTGTATAACGCGATTGTCAGTCAAAATCCCACCGGTCCATTTCCATCTTGAACGCGCATCCGTTGGCAACACGGAAAACCACACAACGTAAACACGCAGCTTTGCGGAAGGGTATTTTGCGAGGATGTCCTTCTGCACCCGCCGGGCGCCGGCAAGGCACTCGGGTCAGGTGGGCGAAAGCAAGAGTAAGAGGCGCGGCGAACCGCGATCCTGATTGAATTGAGCTCGCAGTTCGCCAATATTGTTCAGGTTAGTGAGCGAAACTCCGGGGTCAGTCTTAAGCGAACCGACGACGCCTGCAACCAGGGCCGCCGCGGCGACAATTAACAGTATGACCCATCTCCAACGCGAACTTTGTAGCATGCCATTAAATCTCTAATCTTCGACGCAATCTTTCATCTTGAAACGCAAACGGGTAGTTTGCGATCGCTCATCAAACATGACATCTCAAGGGACCCTAACGACGGCCGCGAACTAAAACATGATTTACAAGTTGCACTACAAATAGACTCGCGGTACTCGTCTGCCTATTCCGCAAGTTACTTCATATGAAAGCGTGCCCGCGGTCTTTGCGAGATCTTCCGCTGTTACTGAAAGTCCAGCCTCCTGGCCCATGAGAACGACCTCGTCGTCAAGCTGCACGCCGGGAACATTCGTAACATCGATGAGAGTGAGATCCATGGAAATCCGTCCAATGACCGTAGAGTGTACGCCACGAATGATCGCATGACCGCGGTTTGACAACGCTCGCATATAACCATCGTCATAACCTACCGGAATCGTGGCGACCAGCGTCTTTTGGGAGGCTTCAAATGTACAACCATAGCCGACGGTCTCTCCTGGCGGCACCCATTTTAAAAACGTGATCCGGGAATGTAGAGACATGACAGGCTGGAATTTTTCGTGGCGGTCTGCGGGAGCCAGGATATCGCGCCACAGCCCGTACAACACGCCTCCCGGACGGACCATATTTCCCCATGCTGAAGGCTGCGCGAAGATCGCAGCCGAATTTGCAAGATGCTGATAAGTGGGTTGGTATCCATGCTCGTGAAACGCGGCCACCGACCGTTCAAAACGCGCCACCTGATCGGTAGTCAAGGGTCCACACGAGGGCTCGTCGGCGGCAGCGAAGTGCGTCATCAACCCATCGAGTCGAATGTGTTGGAACTTCTTGAGTGAATTTATGAAATCGCCTAGTTCATCAAAACGTATCCCGAGCCGGCCCATGCCGGTATCAATTTTTATATGGACATGAGCCACGATGCCGCGCTCGCGTGCAGCTCGATCCAGAGCCTCGATCAGGTCCAGCCGATACATTACGGGAACGAGGTTCTGTTGTAGGCAGAGCTCTGCCTGCCCTTCCCAGAAACCTGCCAGACATAAAATGGGTTTTGTAATGCCCGCGGATCTAAGTTCTACAGCTTCTTCAGGAAGTGCTACACCAAACCAATCCGCGCCTTCCTTCTCGAGTCTGCGCGCACACTCAACGGCGCCGTGACCGTAAGCATTAGCCTTTACCACAGCCATCACGTTGGCGTTGAGACCAACGCGATTCTTCACGATGTGAAAGTTGGCAGCGACTGAGTTGAGATCCACTTCGGCCCAGGTGGGACGGCCCGACGTTTCCGTCGACGTGGAGCTATTGAGTGGATTGGACACGTTTGTGATCGAAGGCTTTCTTCAGCGAGAGCAACCAGAGGTCATGTGTTCTTACAAGCCTAAAGATACACAAAATGAACTAAAACCCCAACGGAGTGAATGAGCGGTGACGGACGTTTGCTTGGAATGCGACAGGCGGGGTCTGACGTCAGTACCCGCACGCGGTGCCGGGTGGATGCGTTTTATGCCTCTCAATTACGCGTGATGCGCTACTCCCGGTAGAGATTGTCAAAGCGCATGCTTGAAGGCGTGAAACGAAGCTGGATAGTATCGGTTGGGCCATTACGCTGCTTGGCTACAATCAGCTCAGCTACATTCTTTTGATCGTCGGGCAGGTTGTCGCGTTCTTCGGGCGTCTTGTACTGCTCGGGCCTGTAAATGAAGGCAACGACGTCCGCATCCTGTTCCAGCGCGCCTGACTCACGCAAGTCGGCAAGTTGCGGACGATGGTCGGAACGCGATTCCGGTGCACGTGAAAGCTGAGAAAGAGCGACGAGAGGAACGTTCAATTCCTTAGCCAGCCCTTTCAACTCCCGCGAGATCTGCGATACCTCTTGTTGACGCGATTCAAAACGTTTAGCGGAACCGCTCATTAACTGCAGATAATCAACGACAATCAAATCAAGGCGCTTCTGTTCTGCAGCAAGACGCCGCGCTTTTGCCCTCATCTCGAGGACGGTAATCCCGGCGGTATCATCCAGGAAGATTTTTGTATCCGCGAGAGTGCCGAGAGACTTCGCAATCTGCGCCCATTCGGGACGGGAGAGAAATCCGTTACGAAAGCGTTGGGCGTCAATGTTGCCTTGCGAACAAAGCATGCGCATTACCAAAGCTTCCTTTGACATTTCCAGCGAAAACACACCGACCACTGCCCCGGCATGAATCGCGGCGTTTTCCGCGAGCATCAAGGCGAAACTCGTTTTCCCCATTGAAGGGCGTGCGGCCACGATAATCAGATCCTGGCGCTGCAACCCTGAAGTCAGCTTATCGAGGTCGGCAAAACCCGTCGTCAAGCCAGTCAAAACTGCTGCGCGGCCTTCCATTTCCTGGATTTTTTCCAGCAGTTGTTCGGCCACCGGCTTAACATGCACGAAGCCCTGCCGAATGCGCTCGTCAGCTAACTGGAAGATCTCGTGTTCCGCATGATCAAGAATAATCTCGGGCTCATCTTCCTGTTCCAGGGCCTCCTGCGTAATCTTGTTTGCTGCTCGAATTAATTGCCGCAGCATTGACTTGCCGCGAACGAGCTTTGCGTAGTGCGCAATATTGGTCGAATGGGGCAAGCCATAAGTGAGGTTGGTGATGAAGCTTATTCCGCCCACTGATTCAAGCGCATTCTCTTTCTTAAGTTCCTCGCCGATTAAAATCGGATTGATCTCCCCTCCACGTTCAAAAAGGGCCGTCATGGCCAGGAAGATTCGACGATGTGACGGGACGTAAAAATCTTCGGGACGTAGAAGCTCGATGGCCTGACTGATTAGACCGTTGTCGAGGATGATGCCGCCGAGAATCGCCCGTTCAGCCTCGGCACTGTTAGGAAGAGAACGTTCGAGCGCTTGTTCGCGTATGGGGTCGGGTGTAGCCATTCTGGACTATGGTTTGTTACGGACAAAAACAAATGACGCCGCAAGTTGAAGGAACTTGAAGCGTCAAACTATACAACACGCTGCGAGGTCACGGGGTGTTGCAACGATAAATATTTCCGCAAATTACTCGGAGGTTGCCACCTGCTGCTCTTCCGAAGCATTGCCGGGCTGCTTCGCTAGTTCAGCCTCCTGTTCAGGAGAAAGGTGGCCAATAATTACCTCGCCCTCAGGTACGATCTTGACCTGAAGATCGATCGTCACCTCGCGGTGTAAACGTAGAGGCACAGCAAATTCGCCCACGCGTTTAAGTG
>JBHENH010000030.1:10499-27495 GCA_046262135.1 Pyrinomonadaceae bacterium
CCGGTGACGATCAATTTCATATCCTCGTTGTTTGAGTGCTTCGGCTATGTCCATGGACGTCACTGAGCCGTACAGAGCACCCTGTTCCCCAGCCTTGCGTCGAAACTCCAAAACAACGGAGCGAATTTGTTCGGCCTGTCCCTGTGCTGTTGTACGCTCGTTGGCTTCTTTCTTAAGAAGCGCGGCACGTTCCTGCTCGATCTGTTTGACGTTGCTTGCGGTGGCCTCAACGGCCAGCTTGCGCGGGAGAAGATAGTTACGCGCGTAACCCGATCTGACTCGAACTATCTCGCCGCGAGCGCCGAGGTCATCAACATCTTCGCGTAGAAGTATTCTAGTGTGCGCCATGTCGGCAACTCCTTTTTCCTAATCGGTTGTGTACGGCAGCAGCGCTATGTTGCGCGCACGTTTGATTGCTTCGGCCAGCATCCGCTGGTGAATGGCGCAGTTTCCTGAAATACGTCGAGGCAGAATCTTGCCACGTTCAGGAATAAAGTTTCCAAGGAACCTCGCATCCTTGAAATCAATAATGTCTACTTTTTCGATGCAGAAGCGGCAAATTCGTCGCCGGCGAAACCGGCTGCGTCCTCCGCGGCCCTGGCTGGTTCGGCCTCGATCGTAATCATCATCGCCGCCGTTATAGCGCCGGCCGCGGTCTCGGTCTCGGTCTCGGTCTTCATAATTTGCTGACATAGTACCTCTTAAAACGTTGTCGTTATTGTTTAGGATGGCAAACGCGCCATGGATTCAAAACAGGCTCGAGCAAGCAGCTTTATCAGTTCAAACGCTTAACTCTTTTATGCCGCGTCTTCTTCGGCTTCGTCGGCGACTTCAGGTGCGGCAACAGGCCGTCTCTGCTGATCGTTACCGCCTGGCCGTTTCGCGGCCTTACGCGCCCGTTTGGCCTTAAACTTTTCGGCGCGGCGCCGGTCTTCATCTACGCGCACGGTGATATATCGGATAATGCGATCGTTTACGCGCATGCGACGCTCGAGCTCGGCAATCTCGCGCCCTGAGCCTTCGATTTCCAGGAGCACAAAATTGCCTTCAGTCTTATGCAGGATTTCGTAAGCCAACTTTCTCCTGCCCATACTTTCACTTTTGGTCACGGTGCCACCTTGCTCCGTGGCAATCTGTTTAAAATTATCGGTGAGCCGCGTGACCTCATCGTCTTCCGCCGTTGGATCGACGATGAACACTACTTCATATTGTCTTTGCGTTTCCAAAATCATCTCCTTAGTTGTCGAATCGTAAATCGTCAACCGCAAATAGATACCGATGGCCGTTCATTTATCACCCGACTATTTACGATTATTATTTACCATTCACCAGTTCCTAGTTGTATTCCGTCATAGCTTTCAAAACACCCTGTTTAAGAATTGTGCGGAGCGCTTCAACGCCTCTCTCCAACATCGCGTCCAATTCGGGTCTCGATCCGCGCGGAAAAGAATCGAGCACAAAACGTTTCGAGTCCGAAACCGGGTGGTCCGGCTGGATACCCAGGCGCAACCGTATGAATTCATTTGTGCCCAAGGCTCCCATAATCGACTTTAGACCGTTGTGGCCGCCTGCCGAACCCCTTGCTCGAATGCGGATCTTTCCAAACGGTAGTGCCAGGTCATCTGATATCACGATCAGGCTCGCGCCTGGAGCTTCCAGATTGTGCTTCCTCACGAGGCAGCTCACTGCTTCGCCGCTCACGTTCATGTAGGTCTGCGGCTTAACCAGCTTGGCAGAGTGCCCTTCGATCTCGGTGCGCCCAACAAGTGATCGGCACTCGCGCCGTGTGACCTCAAGCCTAACGTCCTTAGCCAGTTTGTCAATCAGCATAAACCCGAGATTGTGGCGTGACCACTCATACTCGACACCCGGATTTCCCAGGCCAACGATTAAATATTGCCGATTGCCGATTACCAATTATCAATCAAGGCAGCCGCTACTCTTTCTTGCCTTTTTCCGGTTCGGCGCCACCCTCCTCATCTTCCTTCTTGCCCTTGCCGATTACTTCAGGCTCAGCGGGTCCCTCAGCTTCAACGACCGGCGCAGCCACAGGCTCTTCCTTAATAATACCTACCGTGGCAATGACGGTGTCAGGCGGGTTTAAGATCTCAATACGTTCATCGACAGGTATATCCGAAATATGGAGGACATCATGGACTCCCAGATTCGAGACATCGATGTTTATGACGTCCGGAATTTCGCGCGGTTCGCAACGTATCTCAATCTCTCGCACGATTTGCTCCAGCACGCCCTGCTCTTCGCGAACTCCGACCGGTTCGCCCATGAGGTGTAGCGGAACGGTAACTTCGATTTTCTGTCCCTTCACAAGTCGTGTGAAGTCCGCATGAATCAGACGACCGCGGACTGGATCGATCTGGCGCTCGAGGAACATTACTTCGCTGGCGCCGACGCCTTCTATATCGATGGTGAAGATTGTGTTTCGCCCCGCTTCCGATCGTAAGATCGCCGCCAGCTCGCTAAGCGGTGCCAGCGCGGCCACAGTATCGCCGCCACCTCCATAGACGTTAACCGGAACCATGCCGGACTTGCGGGCACGGCGCGCGTCATTTTTCCCTCGACCCTCGCGAGCGGTAGCGCGAATCGTGATGTCTTTCTGTTCTGCCATAACTGCTCCTCTTTACAAACGTTCAGCGATCGGTCTGGACATTTCCGAGTGCCGATTCCAATTGCTAAATTTGAATGGTCCTCTTACGGCTGATCTACAACCGCCTGGAAGGGCCCTGTTCAAAATCGACAATTTACAATTGGCAATCGGCAAATATTTTGACCGATCGCTGATGGACTTCTTAAGCCACCAGTGTTTGCCCTTCGCTAGACGAAGAGCGAGGAAACGCTCGTTTCCTCGTGGATCGACTTGATCGCTTTCGCCAGAAGCGGCGCGATACTGAGTACTTTTATTTTTTTCAATTCGCACGCGTGATCGCGTAGCGGTATCGTGTTCGTAATAATGATCTGCTCAATTTCCGATTCGTCGAGCTGTTGTACTGCTTTTCCCGACAATACAGCATGTGTAAAGCATGCGTGTATGCGTGCGGCCCCAGCATTCTTCAATGCCTTTGCGACCTTAGTCAATGAGCCGCCGGTGTCGCACATATCGTCAACGATCAAACAACTGCGGCCACGGACATCGCCAACAACATTCATTACTTCAGCAACGTTTGCCTTTTCTCGTCGTTTGTCGCAAAGGGCCAGTTCCGCATCGAGACGTTTGGCGTAAGCCCGTGCGCGCTCGGCGCCACCTGTATCAGGAGCAACCACGGTCAGGTTAGGCAGCGGATTCTCCTGATAGTAACCGATCATCACCGGGGCCGAGTAAAGGTGGTCCACCGGAATATCAAAGAACCCCTGAATCTGCGCCGCGTGAAGATCCATGGTCAACAAGCGGTCAGCACCAGCGACGGTAATCAGGTTCGCCACCAGCCGTGCCGAGATAGGAACACGTGGGCGATCCTTCTTATCCGATCTGCCATACCCGTAATATGGAATAACTGCGGTGATGCGCTCGGCTGACGATCGACGAAATGCGTCGAGCATTATCAGCAGCTCCATCAGGTGCTCGTCGGTCGGGGGGCAGGTAGGCTGGACGATGAATACATCGCCTCCGCGAACGTTCTCATCGATCTGAAAATTAAACTCGCCGTCCGAGAAGCGTTCCGCGAAAGCCCGTCCCATATCACATCCCAGATGACGAGCAATTTCTTCTGCCAATTTCGGGTTCGCATTTCCCGAAAAGACCTTAATGCCTCCGGTTGTGCTCATATGCTGGCAGCACTGAACTTATCTGTGTTTGGTGGCCGTCTCCACAGCTCGAGCCGTGCTACAAAGTGGCTGGGGCGGGAGGATTCGAACCTACGAATGCCGGTTCCAAAGACCGGTGCCTTACCACTTGGCTACGCCCCAGTATCAGGTCCAGAATTGAAAGATTGTAAGAACGGAACATCACACGACGCTAACGCACGAACATATTCACTTCGCGACACTGTATCACAGGAAAAGATGCGCCAGCCCGTTTCGTCCTTAATGTGGGCGACGGCACGCTGCCGGGTCTCAGGATTCGCAAAGATACCAAAAACGCTGGAACCGCTTCCAGCCATTGACGCGGCCAGAGCTCCCGCTTGTAGTAGTGCTTCTTTGCATCTTCTGATTTCCGGCTCATTGTCAAAGATCACGGATTCAAAATCGTTGTTCAAGTTGCCATCTGGAGGCCATGGAACCGAATTGATTAAATTTGCTCCGGTATGCGAACTTGAAAGAATAGGGGGCGATTTCATTGTTGTCAAGGCACTGGAACTCAGCGCAGCGTAGGCATTTGCGGTCGCCACACTGGTGTTTGGTTTAATGACAATCAGGTATCGAATTTCGCTGTCTGCAAGGGGGAAAACTGAAGCGCCTGTTCCCGTCGCGAGCGCGCTACCACCCCATAAGAAAAATGGCACGTCGGATCCTAGTGTTGAAGCAAGTTCGACCAACTCGGATAAAGTCGTTTCAACTTTCCACATATGGGTCAACGCCAACAGAGTAACAGCAGCGTTCGAAGACGCGCCTCCAAGCCCTGCCTGCGCTGGAATCCTTTTCTCCAATCGAATTCGCGCACCGGGATCTATTTTGTAACGATTCTTCAAAGCATAGGCAGCGCGAACTACGAGATTCCGCCTATCTGCAGGAATACCCGGATCGCTACAAGACAGTTCCAGCTGGCGGTCTTCACTCAACTCGAAGTGAAGATCGTCGTGAAGCGAAATTGTTTGCAGGATTGTTCTTACTTCGTGATAGCCGTCGGGACGTTTGCCTAAGACTTGCAAACCCCAATTTATTTTGGCAAATGAGGGAAGATTTAAAGAGAGCGGCGTCACTGTATCGGCGACTGACCTGTCAACGCTGGCCGCCACCGGTGAACTCTCGCGGGAGGCCTAGCGGGTTATGAAGACCTGCGTTAGATAAACACTTCCATCGGTTGAAACGTAGCTGCCGATCGCTGAAGCCTGAAAGCCATTGTAAAAAATGTTGGCACTATGCGCCGATGAAAGCAGCCATCTCTCGACTGCGAATGCGCCGGGATCTTGGTAGCCTTTATTATACGCGATGTTTTCTGCGATGACTCTAAAGTGGAGAATTCCCACCCGCCGCGCACGGTCTTTCAATTGCGAACCTTCCGGCGTTTCATGAGAAAAATACTTGAGTCGTCCCATACTTTCTGAGTGGGCTCTAGCCAGGCGGCAAAGCTCCGAGTCCCAGACCAGTAAACTTAGTCCTTTTTCGCCGCGTGCCTGGTTAGTTTTCTCAAACGCGCGGCGCTCAATGGCAGTTGCTTCATCAAGTGAGGGCGAGGCTGTACGGCTGGCTTTCGAACCTGATGCATTACCCGCTTCCGGAGACGCCTTTCGAGTGCGTGACTCTCCTGGATTTCCTACAGCGTTACCTATTAATCGAGCAACTGGCCGCGGTGGGACGCTTTGGGCGAGAGAATTCGCGCAGAATAACAGCGGAAGCGCTACAACAGCGAGCGCAGCGCGGCCATTTCTGAAAACGGGAAGGAGACCAGCATGGGGGTGCAGTTTTTTGAAAATCATTAGGGGTTGTAAGCGGATGCTCGTTGGGAGAGCAAAAGGCCCTGAGAAGGCTGTTTAAGGAATAAGACCTAGTCGGGGCTGGACCGGTCAGGGATATGTCAACTAAAGACTAACAAACGGTCTAACGAAGATCAACACTTTTGATTTAGCGTCATATCAAACCTTTGCGGGCCTAGGGACGATTCTAGGCGTTCATCTCCTGGTCGGGCGGGGATGAAAACTTTTTCACGGCCTTTTGCCAGGAGCTGCGAACCGGATAACTGTAAAGAAGTACGGCAAGCGCCACTAATCCCGCGCCATAGGTATAGAAATCGTTTCCCGTAAAGAGCGTTGCAACAAAACCCATCGCAGCAATAAAACCGCCTAGTAGGGCAACCTGGAGGGTTGTCCTTTGCAATGTAATAAGAAGCCCGGAAGCTCCTTTCAGGGAAGCGATGTCCTGCAAACGCATGGCTGCAAACTTCGTGCGTCGTAACGCGACTGCACCCAGTCCGAAGATAAGGATGCTAATGCGCACTGCAATATCGAGTGGTGGATTATTTTGTTGCGGCAGAAACTTCTTGGTTACAAAGGCAAGTATGCAAAGCAGCCCAACGGCGATGAGAAGCGCAAGGACAGTCGTGGATGTGGCCTTGTGGCGGCGTGTCAGCTCTGACTGCACACTTTCATTTTGTTGCGTTGACGTTTCCATCCGCCTCTTCCCCCGATTGATTCTGAGGGCACTTCCGGCTGGGCAAGGCTGAACCAGGAAAAACGAGGCCCGGGTGCCAGGCACACCGGGCCTAAAGTACAACGCAAGCTCCTCGAATGCTACGGTTTTATTTCCCTCGGCCGGGTAGTACCGGGCGCAACAGGAGGAACTGTGCTTGTGTTTTGCGCTGCGGGTCGCGGATTTGGATTAGTGGGCGCCGATCGCGTTCCTCGCTGAACAGGTGCGACGGGCGTCACATTGGAAGGTAAGGAGCCGTTATACCGGAGTGCCTCATCAATCAGATCGTTGGCGCCCTCCTTCTTATTTTTACTAATCAAAATCCCATCTGGATCTACGGTAACGTCCGCCTTCCCCACAACCTGCTGTATCAGGCTACCCATAAAACCTGGCCGCGCGGCCGGCATGACGCTCTGCCTCGACGGATCGGCAGCGGGTATAGACACTCCAATGATGCTTAATTGCTCCTTAGCTTTCTCGCCATAATCGCTGTTGGGAAAATTCCGCAGCAATTCCTGATAATACTTCGCTGCCTCATCTGGCTCCTCTTCCTGCTGGAACGTTGTCCCTAAACGAAACAGAACTTCATCTCGCAACGAAAAATTTGGGTACTTGTCGATAATTTCTTTCAGACGAGACTGCGAACCTTTAAGGCCTCCCTTGTGACCTTTATAGCGAGCGTCATAATAGAAACGTGCAATTTGTAAATTGTGCATCGCCAGACTTTCCTGCGTTTCCCGCAGGTGATCTTCCACGACACCGCGGAGATTCGTCCGTGGGTATTGCTGTAGTAGCGCTTTCAGACGCAACTCGGCTTTGCGAGCATGGCTGATGTCCCGATCCGAAAGACCCATCTGCCTCATCTCCGCTTCCGCGATTTTCAACATCGCATCGTCAGCGAGCGGATCAGTGGGAAAGAATGTGAGCCAATCTGAATAGCCTTGTGCCGCCTGAATTAACGATGCTGTTGTGCCCTCCAAATAAAACGAATCTGCAATGGCGAGCTTCGCGAGAGGCAAAAAACCTGAATCCGGGTACGTGTTTATGATAGTTGAAAAAAGGAGACGCCCGGTCTCGTGGTTTCCTTTTCTTACTTCTTTTGCGGCTTCCTCGAAAAGGACGCGGTCACGGCCGGCAGCAACCGTTCCGGTCAATTCTTCATATTTGTCGTCTCCCCCACCTCCGAGCAGTCCAAAGAAACGCCCTTTCTTTTTCTTTCGCGCGGGAGCTGCGCCGGCGGTGGCAATGTTGGTCCGGGCGCCCGCAGTCGCCTGGAGTCCAGCCTGCACACGCGTGTTGATGTCAGCGACGGATGTTTCCAAACGATCCAGGACAGTTTGATCATAACGTTCGGACCGCTCCTGCTTTCCTCGCACATCATTAACCTCGGAAAGAATGGAACCTACTTCCTTGTCCAGGCCCCGTAGTCTTTCGCGAGGGTCCTCGGGGTTTTTACTATTCTTCTCGCTTCCGCTTGGTTCGATCGAAGAGATCGCGCTATTTAGAGACCTCCGCAATGAATCGAGTTTCGATCGCATCACGTCAAGGCGCTGAAGCGGAGTAAGGTCGGTCTGCGGAGTTACAACTTGAGCAAAAGCCAGGCTGGCGTTGATAAGAACCAACGCTACGCACATTACTAAATAATTCTGGAAGCGAGAATACATAACCAAAAACCTCCAACGATCTATAAAACGACTACAACCAACTTTTCAACAAACCGCTGATCCCGCCGAATGCCGCTGATGCGGCTCGGCGTAACTAAACCCATTGGACCGTCGCTTCGCGTAAATCACGCACAGCCTTCTCCGGATCCGCTGCACCAAAAACAGCGGAGCCGGCAACTATGATCTCCGCGCCGGCGGACACGACATTCGCGATATTATCCAGATCAATACCCCCGTCGATTTCAATCCGAGTGTTGAGCTGGCGCTCCTGGATCAGGCGCCTGAGACGGCGCACCTTGTCAATTGAACTCGCGATGAACTCCTGTCCCCCAAATCCTGGGTTTACCGACATCACAAGCACATAGTCGGCAAACTTTAACGCCTCGTTTAAGCTTTCTATCGGAGTGGCGGGATTCAGTACCACTCCGGCTAACGCGCCGGCAGACTTTATCGATGCCAGAGTTCGATGAAGATGTGCATCGGCTTCTACATGCACAGAAACCATTTGAGCTCCGGCTTCAACAAACTGTTCGGCGTAAATGCCAGGCTGTGAAATCATTAAATGTGCATCTATGGGAAGCTTCGTGGCGCGAGCAATAGATTTGACTACCGGCAAACCAACCGTGAGATTCGGTACAAAGTGTCCATCCATCACATCAACGTGCAGGATTGTCGCACCGCCACGTTCAACTGCAGCTATTTCTTCCGCTAGACGCGAGAAGTCGGCTGACAGAATTGAGGGGGCAATATCAATGGTCTTGTCATTCATGTTGACTGACCAAAACTCCATCTAGCCGGACGTTTCACGGGCTCGGTCTACTAACGGGAGAAGGCTTCGCTACGGCTGGACGCTCGGCACTATTCTGGTTCGGAGTTCGATTTACGTTGGTATTCCCATTCGTCGGCGGCCGGATTAAGTTCGCATTCGTAGCCCGGTTAGCATTCACGCTGTTCGTATTTTTGTTGCTCGCTGATCGATTGGTATTGGCGTTGCGATTATTGCTGTTCAAGTTGTCGTTCGCGTTCTTGTTCGTGTTTTTGTTGCGCTTCGTCTTATTTTCGTTTGCCGAAGCCGACTCATTCGTATTTACGGTCTCTACTCTTTCTTCGACCTTCTTTTCAGGGATGATAGCTTCAGACGTTTCCCCTTCTTTGGCTGTCCGACTGATGTCCATGGCGACGGTCTGGCCAGCTTTAACTACTTCTCCTGGGCGCGGCAGCTGGAACAAAACTGTGTTCGCGCTCAACTGGTTGCTGGGTCTAACAGCGCGAACGCGAAAGTTCAGCCCGGAATTACCCAGAATGCGTTCTGCTTCAAATCGCTCCTTGCCCACCACATCGGGGACCTTAACTTCGGGGCTGCGAAGAGACAGGTAAACCGTGGTAGCGAGACCAAAAATAAAAACGATCGCAACTGCGATCACGATGGTGAGCCGTCCAAGTGCTGAAAGTGCCCCGCTAGAAGTATTCACTTATGTAACCTCAACTCACATTAACCGCTGAGTGGGCCGAAGACCAAGCTGCGAAGTCTAACATCGGGTACCATGCGCCGCAAGGTAATGAATCTCCACGCTGGCGGAGAGAATCAGTCAGGTTTTCGCTCAAAAGCGCACATAAAGAACCCGTCTGTGCCATGGCGATGCGGCCACGTGCGCACCAGCCCCGGCTTAACTAAAACCCCATCGGGAAGACGCAAATAAACCAAGTTGAAGTCGCCATTGTTTTCAAGGAACTCTTGCGTCACCTCTTCATTTTCTTCGCGTTCGACCGAACAAGTCGAGTAAACTAGACGGCCACCCGGCTTGACTGCTCGCGACGCATTGAAAAGAAGTTTTTTTTGCCGGCCGGACAAATCCTCAATGTCGTCGGTTGAGATGCGCCAGCGGATCTCGGGGTTGCGCCTCAGCGTGCCCGTTCCCGAACACGGCGCGTCAACCAGAACGCGTTCAAACGACCGTTCCAATAGAGGTAAAGTCCTCAATCCATCAAGTTTTACACAATGAATGCTTTTGAATCCGTGCAAGTTGGCAGTCTCCCTAACTGTTCTGAGACGATGCCCGTGTACATCTGAGGCAACAATCACTGCGGCGTCGTCCGTCAGGTCTGCCATGTGGGTCGTTTTACTCCCCGGGGCAGCGCAAAGGTCCAATATCCGATCGCCCCGTCTCGGCTCCATTACTTGCGCTACTAATTGTGATGCTTCGTCCTGCAGGTAGATCCCCCCCTCGGTTGCCAGTTCTGTTAACAGTCCTCCGGCTCCTGATACTCGATATGCTCCTTCTGTGATGGCAGAAGGAAACACTAACCCGCCAACGCCGCGCAGCCGTTCGATTACTTCCGACGATTTCGCTTGATGAGTTACAACGCGAAACGCCACAGGCGCGGCTTCGTTGTTGGCTTGTGCGAATGCTTTGGCTTCCTCGCTGCCGAATGCTGCGATCCAACGTTCTATCAACCAGCACGGGTGCGAAGTCGCCACCGCCATGCGTTCAACTGAATCTTGAATGTGGATTGAGGGATCTAATGAAGGTTCGCGCGTAGCGCGACGTAAGACTGCGTTTACAAGAGCGCCCGCAGAACGCAACCGCGCGAAGTGAACAAGATTTACGGATTCGTTTACAACAGCTGATGCGGGAATTCGTGAAAGAAACCGTAACTGATATAAGCCAATTCTTAATACCAGTCGTACTGCGACGTCGAGCTCCGCAATTTTGCGATTGGAGTACTGTTCAATAAGTCGGTCGAGCCATAGCTGCCGGCGCAGCACCCCCATGACCAACTCGTGGCATAAAGCTCGATCCGATTGAACCAGCCGCTCTTCACTTGTAGCGAGAAGAACGGACGCATACGCGCCCGCTTCAACGCGCAAGAGAATTTCAAAAGCCGCCAGCCTTGCGGGCGTTACAGATTTAGACTTCACCAAAACGATCGCCAGTTTTCAGATGTGTCCCGTTAACGAAGTCTCTCACGCTCATCCGGCGCTTTGCTTCAGGCTGTACCTCCAGCAAACGCAATGAGCTCTCTTCCCCACAATTCACAATCAAATCGTCGCCTTGCGCCACCATCACTTCTCCGTGTTGGCCCTGATTCTGTCCGCCGTGTGTATTCGACTCGACAGCAGCCCGCGAAATAATCAATCGCCGGTCCTGGTAGGTTGTGTAGGCGTTCGGCCAGGGTTGGAAGCCCCGAACGCAGCGTTCGATCATTACGGCGGGACTCGACCACTCAATGCGTCCATCCTCTTTTCTTATTAGCGGTGCAAATGTCGCATCACGATCGCGTTGAGGCCGTGGAGTTATCACATCGATGCGCGAAAGAGTTTCACTCAACACTTCCGACCCTTCAGTCGCAAGACGCTGCATTAGTTCCGAGGCGGTTTCCGCAGGGCTAATGATCGTTTCACGCTGCAGAAGAATTGGGCCAGAGTCGAGTTTCTCCTTAATAAACATCGTCGTGACGCCGGTCATTGTCTCACCATTCACTATGGCCCAGTTGGCCGGCGCTGCGCCCCGGTAGAGTGGCAACAGCGAGAAATGCACGTTGATACAACCCCTTCGCGGCGCCTTGAGATATTCAAGCGGAAGGATACGGCCGTAAGCGACCACGACACCGACTTCGGCATCATAAGAAGAAAACAGTTGTTTCGCTTCCAGCGTCTTGATCTTCGCCGGCTGTTCGACTTTTAGGCCGTGTTGCAGAGCGAACTTTTTGATTGGGGAAAGATGTACTTTCTCGCCTCGCCCAGAAGGCTTGTCGGGTTGAGTCCAGACAGCGACGACCTCATGGCCATCCTCTAACAAACGTCGCAGCGAAGGGACAGCCGACTCCGGGGTCCCCATAAAAACTATTCGCATAGAAATGCACTTTTCAAAAATGGAACGGGCAGGCCCCCAGGCCTGCCCTACGATTTCTCTATCGCGACCGCGGTTTAAATGGCAGTCCCTGCGTCGGCTCTTTTACTTTCCGTGGCGCCGATCTTTTCCGCCGACACTTTGGCTTGCATGAATAGCAATAGATAATCCCGGCCTCCCGCTTTTGAATCCGTGCCTGACATATTAAAACCGCCGAACGGGTGGACGCCTACCAGGGCGCCGGTACATTTTCGATTTAGGTAGAGGTTTCCCACGTGAAATTCCTGCCGGGCCCTGGCAAGCTTCTGTTCATCGGCACTGTACACGGCCCCAGTCAAACCGTATTGAGTATCGTTTGCGATCTTCAAGGCGTGATCGTAATCGTCTGCTTTAATCACCGCCAGTACCGGTCCGAAGATTTCTTCTTGTTCAATAGTCGATCCAGGCTGTACGTCGGCAATAACAGTTGGTTCGATGAAGAAACCTTGCTCGCCATCTGAGCCTCCTCCGGTCAGGACCGTGCCGCCTTCGTTTTTACCCTTTTCAATGTACGAATTGATCGTCCGGAACGCTTTCTCGTTAATCACAGCGCTCATGTTAGTCGCAGAATCGTTTGGGTCGCCAACCTTGATTTTCTGCGTACGTTCGGAAATCTTTTCTAACATTTGATCATAAACACGAGCATCGATAATCGCTCGCGAACATGCCGAGCATTTTTGCCCCTGAAACCCAAACGCCGATTGGACCACTCCCGTTGCCGCGTCATCGAGATTCGCGTCTTCAGCAACAATGATCGCATCCTTACCACCCATCTCTGCAACTACGCGTTTAATCCAAATCTGGCCCTCATGAACTTTCGCCGCTCGCTCGTTAATCCGAAGCCCCACCTCTTTAGAACCAGTAAAGGCAATGAAGCGAGTCTTTGGATGGTCCACAACTACGTCACCTACTTCAGCTCCTGAACCCGTCATGAAATTAACCACGCCCGCAGGTAGCCCCACTTCTTCCAATATCTCAAAAAACTTGTAGGCAATTGTGGGGGCATCCGATGAAGGTTTAAGGACGACCGTGTTGCCCGTAACAAACGCGGCGGCTGTAATGCCCGCCATGATCGCCAGCGGAAAATTCCAGGGGGGTATGACCGCGACGACACCAAGCGGAACATAGTCGAGCCGGTTATCTTCACCTTCAATCTTTATAAGCGGCTGATTACCGGCGTAGCGCAGCATTTCGCGTCCATAAAACTCGCAGAAATCAATTGCCTCCGCCGTGTCACCGTCAGCCTCCGGCCATGTCTTCGCCACTTCATGAATCATCCATGCTGACATTTCATGCTTGCGCTCACGAAGGACCGCGGCCACGCGAAACAATAGTTCGGCGCGCTTCTGAGGTTCAGTATTCTTCCACGTTTGGAACGCATCGTAAGCAGACTCTACGGCCTGATTAGCAAGGTCTTTGGTTGCTTTCTGGAAACGGCCCACAACTTCTTGGCGGTTGGCGGGGTTAATACTATCAAGCTTGCTTTCGGTAGTTATTCGTTCACCGCCGATCACCAGTGGATACTCTTTACCGAGTTCGCTCTGCACCTTTTTGAGGGCGGCGCGCATGGCGGCGGCATTCTCTTCTTTGTTGAAGTCAGTAAAGGCTTCATTGCGAAATTCGCTTGGCATAAAAAGCTCCAATGTAAGTTTTTGTAAATAGTATCACACGGATGAGACACGCAGACGCAGCAGCAGTAGACACGAAGCGACCGCGCTGAGCAGAAGACAGCAGCCACCAGAGAGAACGCGCAATAGAAAAGCAGCACTAAAGATGACTCTTCAGGTGCCGCCTGGTCCTTTCCGCTTACTGCTTCTGCCTCCGCTTCCTATTCTCAGGCCCACTTGCCCGCTTTTTGCAATTTCTTGATTTTGTGCTTCACAATTTCCCTTTTTAGCGGGCTCATCTTATCCAGGAAAACGATCCCATCGCAGTGGTCCGTTTCATGAAGCATGCAGCGAGCGGTAAGTTCTGTATCGTCAACCTCGAATTCATTGCCATTGATGTCGTGCGCGCGCACGACCGCCCTTAAACTGCGCTCAACCGGCGTGAAGATGCCGGGGAACGAAAGGCAACCTTCTTCGCCATTCTGTTCCCCTTCTACGTGAATCACTTCGGGGTTAACCATTACGATGCGTTGATCAGGATCCTTGCCACCGGAACAGTCCATGACAAAAAGTCGCTTGGCCACCCCTACTTGCACAGCCGCCAAACCGACACCAGGCGCTGAGTACATGGTCTCAAACATATCGCTCACCAGCTTTTTTAGACCATTCCCAAAATCGGTAACGGGATCACCTGGCGTATCCAGTATCGGATTAGGCCATGTAACTATCTCCATTAATGCCATTACTTGAATTTATTCCCCTGCCGGACATCGAACTGCTTTCGATGTCAATTCTACGATGAAGTTTGCTTCTGTGTCAGCCGGGGCAGATTTACTAGTATCCGCGCAGCTGTTCCCGATAGCCTTCAAAGTTACGTTTCATCTCACCCAAACTATCACCGCCAAACTTCTCGCGCATCGCAGCGGCTAGTTCAAGTGAAACCA
Organism: Pyrinomonadaceae bacterium; assembly: GCA_046262135.1. Taxonomy (GTDB): domain Bacteria; phylum Acidobacteriota; class Blastocatellia; order Pyrinomonadales; family Pyrinomonadaceae; genus PSRF01. Next base: position 24,905 of record JBHENH010000030.1, read on the forward strand.
TGGCTTCACCAATTACGCCAGCAGCCGGTACTGCAGTAATGTCAGAACGCTCAAACGCGGCCGACACCTCTTCCTTGGTGTCGATATCTACCGACCGAAGCGGCCGCCGAAGCGTAGACAGCGGTTTCAGGTGACCGCGAATTCGAATCTCTTCTCCGTTTGTAACGCCGCCTTCAAGGCCTCCGGCGCGATTTGTCTCGCGTATGAACTCCCTGCTTTCGCTGTTGTAAGCAATTTCATCATGTACCTCGGAACCCGGCAGTGCGCTAGCTTCGCTACCAGCCCCGATAGACACAGCTTTTACAGCAGGAATAGACATGATCGCCTGGGCCAGGCGGCCATCGAGTTTCAAGTCCCAGGCTGTATGTGAACCAAGCCCTGGAATAACGGAACGCGCGACTACTTCAAAGATGCCGCCGACCGTATCACCCGCTTCGCGTTGTCTATCTATTAGTTCAACCATCTGCTGTTGTAACTCGCCATCCGCACATCGCAGGGGTGCATCATCGGCTATTGCAGCGATCGCCTCCCAATCTAATTCAAGCGGTTTCTCAGGAATGCCTCCCATCTGAATCACGTGGCTTCGGACTTCGGCACCGAACGAACCGAGCAACTGCTTTGCCAGTGCGCCGCAGGCAACTCGAGCTGCGGTCTCTCTGGCCGAAGCGCGCTCGAGAATATTTCTTAGATCCCGAGCGCCAAACTTTTGGCCGCCAGCAAGATCCGCATGGCCTGGACGAGGGCGTTTTAAGCTACGCGATTTTTCCGCAACTATTTCTCGAGGCTCCGCCGACATGATGGCAGTCCAGTTTGGCCAATCCTTATTTTGAATTAAGACCGCAATTGGGGATCCCAGCGTTAGGCCGTGGCGTACACCGCTCAGAATCTCAACCTGGTCGTGCTCAATCTTCATGCGACCGCCCCGACCATAACCCCATTGCCGTCGTGCTAATTCTCTGTCTATTTCTGCGACCTCTATCGGCAGCCCGGCGGGCATGCCCTCCAGTATCGCGACCAGCGCGCGGCCGTGTGATTCTCCAGCTGTGGTAAAACGAAACATCAAACGTGTCAGTACTCCGGCATCGATAGTCCGTTGTCAGTCGTTCATTGTCAGTGGTCCGTTGTTAGTGTCCGTTGTCATCGACGGGCCGGATTTGGGAGCCAGATGATTAAAACACCACTGACGACGGACCACTGACAACTAACCAGTCCTATAAAAACGCTTCGGAAAAAATGTTGCCGCGTCCAAGGATACCCGCAGGGTCGAATGAACGCTTCAGCGCGGCCATTTCGCGCAGGTTCTCGTCTGTGTAGAGTTCGCGTAAGTAGTCGCGTTTCAATTTCCCGATACCGTGTTCGGCAGAAATCGTTCCCCCAAGCTCAACAGCCTTCTTTATGAACCGCAGGTACATTTCTCGCGCCGTTGCTGCCTCGTTGTCGGTTTGCGGAAGTATGTTGACGTGAACGTGATTATCCCCGATATGCCCGAAAATCGTGTACCGCAGTTCACTTGCGCGGAGCGCATCCTGATAAAATTTAAGCATCTGCGGGAATGCCTCATCGGGTACCGACATGTCGGTTGAGATTTTCCGTTGGCGGTAGTGCGCGAACCATTCATTCATCAGGACCGGCAACGCATGGCGAAATTTGCGAAGTTCTGCTTGTTCCGGTTCGTTCGTGGCAAACCAGGAGCTGTCGTTGAGAGCACTGTGGCGTTCAAGTAACGTAAGCCAATCACTCATTATCTGATCTTCGGTGGCAGACGTGGTTTCCTGTTCAAAGAAAAGCGCCCCCGCGGCATTATTCGGAATTGTTCCGTATTTCTCGCGCAAAAAACCAAGCGATTCTCTGTCGAAATACTCCAGGGCCCGTGCATCGATCGCGGGCCCGTTCCATTCATTTGAACGTCTAGTCTGATCTGTAGTTTGGCGGAGGCTGACTTGTAAGGCTTTTTCCATAAGCGTTCCCAAACCGTTGCCTTGAACTCCATTTAATTGCCGGTTCGATAACGAAACGCTCCTCGCCTCGCTCACGAAAGCGAGAATGTTTACTTCAGAATCGAAAAAAACAATTCCACTTAGAAGGCCTTCCGGTTTCGGAAGTAGTCTAACTTCAATCTCAACAATTACGCCGAGGGTACCTTCGCTTCCAATAAATAGATCGAGAACGTCGACATCCGGTTCAACATAGTACCCGGACGAGTGTTTGCGCGTGTGAGGCATTTGATAAGTTGGCATCTGAGCTTCCAACGCAGCCCCCGAGGCTAGAGGGATGCGTATGCGTCCGACCGGATCGGCTTTCAGTTCTCCGCGTCGCAAATCAATCACTTCGCCGTTCGCGATTACGATCTTGAGACGCTCGATGTAACTTCTCGTTGGTCCATACTTAAAAGTGCGGGCCCCGGAAGCGTTTGTCGCTACCGTGCCTCCCAGGAAACAACTCCTTTCCGTGGGGTCCGGCGGATAAAAGAGGTCCTCAGATTCAACGAAACGTTGCAGGTCGGATAGCATTACACCAGCCTCGGCGACTGCGCGTCCGCCTTCATCGTGATGGACTATGCTTTTTAGTGCTTTCAGTTTGTCTGTGGCGAG
>JBHENH010000030.1:27568-27815 GCA_046262135.1 Pyrinomonadaceae bacterium
ATGGTGGCTTCGATATTCACAGCTGAATAATCTTCAATCTCCTCGAGGTCGATCGGGATTTTAAAGTAATCGGCTTCCGAGGCTGTTATCAACGTGGTCTCAATTGGCTTAACGATAGTCTGAGGAGTAATTCCCTGTTCGAGGTTATAAGCTTCCTGAATTGCCCGCCTACGTCGAGTCTCGTCCATCGCGCGCTTCATGGAATCGGTCATACGGTCCGCATAGAGGATAGCCTTCCCTTCCGCGT
>JBHENH010000031.1:0-12741 GCA_046262135.1 Pyrinomonadaceae bacterium
GGTCGAAGAAGCGCTCGAAGAATTGTTTTGAGTAGCCTCCTGCGATGAATTCAAGAGTACACAGTAGAACCTTCAAGTTGCTGGTGGGTTACCCGCCAAGCTAAAGCTTGAACTCTGAATTTCGGGTTCAAACCTGAGGTTGGTCATTGGCAGTAGGCCCTTCATGAAGCTAAAGTAATTCCACGTGATCGCCTTCGAATACCTTACCGCTCATACTCACGTTGGCATACATTCCGAGATTCTGCTCCGCGTCCTTCACAATCGAACGTAATATGCTCGAATCTTTGGGAAGACCCGGTTGGGAGTGCGTGGTCATGCCACATCGGGCTGTGGGTATCTCACATTTGAGTTCAACGCCACCGATGCGCAGCGTTCTTCCGGACCATTCTAGTTCAACCAATCCGTCCGCGCCGTCAACTGTTTTGATCAGGAAATTTGGCCGAAAACGTCGGACATCCCAAATCGCTGTGGGATTATATTTCGACATCGCTGCGAGCGACGCAGTTGTGAGTAAGTGAATCGGGAACGCGTCGAAGTATGTCCCGGGAGGTGACGTGAACTCCAGGACCTCCGGTGGAAGAATTGAGATGTCCGGGATCGGCTCATCCGCTTCCCGGCTGAATGCTTCGCGCACGGCTACATTCATGCTGCCAAAGCTGGTCAATGCCGGCAGGATTGATCGAAAGCCTTCAAACTTACTTAGGCGTCCCGCAAGGCGCGCGCCGAATTTGGCCCTGCGATAATGAGTTTTGTTACTTGCGGGCTGCAAAGGCCATAACGAGACGGTCTTGCCAAGGACTTCGGACAAGCGCGCGTTTACGCCAGGATCATCGCTCGCGATTCTCGTTCCATCCCGAAACGCTATGTCAACCTGGGGAATTGAGTTCTCGTCAGGCTCCTCGCGATACTGCACGGCACAGTGCATCAAGTGAGGAATTCGTTTTCCATTGGTTATTTCTTTGGCGACTTCATCACGCAAGGCCCAACCGCGATCGCCTGTAATTCCTCGCGCCTGAACGGAACATGTTCCAAGCCTCTCCCCTGCCATCGACTTTACGGGATATCGCCAGATCTGCTCGACCGTTCCGATGTGCACGTTCTAATCCTTCAGGCACTAACCGTAACGAGGAACCGCAAAGGTATCGATCCAAGAAAACTGTAACCAGCAACTAATTCTTGATCGTTATGGTTGCTATCCGCCTTTGGCGTAATAATTCATTCAATGCCGGAAGCTCTGTGGCTTTCAAAGCGGACCATTTAGCCAGTTGCTGGCCCAGCATGACACTGTAGATATCAAAGGCTTCAAAGGCCTGCACGGTAGGTGCTGAGTCTGCGCCGCCCACCAATTGCGCCAATGAGCCAAGCGCGCCATTCAGCGAGGCAGCCGAGACGACCCCGACCGGAGGCCACTGTTGTTCGACCGCGACTAATTCAGCGGCCTTCTTATCGAGCGAAGCAATAGCATCAAGAATCACGCCTGCGTTGGGGTCGGATTTAAGTTTGTCCTGAAGCTGCGCCAATTGGCTGCGCAACGTTCGAACTTGCTGCACAGCTTCAAAACTCTGGTTCATGCCCTCGTTGATTTTCATCTGCAACGCAAGTTGTTTCGTCAGGGCGGCAGACTCAACTCTGACGCGCGGATCGATTCTGACTTCCAGAGGTGCTGTGTAACTGCGACCATCCACGATCAATTTCACCTGATAAGTGCCCGGTACAACGAGCGGACCTTCGGGGACCATAATGATGTCTTCACCGTAGACGGCAGCAATGCTGTAGCCATACCGCAGTGCCTTTGGAGACTCGTATCGCAAATCCCACACAAAACGATTTAATCCGGTCTTCGTCGAAGGCGGAGCAGGCGGATTGAACCAATAGGTCGGAAACGCCTGAGTCTCATCAGGTTTGGGCACTTGATCCGCACTGGAATATCTCCTCACCAGGTTTCCGCTACTATCGAACATTTCGAGAATTACCAGCGACGGTACTGAGTTCAAGGAGTAGTCGATAATAGCTCCCGCCGGTGGGTTCTTTCCCGCCGGCATCTCAGGTTGAAATGGCGTATCGTGACTCTCGTTCTTGCGCATCCGAATCGCCGTTGCGGGGCGAAATAGATGCACACTCTCTCCCGCGATGCGCGAGTTCAGTTCACGAAGTGGGGAGATGTCATCAAGTATCCAGAACGAGCGTCCGTGTGTGCCGACAACAAGGTCATTGCCTTTGACTACCAAGTCGCGTATCGGCGACACAGGGAGATTGAGTTGCAGTGATTGCCATGACTCGCCATCGTCGAAAGAAACATAGACTCCCAGTTCAGTACCGGCAAAAAGCAGGCCCTTGCGAACAGGATCCTCACGAACGGCATGTACATAAGCATTCTCTGGAATTCCGTTCATGATGCTGGTCCATGTCTTCCCAAAGTCTCGAGTACGGTAGATATAAGGCCGAATGTCATCCATTTGATGCCGGTCGACTGCTGCATAAGCTGTTTCTGCATCGTGCGGAGACGCATCGATAAGGCTAATCATGCTCCAGGGGGCGAGGCCTGGAGGCGATACTTCACTCCACGTTTTGCCGTCATCTCGAGTTATTTGCACTAAGCCGTTGTCTGTGCCGATCCAAATTGTGCCCGCCGCGAGGGAAGAAGGAGCAATGGTATAGATAACACCGCGAGCGCCATCCTCTTTCTCGCCGCTGCGCAAAGTCAGGTCGGGGCTAATAATGTTCCAGCTCTTTCCTGCGTCCGAAGTCTTCATAAGAAACTGCGACGCCTGATAGAGCGCATGTGGCGGTTTCGGAGAGAACGCCATTGGCGTGGTCCATGGGTACCGATGTCTCACCTTCATCCCAATTTCTGCGGGTGTAGGGGATACGTCCTCCACCTGGCCGGTCTTCCTGTCAAAGCGATAAAGCTCTCCACCGGTACTTCCACCATAAACAATCTGTGGGTCGACCGGGTCGGGAAGAATGTAGCCACTCTCACCAGCGCCAATGGGATGCCAGTCACGGAAGGTTATCTGCCCGTAATCGCTACGACTTATCACAGCGGCGGTCCCGCTGTCCTGTTGAGCGCCATATACCCAGTAAGGAAACTGATTGTCCACGGCGACGTGATAAAACTGAGCGGTCGGCTGGTTATACCAGGTGCTCCACGTCTTACCGCCGTTTACGGTGACAATCGTGCCCTGATCAACCCCGGAAACGATGCGCCGGTTGTCTTCGGGATCGATCCAGAGCGAGTGATAATCATCACCGCCTGGTGCGCCCCTGATTGCTTTGAATGTTTTACCCGCGTCGGTTGAACGATAAAGGGAGACGTTTGAAGCGTAGACCACGTCAGGGTTTTTTGGATCGCTTCTAACTTCCCCAAAGTACCAACCGCGGCTGAGGATTCGCGGGTCGGTGCTGACAAGACTCCAATTTTCGCCTCCATCATCTGAGCGATAGAGGCCGCTTGAGTCTTTTGCATCAATCAGGGCATACACGCGCCGGCCCCGCATACCCGCTACTACATCAACGCCGATTCTTCCCAGTTGGACGGATGGCAAACCATGACCCGTTAATTCCCTCCAGGTTACGCCGGCATCGACCGATTTGTAGAGTCCGCCACCTGGACCGGTTATGGGTGCGTAAGTGCTATACGCCGGACGGCGCGTGTTCCACAAGGTGGCGTAAACGGTCCGCGAATTGTCAGGATCGTATGCAAGATCAATTGCGCCGGTGTTTTCATCTTTATAGAGAACCTTGGTCCAATTCTTACCTCCGTCTGTGGAACGAAATACACCGCGCTCTGTATTCGGGCCGAAGCCGTGACCCAGCGCAGCTACGAGCACGATGTTGGGATCCCTCGGGTCGACTAACACACGACCAATCTGCCGTGTATCCGCAAGTCCGAGGAACGACCAGTTCTGGCCGGCATCCGTTGATTTGTATACGCCGGCGCCATAGGAGATGTCGGACCGCATATCAGCTTCGCCTGTACCTACGTAGATCACGTTCGGGCTTGATAGGGATACAGCGAGGGCACCAATAGAGGCGACCGGCTGACTGTCAAAGATCGGGATCCATGTTCGTCCGGCATCTGTGGTTTTCCAGACGCCGCCGGCGACTGCTCCAAAGTAAAAGGTATTCGGGTCGCCGCGAACTCCCGACACCGCCAGGACGCGCCCGCCACGATGCGGCCCGATGCAACGCCACTTCAAGGCCGAGTAGAGGTTTTCAGGTGTGACAGCCGCAGAGCTTGTTTCGGGCGATGCAAGAGAAGAAAAGAGGAGAAGGGCCGCCAGCAAGAAGCAGAAAGATCGCGCAATGCGAGAAGGCATGGTTGGTTCCTCTATCACAGATTGAAGTGCCAAGTGTTCAACAAACAGCACGGAGCGCCATGGACGACATACAGCTCAAACTCCTGCCTGGAAGCTCTCGTCGAGGACAGATGAATACAGAACCGCGAGCCGTAGCGACCGGGGTCGCGTTCAAGTTACTTAAGGCGATGTCAGTCGAGTGTCGGACCTGCTACTGCTCGCGGTTCTGCATATCTTTCCTGACAGCATGCCACTCTCTCTTTTCCCGAACCGCATCAAATTGATATTATTCGCAATCGTCCGACGCTGCTAAAGAAATCCAAACGCGCCAAAGTTAAAGGAGTCCACGAGAATGTTCAAGACATCGCTCGTCAAGAGTCGCACGTGTGCCTGTCTGGTTTCAATTCTTCTAGTCACTGCTTTTGCAGGTTTCAATTCGATTGAGGGCCAGCAGAACCAAAATACGCCGACGGCCGCCGGCGAATCGGATCCACTCAAGCCACTCCAATGGCGCCTGATAGGTCCGTTTCGAGGGGGCCGTGTCACGGCTGTGGCGGGCGTAACATCCCAGCCTCTGGTTTATTACTTCGGCGCTACAGGCGGGGGCGTCTGGAAGACGGTGGATGGTGGTATTAACTGGGAACCTATCAGTGACAATTCGGTATTTGGCACGGGCTCAGTTGGCGCGATCGGTTTGTCGGATTCGGATCCGAACACAATCTACGTCGGAATGGGTGAGTCGCCTATTCGTGGAAACGTCTCCCATGGCGATGGGGTTTATAAATCTATTGATGCGGGCAAGACCTGGAAACGAATCGGGCTTGAAGATACGCGCCAGATTTCGCGCATACGTGTGCACCCAAAGAATCCCGACATCGTTTACGTGGCCGCACAGGGACACGTTTGGGCGCCGAACGAACAGCGCGGAGTCTTTCGCTCAAGGGATGGCGGGAAAACCTGGCAGAAAATACTTTATCGCGGCGACAAAGCGGGACCCTCCGATCTCATTCTTGATCCTACCAATCCAAATATTGTTTATACCGGTGTATGGGAAGTGTATCGAAAACCGTGGACACTCGAGAGCGGTGGGGTTGGCAGCGGGATTCTCAAATCGGCGGATGGCGGAGACACCTGGACTGATCTCACGCGTAACCAGGGTTTGCCAAAAGGCATGATAGGCAAAGTGGGTATCACCGTCTCACCGGCAAATTCAGATCGGTTGTGGGCCATCGTGGAGGCGGAAGAAGGCGGAGTGTTTCGATCGGACAACGCGGGTAAGACCTGGACCAGGGTGAACGAGGAGCGCCGTTTGCGGCAGCGTGCCTGGTACTACTCACGGATTTACGCAGATCCTAAAAACCCAGAGTCGGTTTATGTATTAAATACCGGGCTCTACAAATCAAACGATGCCGGCAAAACCTTCACGGCAATCTCGGTGCCTCATGGAGACAATCACGATCTGTGGATTGCGCCGGACGATCCGAATCGCATGATTAACAGCAACGATGGTGGCGCAAACGTTTCATTCAATGGCGGCAAAAGCTGGACCGAGCAGGACCAGGCAACCGCCCAGTTTTACCGGGTTGCTGTCGATAAGGATTTTCCGTATCACATCTACGGCGCCCAGCAGGACAATTCGACCGTTCGCATTGCCAGCCGTACGATGGACGCCGGCATCAGGCGGGAAGACTGGTTTGACGTGGGTGGTGGAGAATCCGGTTGGGTTGCTCCGTCGCCTAAGGATAGTTTGATCGTTTTTGCTGGTTCATACGGCGGGCTGATAACTCGCTACGACCACCGCACTGGTCAGCTGCGCGATGTTTCTCCATATCCAAACAATCCTATGGGCGCAGGCGCAGATGTTTTGAAGTATCGTTTCCAATGGAACTTTCCCATTCTATTTTCACCGCATGATGAAAATACGTTATACGCGGCCGGAAACGTCCTCTTCCGGTCAATAAACGAGGGTCAGAGTTGGCAAGTAATCAGCCCTGACCTTACGCGTAACGACAAATCCAGGCAGGGTTCCTCAGGTGGTCCAATCACAAAAGATAATACCAGCGTTGAATACTACGACACGATATTCACGGTGATGGAATCGCCGATCGAGAAAGGTGTGATCTGGACCGGTTCAGATGACGGGTTGGTTCAGATCACACGCGACGGCGGTAAGAACTGGACAAACGTAACGCCTCCGGCCAGCCTGATGCCGGAGTGGATTCAGATTAATTCCATCGAAGCGTCTCCTAATGATCCCGCTACCGCTTACGTGGCTGCAACAATGTATAAGTGGGGCGACAACAGGCCATATCTATACAAGACCAATGACTATGGCAAGACCTGGAAGAAAATCGTTGACGGAATCCCGAATACAGCTTTCACGCGAGTAATACGCGAAGATCCGAACAAGCGTGGCTTGCTTTACGCTGGAACTGAAACCGGTCTCTATCTGTCGTTTGGTGCTGAAGCGAGCTGGCAATCAATGCAATTCAATTTTCCTGTTGTGCCGATCACAGATTTGGCGATCCACAAACGCCAGCAAGATTTGGTGGCCGCCACGCAAGGGCGCTCGTTCTGGGTGTTTGATGATCTGCCGCTGATTCATCAGTTAATGGAAGCAGGCGGATTGAACGCGACGAAACAGACCAGGTTGTTTCGACCGGAAAGCTCCTATCGACTGCAGGCGGGCGGTGGAAATCCCCTGCCAGCGACGGCTACGATCGGAATGAATCCGGCGAATGGAGCCGCTATTTATTATTGGCTGAGCTCCAAACCCACAACCGACGTCGTACTGGAATTTCTAGACTCCTCGGGCAAATCGATACAAAAGTTTACCGCGAAACCACCCAGGGCAGATGCATCGTCGAGAAGCTCGCAAACACCATCACCCACACCCTCACCGTCACCTAACGTGGGGGTGGAAGCGGTAACAACTACTCAACCACCGGCTGCTGCACCTCTCGCTTCACCTTCTCCTGGCGTCGCTCCAGTGCAAACGCCGCCCGACGAGCCGCAGGCTCCGTCTGGCGAGGAGTCGGTATCTTTTGGTGGAGTACGTCAGCCTCGCGTCACCACAGATGTGGGCCTAAACCGTTTTGTATGGGATTTACGGTATGCCGATTCTGTTCGGTTTCCGGGAATGATTTTATGGGCCGGAGAAATGCGTGGCCCGAGGGTCGTGCCTGGTAATTATCAAGTCCGGCTAACGGTGGATGGTAAAACAATGACTGAAAGCTTCGAAGTGAAAAGCGATCCGCGCTTGGCAACTTCAGCAACCGACTACGCGAAGCAAGCCGAGCTGGGTTTGCAAATTCGCGACAAGGTAACAGAGATACACAATGCCATCATACAGATCCGCGACGTGCGCAAACAGGTGGACGATCTATTGAAACGAGCGGGCAGTCAGCCAGGCTTCAAAGTCATCAACGATGCGGCGATGGGTTTAAAGAAAAGCCTGGCTGCAGTCGAGGAAGCCTTGTACCAAACAAAAAACCAGAGCAGTCAGGATCCCTTAAACTATCCGATTCGTCTTGATAACAAGCTGGCGGCGCTGGCTGGCGTGGTAGCGAGAGCTGACGCGGCGCCAAACGACCAATCGTATGCGGTTTACGATGAGTTGGTGGTGCAGATCGACGCACAGTTAACAAAGTTCGGCCAGATCATGAAGACCGAGGTCCCTACCTTTAACCAGCTTGTGCGCGATCAGAACATTCCGGCGATTAATGTGAAGCCGCCGCCAACGGGTGGGCCGGCCTCGCCTTAAATGGTCGCGTTAAGAGCTCAGGCTCGAGGTTGCTGGTTCACAAACGCAAACTAAAGCTATATTCCAGACGGCTTGTATTAACCCGCAGGCGCATTTGGACTTTCCGAGCGACTGCTGTCTGGGGGGACCGCGCCCTCGCCCGCAACGTCACATAACGACTGAGCTTTCCGTAAAGGGACTTGTTTCCATCTGGCGGCCGAGCGGACCTCGCCGGTGCTACTAGGACGTTGATTCTTTTCGGGAGACTTCAGACTGACGTCGTACCTATAACTTGCTCGTGGCTGCTCTAAAGGTGTAACCTATGGGCAGTTCCCAAAGAGCATACGCATTCTGCACAGAAAACTCTCCCAATTTTTGCGCCCCCAAGATCAACCTGCTTCGGACATGCAGCCCTAAGATAGCGCCTCGCTCTGCGTCCCAAGCCTCCGCGAAGATGGCTTAAAGGCGCTGATCAACAGATCTACGAGTAGTAAAACGCTTGAGGAAACCATTATGAAAAAACTAGTTTTTGCTTTGCTGATTGTCTTTGCTTCTTTGTCGATCGCTTCTGCTGACACTGTGTTTCTGCGCGGCGGAACAACCCTTCGAGGTACAGTGCTTGGGTTTATTAACGGCAGATTTGCCGTCCAACTAACTTCTGCCGCAACCTTGCCAGTCCGTCCGTCTGATAATCGCAGCGGGACGACGTCAAGTGGCCCCACCCGAACCGTTAGCGCGGGTGAGGTCATTTTCCTGCGTCCTCGCGATATTGAACGAATTGAAATTGACGGCCGATCTCTCGATGAGGCGCGTTTTCAAACAAGGACCGTTGATGTCGCGCTCGGCTCAAACTGGGTAGACAGTGGTCTCGATTTAAGGCGTGGCGAGCGAATCCGCGTGGATGCCACAGGAACGATCTACGCCGGTCGCGCGCGCATCACTCCTGTTGGGTTGAGAACCACCGACCCGAGCGCGCCATTGCCTCGAGCGGCGGAAGGTGCCTTAATCGGAGTAATTGGGAATGACAACGACTCGCCGATTATCGAGATCGGTGCCGGTCGCGACTTCGTAGCCGACCGTGACGGCCGGCTCTATCTGACTGCTAACCGCGGGTCGTATACCGACGCGCGCGGCGCCTACAACGTTCGGATACGGAAAGAGGTTGATCTGACCACGATGGCGCGAGCTGATGATAGTCGAAGTCCTAATGACACCAGTTACGATCCCTTCGGTTTGCCGGATGACTCGGGCACAGAACCTGCCCCTATTCGGTCTCGCCAGATCGGGACTTACGATCCCTACAATCCAAATAGGGACACACGACGTAGCGGGCGCATGCTTGAGCGTATTATTGCTGTGCAGGGCAACCAGTCGCGTGGAGCGGACACCGGTATCGATTTGCGGGCTGGCGATCAAGTCACTATTACAGCAACTGGAAATGTGACTGCAGGCCGGCGCGCCGGAGTTGTTTCGCCAGAGGGAGGACGCCCCAGCACCGGAGCAGTGTTTGGTGCCGGAACCTATCCTGTCCCGACCGCTGGTGTAGGCGCTCTCATTGGTTACATCGTTTCCACCAATGGCCAAACCTCGCAGCCTTTTTATGTCGGCAACCAGCTAACGCTGACGACCCCGGTGGATGGCAGGCTATTTTTAATGGTGAACGATGACAACTACAGTGACAACAGTGGCAGCTTTAGTGCCCGGATCGTCTATCCTGATAACCGTTAAAGATGACCAGGTTCGGATGGGGGCCTTAGCAAGGTCTCCATCCGAACGCTATCCGCCCTCCATGCGCGCGTAATCCCCGTAAATAGCTCACTTTATCCGCCCCCCACTTGCCGGTCCGCGTTTTCCTCCCAGGACATCCTGATTGGAGGAGGTTTTCCGTGACGGGCACGTTGCGGCGTGATAATATTCGGGCCGTTATGCATGCAGATGTCGTTATTATTCGCCTGATTTTTGCTGGAATTCTAGTCGCGTCAGGCTACGTTCTCAAACCGATTAATGGGGATCGCTGGATTTCTGCGGCCACCGGCGCCGTCATTGCAATCTGCATCATTCTGTTTGAACGGAGGATCAGGCGGGCGAGTTTAAAAACGCTCATCGGGGCCGCCGTAGGTTCAATTATGGGAATTATCGGCGCCTATCTAATCGGATCTTTGATTAGTCGCCAGGAATCGCCCGCAGTAGCTCCTGAAGTTAAAACGTTCTTAACCCTATCACTCACGTTTTTCATGGCTTACGTGGGTCTCATGGTCGGCGCAGCGAAAGGTGATTACCTCGAACTGTCGGCTCTCGGGGGCATACTCACCGATAAAGCGTCGCGCCGCGATCTAAAGATTCTCGACACCTCAGTGATTATTGACGGCCGAATCGCTGACGTTGCTGAAACAGGCTTTCTCACCGGATCGCTCATAATCCCGCAATTCATCCTTCGGGAACTACAGCAGGTGGCCGACTCGCCGGATTCTTCAAAACGCCAGCGCGGCCGGCGCGGTCTGGATATGCTCAACCGCTTGCAAAACAACAGTTCACTGGATATTCAGATTGTGGAAACCGACTTTCCGTCAGTGCGCGAGGTTGATCTGAAATTGATTGAGCTCGGAAAACAACTTGACGCCGTGATCGTTACCAATGATTTCAATCTTAACAAGGTATCGCAGCTACGGGGCGTAAGTGTCCTGAACATCAATGAACTTGCAAATGCTCTTAAACCTGTCGTACTCCCTGGCGAAGCGATGCGGGTCTTCATTTTGAAAGAAGGCAAGGAATACAATCAAGGGGTTGCATATCTTGATGATGGAACGATGGTAGTAGTCGATAACGCGCGCAGGCTTATTGGTAAGAACGCTGATATTGCGGTCACCAGCGTGCTTCAAACAACCGCTGGGAAAATGATCTTTGGACGCCTTTGGGAAGACGCTGAAAACGGATCGACCAGTGGCGAACACCGGATCAATGGCTCTGGCCGCCGCCCTGCTCGTGAAGTGAGGAATGGGCCACTGCCCGTGCGTATCACAGACAGTGAACCCATAACGGAATCGTAAGACGAAGTGACGAGCGACAAGTGACAAGTGACAAGGGTGCTTCGGTCATTCTTGTTACTTGTTACTTGTTACCCGTCACTCTTTTATGAACGTTGCGATCATTGCCGCAGCCGGGCAGGGCACGCGGTTGGCTGGCAAGAGACCGAAGCAGTTTCTTGAGCTCGCGGGAGTCCCGATACTTTTCCACACACTCAAGGCGTTCGAGCAGTGTGGCGTTATTCAAGAGATCATAGTCGTCATACCTGCGCAAGACTCCGCTGGTTTTCTTTCCGCAGCTAATAAATACGCTTTACGAAAGCTTACAAAAATAGTACCCGGAGGCTCGACACGCGCTGAATCGGTCTTGCGCGGTTTGGAAGCTGTGCGGGAAGCGACGGCAGACGTCGTTGCGGTGCACGACGGCGTACGTCCTTTTGTCACACCGGATGAAATTATTCGGACGGTCGAGGCTGCCGGACGGGAAGGCGCGGCTATTCTGGTTTCCACGCCCGTAAACACGATGAAGGAAGTGCGGGACGGCGCAGTTGTCAGGACCCTCAAGCATTCTGACGTGCGCAATGCCCTGACACCGCAATGCTTTCACTATAAACTTCTTCGCCGTGCGTATCGTGACGTCGACATCTCTGATCCGCAATTGACTGATGAGAGTTCTCTGGTAGAACGCATCGGCGTGAAGATTGCGATAGTGGAGGGAAGTTCGCGGAATATCAAGATTACCCAACCAGAAGATTTGGCAATCGCGGAAGCGATTCTGATGGAAAGGAACTTTGAGCTTTGAGCTTCGTGCTTTGAGCTTAGCTTTGGACCGGAAGCGCATAGTCCAAAGCTCAAAGCACGAAGCTCAAAGCACAAAGTTGAAAGTTCAAAGCTCTGATTTCTGACCTCTGACTTCTGATGTTACGCATTGGCATTGGCAACGACACACACCGGCTGGTTGAAGGTCGTCCGCTTGTGCTCGGCGGTGTACACATTGCCGCAGAGAGAGGTGGCGAGGGCCACTCGGACGCCGACGCCCTTTTGCATGCTATTACCGATGCAATTCTCGGAGCTCTTTGCGAAGGCGATCTCGGCCTACACTTCCCCGATGATGATCCGCAATGGAAAGACGCAAACAGCCTGCACCTGCTTTCCCGCGTCGTCTGGCTTGGACACGAGCGCGGCGTTCAGGTCGTCAATGTTGATTCAACGATTATGCTTGAATCACCAAAGCTCAGGCCTTACGTGCTGTCTATGCGAGAAAATATAGCTGAAGCTCTGGGCGTGGAACTTTCCTGTGTGAGTATAAAAGCCAAGACCGGTGAGGGTCTTGAGGCTGTCGGTAAAGGACTCGCGGTTTCCGCCCAGGCAGTAGTTCTGGTCCAATCGTAACGCAAACGTTAGTTTGCGGGGCATTCGGAAGCTATCAAGTTGATTGGCAGCTAGCGATCGCAAACTAAAAGTTTGGGTTACACAGTCTAAGGGGCAACGATTGAGACCGCAGGATGTAATTCGCAAGAAGCGCGACGGCGAACAGCTTACTCGTGAGGAGATCACTTTCTTCATCGAAGGTGTTACCCGTGGGACAATCGCCGACTACCAGATCAGTGCGCTGCTAATGGCGATCTTTCTGAAGGGCATGAATGATGTCGAGCAGGAAATTCTCACAGACGCAATG
>JBHENH010000031.1:12751-26747 GCA_046262135.1 Pyrinomonadaceae bacterium
CGGCAATACCCTGGATTTTTCGGCAATTGAAAAACCAAAGGCCGACAAGCATTCCACCGGTGGTGTTGGCGACAAAACTTCGCTTCTGATTGCACCGATGGTAGCAGCATGCGGCGTGTGCGTGCCCATGATCTCCGGACGTGGGCTGGGCCACACAGGAGGAACACTCGACAAACTGGAATCCATTCCCGGGTATCGAGTCGACCTGGGCGCAACAGAATTTGAAAGAGTGTTGAAGACCGTCGGTTACGCAATGTCCGGTCAAACAGCTGAGCTGGCCCCTGCCGACAAGAAAATGTATGCCTTGCGGGACGCGACGGCCACGGTAGAAGCCATTCCTTTAATCGTGGCTTCGATAATTTCAAAAAAAGGCGCGGCCGGACTTGACGCAATGGTTATTGACGTAAAGTTTGGCTCAGGTGCGTTTATGCGAGAAGAAGAGCGGGCTAAAGCGCTGGCCCACGCGCTCGTCAAAACAGGCAACTCGTGCGGCATTCGAACGCGCGCCTTACTTACAGACATGAATCAACCCCTGGGACGTGCTGTCGGAAATTCGCTGGAGGTGAAAGAATGCATAGAGCTACTGCGTGGTGAATCAAATGCCGGTGCGGTTCCGGTTTTGGATCTCTCGCTCGAACTTTCAGCCCACATGTTGGTTCTGGCCCATGTTGATGAGTCTCTGGATTCTGCTCGCCGGCGATTGCAGGAGATTTTGAGTTCGGGGGCCGCGCTGGATTGTTTCCGCAGAAATGTAGAAGAGCAGGGAGGCGAGCCGCGAGTCTGTGACGATCCTGAGAAGTTTCTTCCTTTGGTGAAGGAATCGTTTAAGGTAGAATCGCCGCGTTCTGGTTTTGTTCAAAAGATTAATACGACAGAAATTGGTCACGCGATTGCAGCTATCGGCGGGGGCCGTGTGCGCATTGAAGACACTATAGATCCCTCAGTTGGTTTCATCGCCGAGGTTAAGCTTGGGGATCGCATCTTTTCAGATGATTTGCTGGGCACGATTTATTGCCGCAATCAGTCGAAGGCCCGGCAAGCGGCCCAACGTATCCAGGCGGCGTACGAAATCGGTCAGACACCTTTAAGTGAAATACCTCCGCTCATGAAAGAAGTGATTAACCAATGAAGTTTGTATTTTGGTCTTCATTAACTGTTCTGTGTCTGTTGGCAGTTTTCGGGTCTGCGTGCAACCGCGCTAGTTATGGTGCTGACGATAAGTCGAAGGTCCACGTGGGTATCGTGTTTGATATTGGTGGAAAGGATGATCGGTCCTTTAATGCAGCGGCGTTTGCGGGCGCCAAGTGCGCTGAAACAGGCAAGTGGCCTGACGGTACAAGTTGCGGCAAGCCGCCTCTTGGTATCGTTCTCCGCGATATCGAGCCGGGCAATCCCACTTCTATCGAGCCGGCAATGCGGGCATTTGCGGAACGCAATTACGATCTGATTATCGGAATAGGATTCGCGCAAACTCCAATCATCGAACAAGTTGCTAAAGACTATCCGAACATACGATTTGCTGTAGTTGACGGTGTCAGCGATCTTCCGAATGTGGCTTCGCTCGTGTTTAAAGAACATGAAGGTTCGTATCTGGTTGGCATGCTGGCGGCGAAGACGTCCAGGACCGGTACGATAGGGTTTCTGGGAGGGATGGACATCGGCCTTATTCACCGGTTCAAGGAGGGGTATGAAGAAGGCGCGCGAGCAGTGAACCCGAACATTCGCGTTATCCCAAACTATGTTGGGGTTACCGATGCGGCCTGGAACAATCCCGGTAAAGGCAAAGAGATCGCCCTGGCCCAAATCAGTAAAGGAGCGGACGTGATTTTCACGGCCGCGGGAAACTCCGGTCTGGGAGCTTTTGATGCGGTTGAACAGCAAGGGAAACAAAACGGACGCGCGACGCACTTTGTAATCGGAGTTGACTCAAACCAGAACATGGTGAAGCCAGGGTTTGTACTGACCAGCATGGTCAAACGCGTAGACAATGCGGTCTATTCGATCATTCACGACGTAGTGAATGCTCAGTTTAAGACGGGTTTTCACGTCTATGGACTCGATAAAGATGGTGTCGGTTATTCCCTCGATGGCTTTAATAAAGATTTACTTACTCCAGAGATGCTGCAGCAGGCAGAAGAAGCAAAGAAGAAGATCATCAACGGGGAATTGAAGGTCACGGATGCGATGAGTCAATAAAACGGTTTTAGGTCTTAGGTTTTTGGTCTTTGATTTCTATTTCCCAAATATGAGCAAATTGTCCAGACGAACCTCACAATGACGGATAAAACGAACTTTGAAAAGCTTCAGGTTTATAAACTGGCTGAGAAACTTGCCGATCAGATATGGAAAATTGTTATCGGCTGGGATTTCTTCGCAAAAAGAAACTGTTGGTAGACAACTCATTCGTTCTGCTGACAGCGTGGGTGCCAACATCGCTGAAGGAAGCGGCCGCGGTTCAGACGCCGATTTGCGGCGATTCATTAGAATTGCGCGCGGCTCTCTCTACGAAACCCAACATTGGCTTCGCCGGTCATACAAACGAAAACTCTTAAATGAAAAACAAATAGGAGAGCTGGTCCCAATAATTAAGGAACTCACCCCCAAACTAAACGCTTATTTGCGCTCGATCGGCACTGTCGAATATAGACCCTAACCAAAAACCGAAAACAAAGACCAAAAACCAAAGACCAAAAACCATTGTCGATGCTTGAACTTCGAAACATAACAAAACGTTTTGGCGCCGTTCTCGCGAATGACAAAGTCAACATTGTCGTCAAACCCGGCACGATTCATGCCATCGTGGGTGAAAACGGGGCCGGGAAATCAACAGCGATGCGCATCGCCTATGGATTCTATAAAGCTGACGACGGTGAGATCTTAGTCGACGGCCAGCCTCGAGAAATTAATTCGCCTCACGATGCGATAGCGCTCGGTATAGGAATGGTCCACCAGCATTTTATGCTGGTCGATACAATGACGGTCGCCGAGAATATTGTGCTCGGCGCAGAGCCTGGCAGTTCCGCTTCCCTCGATCTAGCCAAGGCGAGCCTGGAAATACGCAAGCTGTCTGAAGAATTCAAGCTGGCGGTTAACCCTAATGCAGTTATTGAGCATCTTTCAGTAGGACAACAGCAACGTGTGGAACTTCTCAAGGCGCTCTACCGTCATGCAGGTCTGCTGATACTTGACGAGCCTACCGCTGTTTTGACTCCGCAGGAAGTTGATGAATTCTTTTCCATTCTCCGCAGGATGCGCGAACAGGCAAAGACGGTAGTGATAATCACTCACAAGCTGGGCGAAGTGCTCGCAATCTCAGATGAAGTCACCGTAATGCGCGACGGTCGCGTGGTTGGACGTCTGCAGACTAAGGAAACGGATGCCGCGGAACTGGCGCGACTGATGGTCGGCCGCGAAGTACTTTTACGGGTCGAAAAGGAACCACCGCGCATCGCCGGGGCTGAACTTCGTGTTCGAAACCTCTCAGTCGAGAGCAAAGGCGCCAAAGCGGTCGATAGCATTTCGTTTGAAGTCCGCAAGGGGGAGATTTTGGGCATTGCGGGTGTCGAAGGTAATGGCCAAAAGGAATTGATCGAAGCCCTTGCGGGGTTGATTAGCCCCTCGCAACTTACCGGTGAAATCCATTTTGAGGATCGAAATATCACAAAGGAAGCCGCCCGGTTGCGAAGAGAATTAGGAATCGCTCACATCCCGGAAGACCGGCACCGGCGTGGTCTTTTGCTTGAGTTTGATCTCTCCGAAAACTCTATTCTTGGTATGCACTACCGCCCGCCAGTCGTGGCTTTAGCCGGAGTCTTTTTGGATAACAAGGCTGTTCGCCGGCGGGCCGTGGAGATTATCGAAGGTTTTGACGTACGCCCGGCGAACCCGGATCTTGCCGCGCGAGCTCTTTCAGGTGGTAACCAGCAAAAGTTGATAATTGGACGAGAGTTTAAAGTTCCTCCAAGGGTTCTGCTGGTCTCGCAACCGACCCGAGGCGTTGATATCGGCGCCATTGAATTTATTCATCGTAAGCTGATTGCACTAAGGGATTCAGGGTGCGCCATCCTGCTCGTATCGGCGGAGCTGGAAGAGGTAACTTCACTCGCGGATCGATTGCTGATTATTCATGAAGGAAGAATTGTTGGCGAGGTTGATCCGAAGATCGCAACCATCGAAGAAATCGGGTTGTTGATGACACGTGGTCACTAAAACCTCCGTAGCTTGCAGACGAATTGGTTTTGTATTTTGTGCTTGGTCAGGTCAAAGAACAAAGCACAAAGTACAAAATACAAAGCTCAATCGAAACCATCTAACATGAAAATCAAGTCTGAATATTGATGAAACTTCTACGCGAAATCCTCTTTCCATTGATAGCGGTCGTGGCCGCTTTTGTAGTTGTCGGAATCTTAATACTCATCATCGGCGATAATCCTCTGACGACGTACGCGTTGCTTTTTGGCAGTGCGTTTTCCTGGCCCGTGGGAATTGGTTACACCCTTTTCTATGCCACGCCTCTTATTTTTACAGGACTCGCTGTCGCCCTGGCGTTCCGTTGCGGCCTCCTGAACATTGGTGCGGAAGGGCAGTTGTATGTAGCAGCCTTTGCGGCGGCATGGGTTGGTATTGAGTTCGGGGGCGTCATCATAAGGTCACCAGCCGGGGATGTCGTCAACTCTCCCATTGCCAATCTGCCGGCATTGCTACTGATCCCGTTATGTTTTGTAGCAGCCGTCAGCGCCGGTGCTATTTGGGGCGGCATTCCCGGAGTGTTAAAAGCGCGGTTCGGATCGCATGAAGTAATTAACACGATCATGCTTAATTTCATCGCCGTCGCGCTATGCAGTTATTTCACGCAGTACCATTATAAAATCCCGGGCGATCCGATAATGCAAACTGCGCAGATAAGCGAAGCTGGACATATCGCCCGGCTCGGAAAGTTCATTCCCGGCTTGCCCCAGTTCATTCCCCTTAACCTGTCGTTCTTACTGGCTCTGGTTTGTTGCGGATTGGTTTACTTGTTCTTGTGGCATACCAAGTGGGGCTATGAGATGCGGGCTACCGGCACGAATCCGAGTGCAGCGGAATACGGTGGCATTTCCGTTCGCAAGCAAATTATTGTAGCGATGACGATCTCCGGAGGCCTGGCAGGAATGGTTGGTATCAATGAAGTGCTTGGCTATCGCTACCGTTACTATGACGGATTCTCCGACAACTATGGTTTCACCGGCATTGCTGTTGCGCTCTTGGGTCGTAACCATCCTGTGGGCGTTATTATATCGGCACTGCTGTTTGCGATTATTCAGCGGGGCGGACTTCCCGTGGACGCGTTCACCGAACACGTGACGAAGGACATCGTGCAGGTTTTACAAGGCACGATAATCTTGTTCGTGGCCGCGGAGGCGTTTTTCCGTGGTTCGTTTAGCAAGTTTGGTTTATTGAGACGGTCAAAAATCTAAAGTCATGGCAGAAATCTTCACTATAGCTCTTGTCTGGTCAACCGTGCGTTCGTCAGCGCCGTTGATACTGGCGGCGCTCGGCGGACTGTTTTCCGAACGGTCGGGTGTAATCAACATCGCCCTGGAAGGAATGATGCTTGCCGGGGCATTCACTGCTGCCTCGATCACGTACGCGTCTGGTAATCCATTTGTTGGACTCCTGGCCGGAATGTTGGCAGGAATGTTGATTGCTGCCGTTCACGCAGTAGCCTGCATTCGCTACAAAGCGGATCAGGTAGTAACTGGTACCGCCATCAATATTCTGATGCTGGGAATGCCGGCTTTTCTGAGCGGCGCCTTTTTTCTTTCTTCTGGATCGACGCCCCAGATTCCCAAAGATAATCTGATACCGTGGACACCCATTGCCATTGCCTTCGCATTAGTCCCCATCAGCTGGTACCTTCTTTACAAAACTCCTTTCGGTTTACGGCTTCGGTCAGTTGGCGAAAATCCCGAAGCTGCGGATGCTGCGGGCGTTCGCGTCGACCGTATGAGATATGCGGGCGTGTTGTTGTCCGGAGTATTGGCCGGAATTGGCGGAGCCTATTTGTCCATCGGGCAGTCGTCGTTGTTTACTCGAAACATGACTTCCGGACGTGGCTTCATCGCCCTGGCCGCTTTGATCTTTGCGAAATGGCGGCCCGTTCAGACCCTGCTTGCTTGTCTGCTATTCGGGTTTACTGAAGCCGTGTCAATCCAAATGCAGGGTGTGGTGAAGCTTCCATCCGGCGAGGACATTCCGGTACAGTTTATTCAAATGGTTCCTTACGTTCTGACCATCGTTGTGCTTGCAGGATTCATCGGATCATCACGGCCGCCCAAAGCCCTGGGGATTCCTTACCAGAAGGAAAAATGAGCGGCACTGCTGCGTGGACGGTCGTAGCCGGCAACCTGATGTAGCAAAAGCGAAATCGAAGTGACCTGATTAGAGTTATGGCTGAAGGACCTGCAACATCGAATCTATACTCGCGCGCTGAGAATGCTGCGCGCACCATTCGCGCGCGCATGACCGACGAAGCACGTATTGCGATTGTGCTTGGCAGTGGACTCGGAGGTTTTGCGGAGTCGTTCGAAGATTCCGTTAGCATGCCGTACACCGAGATTCCAGGTTTTAAATCTTCAACGGCGGAAGGTCACGCCGGTCGTTTGGTTGCCGGCAAGGTTGAGCGTGTACCGGTTATTGCTATGCAGGGCCGAGTGCACTTTTATGAGGGCTATTCACTCGAGGAAGTTACGTTTCCCATCAGAGCCTTCAAGCTGCTCGGCATCAACACATTGATACTGACCAACGCTGCGGGTGGAATCGATGTGCAATTGAGTCAGGGCGCGTTAATGGTGATTAGTGATCATTTAAATCTCATGGGTGTTAATCCGCTTCGCGGCGCTAACGACGTTCGTTTCGGCCCCCGCTTTCCAGACATGTCGGAAGTGTATTCTCGCGAGTTGCAGGAACGGGTAATCGAGGAAGCCCGCCAGCTCGGGGTAACGTTGCGCCGTGGTATCTATGCAGGACTCGCCGGACCAAGCTATGAAACGCCGGCCGAAATTCACATGCTCCGGTCTTTTGGGGCGGACGCCGTCGGCATGAGTACGGTTCCTGAAGCCATTGTTGCGCGCCAGATGGGGATGAAGGTTTTGGGGCTTTCCTGTATCACGAATATGGCCGCGGGTATTACTGAGAATCCGATCAACCATGAAGAAGTTATGGAGACGGGACAGCGAGTCCGCGAAACGTTTACAAAGTTGCTTCGCCGGCTGATCGTTAGCATCCCCGCGTAGCGCGTTGTTCAATCCATTTAGCATTGCGAACAGTGCGCCGGCATTCGGCGGGGTGGGCCAATTGATTAGTAGCCACGGATTAACGCAAATGAACGCTAATCTGAAAAAGTATTCGAATTAGCAAACTTGGGAAACGAAGGTTAGAAGACGAGTTTAATAGCTCGTCCACATCGCCGGGTCTTTGTAGGGTCTTTTTCAGATTGGCGTCCAGCGCGTTAATGTGGGGAATGAATGTGCGGTGCGCCGACGCTGAACCGGCATTCGAGTGGAACGGACCGCCGCCCGGGTCGCTAAGAGTCCGGCAATCCTTTTGAGCCGCGATCCGGAATAATCTATTGAGTCTAATAATCGGCATTTCTGGCGGAACAGGATCGGGCAAGACAACTGTCGCAAACCGCATACTGGAAACAGTGGAGGCAAGCGAGGTGGTCTTCATTCAGCAGGATTCGTACTACCGGAACCTTAAGGATCTCCCGCTTGACTATCGGCAGGTGGCAAACTTTGACCACCCCGACGCCCTCGATAATGACCTCCTTGTCAACCATGTGCGAAAGCTAAAGGCCGGTGAGCCAATTGATCTTCCCATCTACGACTTTAGAACCCACAACCGTTTGAATGAAACGCGGCAGGTTGAGCCCAAACCGATCGTCATAGTGGAAGGCATACTAATTTTCGCGGACCCGCGACTGCTTGAACAACTCGACGTAAAGGTCTTTGTTGATACTCCGGACGACATCCGATTCATTCGTCGTCTGCGTCGCGACATTGCCGAGAGAGGCCGCACGGTCGAATCGGTGATTGAGCAATACATTGCTACCGTGCGACCAATGCATATGCAATTTGTCGAGCCATCAAAGCGTCATGCGGACGTCATTATTCCGGAAGGTGGTCATAATCTGGTGAGCATAGATCTAATAAGTGGGAAGATTCGTGAGAGGTTGGCAGGCGCTCTAACCTCGGTTGGAGGCCAATCTTGAGCGAAGAGAGTTTGCAGGAGCTGGTAGAAACGGCCAAGGCCGCACGGTTGCGTTCAATTGCGCCGTTTTCCAACTTCCTTGTTGGAGCGGCGGTGAAGACGGCGGAAGGTAAAGTTTACACGGGCTGTAATATCGAAAGCGCGAGTTATGGTTTAACTGTGTGCGCGGAGCGCGTTGCCATCTGGAAGGCCTTGTCTGAAGGCGAAAGAAACTTTACCGAGTTAGCAGTTGTCGCGGATACGAAATCGTTGACGCCACCCTGCGGCACCTGCCGCCAGATTATCTGGGAGTTCTCCAAGGGAGCTACAATCGTGCTTGCAAATCTGCGAGGAGCGAGTGAAATCGTTTCGATTCGGGAACTTCTGCCGCGAGCTTTTGACGCTCGCTTTCTGAGCGCTGCAAAAGAGTCGTCCTAGTGTTCACACGATCGGTCATCAAGTCAGTACGGGGAGTTCGCTGACCTCAAGGACCCCCCAGCATTCGTCACTTTATGTCAAAACACATTTTTATCATTGTCACGCTTATTGCCACGCTTGGTGGCGCCGCGTTCCCGCTGGTCGCGCAACACACCACCCGGGGGAAGGGAGTGCGTGTGAAGCGAGTGGATCTACTAGTGCTGAATGGCACGCTCGTGACCATGGATAACGACCGCCGTGTCATTCAGGGGGGTGGCATTGCTGTTGACGGTGGGCGCATTGTCGCGGTGGGTGGTCGGCAGGAGATCGCGGCGAGTTACACCTCTGCGCAAATAGTGGATGCCACGGGAAGAGTTGTAATTCCAGGGCTCATTAACGGCCACACTCACATTCCCATGACGCTGTTTAGAGGGCTCGCGGACGATCTCGACCTACAGGACTGGCTCACGAAATACATCTTCCCCGCTGAAGCAAAAAACGTTACCGAGGAATTTGTGCGAGCAGGAACGCGACTGGGCCTGGCAGAAATGATTCGTGGTGGGACCACAACCTATTGCGATATGTATTACTTCGAGGACGCAATTGCTGATGAAACTGCCAGGGCCGGTGTGCGAGCAGTACTCGGCGAGACCGTGATCGATTTCCCCGTCGCGGACAACAAAACGAATGCTGAGGCGATGGCCTATGTCGAGAGGTTCGTTCAGAAATGGAAAAATCATGAGCTGATTATTCCCGCAATCGCACCGCATGCTCCTTACACAGTTTCCGAAGAACATCTGAAAGCGGTGCGGGCTTTTTCTGATCGAACAGGTGCGCCGATTGTGACGCACATCTCCGAGACCAGGAGAGAAGTTGACGACAGTGTTAAAGCGAAGGGTGCGAGCCCTGTCGAGTACCTCTCACGCATAGGATTTCTGAGCGAGCGAGTGATTGCCGCGCATTTGGTGTGGCCGCAGGAGGGGGAGATAGAAATTTTGACGCGCTCCGGCGCGGGGGTAGTCCACAATCCGCAGTCCAATATGAAACTTGCGTCGGGAGTAGCGCCCGTCCCCAGAATGATTAAGGAGGGGTTGAGAATTGGTTTGGGCACAGATGGGGCGGCGTCAAACAATGATTTGAATATGTGGGAAGAAATGGACACGGTGGCCAAACTTCATAAGGTATTCAGCGGCGATCCGAAAGTCATTTCAGCCCTGGAAGCGTTTGAGTTGGCTACCATACGCGGCGCGCAGGCGCTTCACCTTGAAAACGAGATTGGCTCATTGGAAAAAGGAAAAAGGGCTGATCTGGTCCTGGTGGAGCGGGACTCTCTTAATCAGATACCGGCGTATAATATTTATTCCGACCTCGTGTATGCGACCAAAGCTAATGATGTGCAGACTGTGATCATCAATGGCAGGATTGTGATGCGCGATAGGCGGTTATTGACATTGAATGAAGCCGCAATCAAAAAGAGTGCGAGTGTTTTTCGGGATCAAGTTAGCAAGAGCTTGAGCAGTTTGGGAGGCCCAGCTAAGTAGGCGTCGAACTAGCTGTTCACAAAGCGAGATTGCTACTTAGCAGTGATGCAGTTTGCGTACTGACTTCATCATGCATCGCATTCAACAGGACGAACTGCGTCAGCGCGGTCCAGCGTGCTTGCGTTAGATTGTTACAACGAACCATAATAAGAGGTGACAATTGGGGGGAATGATAAGCGAGCGCAGGCTCGCTTACGGATTTTTTGGAGAACAGATTTCGTGACAAGAATTACCCACACAGAATATTATCGCCCTTCTTTACAAGCCCTCTTATGCGCAGTTTTTCTCCTTTGTTTCGGTACTGGCTTGCACGCCCAGACCTCCTCTGATTCGCCCACATCCGCGGAAGCTTTGCAATCTCGAATAGAGCGGGCGCGAGCTTTAGTTGCTGCTCATCAATTGGAAACTGCAGTCAGCGAACTTGAATCGGTAAGAGCAGTTACAACCGACGATACGATTCGCACGGTCACATCAGTGATGCTTATGAGCATTTATCTGGAGGAAGGCAACTACGTCAGGGCACAGGCGCTGCTGGAAGAGGCTTTTGGATCGCGTGCCGTAAGAGGTGATGAGTCTATCCGGAGCTATTTCGCTTTGGCGGGTCAGGCAGTCAACGGTGCGCGTGCGCATTTGCTCCGCTACAGAACATTTGGAGTTAATACTTCCGATCCGACGTTGCCGGTTGAAGCACTAAACGATCTTAATCGCTTGCGATCACTTCTCGAGCGGATGATCGCCCAGGCGAAAGAGATTTCCGGCGGCCGCCGTGCTAATGATTCGTTGTCGCTGCTTGAAGATGTACTGGGTATCCGTCTGTCGCTCGCAAAGGACGCAGAAGACGAAATGAAGTGGGAAAGCGAGTATGCCAGTGTGCGCGAAGTGCTGGCTACATCGCAGACGCAGATAGCGTCGCTGGGAGGTCAGCCGAACTTTCCGGCTGCGAAGCTGCCGTCAACAAGATCGTCCGCAACAACCTCCAATCCCGCTCATGCAGCGCACGCTGAGAAAACAACGACAGGTGCGGCCGACAAGCAAGCGCCTCGCGTTGAAGGTGCGAAGAGCGATACCGCCACCGCGTCTGCTCCCAAAACTGCAAAGGTAGCTCCAGCAAAAACGCAAGATACCAACAAGACTGGCGAAGCGCTGAAGCCGACCGGGTCGGGCTCACTTAACGCGAAAGCTACGAAGCGAGTCTTACCACGTTACCCGACTGTAGCCAGACAAACGCGGACAGCCGGCATGGTGAGAGTTCACGTGATTGTGGACGAAACGGGGAGAGTGATCGAGGTTTCGCGGTCAGAGGGACCGGTCCTTTTAAGGAAGGCAGCCGAGGATGCTGCTCGGCAGTGGTCGTTCGACTCTTCAGGCACTGGGAAGCCTACGCGGTACAGTGGATTTATCGATTTCCATTTCGTGCTCTGAACCTCGACGCAACTACGCATAACCCACCTTATCCTCCTAAATTCAGCAGTTACCAATGTTGACTTAAAAGTAAGGTTTAGTTAAACTGCTCTTGTAGAAGGACTACAATGAAGATATCGGCACAAGAAGAATACGGACTGCGCTGCCTGTTGCAGCTGGCGCGCGCGGATTCGCAGGGTGAATCCTTGAGTCTTTCCCAGATTGCCAGGTTGGAAGGTATTTCAGTGGCTAATGCCGGCAAGTTAATGTGGATTCTCACGAAAGCAGGATTAGTGCAATCACAACGCGGCACAAAGGGCGGCTACAGATTGTCGCGACCTGCCTCCGACATTCGCCTGAATGAAGTGATAAGTGTTCTGGATGACCAGCGCGTTGAAACCCACTGTAAGAGTTACGCGGGCATTCTCGATTCTTGTGTACATACCGGGGATTGCGGGATCAGGCCGGTGATCGTGGAACTTCATCAGATTGTTGACAACGCACTTTCAGAAATTACGTTGTCGCAACTGCTCGGTTCAGAAGCGAACGTTGATGCCGTGCTACATAAAATCCAGGGCACGCGGTCCAGACTAGATCCAGGTGTACAAACATAATTCAGTTTGAAGGGCTATGGTTGAATCATAGATGAGCACAGCAGAGCTATTATCTAAACAGGAATACAAGTATGGCTTCGTCACCGACATCGAATCTGACGTAATACCGCGCGGTTTGTCGGAAGATACCATCCGGTTAATTGTAAAGATCAAGAATGAACCCAACTGGATGTTGGAGTTTCGCCTCAAGGCTTACCGGCATTGGCTAACGATGACGGAGCCGAAGCACTGGCCAAACATCTCGTATCCTGAAATCAACTACCAGGACGTCATCTACTACAGCGCTCCGAAGAAGAAGCCAACGAAAGCCAGCCTTGACGAAGTAGATCCTGAGTTGCTGCGGACATTTGAGAAGCTGGGCATTCCGTTGACAGAACAGAAACAACTTGCCGGCGTGGCAGTTGACGCTGTGTTTGATTCGGTTTCAGTCGCCACCACGTACAAAGAAAAACTGAAGAAGCATGGGGTGATCTTCTGTTCGTTTACGGAAGCGATCCGTGATTATCCCGACTTGATACAAAAGTATCTGGGATCTGTCGTTCCTACAAACGACAACTTCTTCGCAGCGCTCAACAGTGCGGTCTTCTCCGATGGCTCGTTCTGTTTTATTCCGAAAGGCGTACGCTGCCCCATGGAACTCTCGACGTATTTCAGAATCAATAATTCTGAGTCCGGACAGTTTGAGAGGACCCTGATAGTCGCCGAAGAAGGCGCCTATGTTTCGTACCTCGAGGGTTGTACTGCACCGAAGTTTGACAAGAATCAACTGCATGCCGCAGTAGTTGAATTGGTCGCGCTGGATGATGCGCAGATCAAGTATTCTACAGTTCAAAACTGGTATGCGGGCGATGAAGAAGGCGTGGGTGGCATTTACAATTTTGTCACGAAGCGGGGTAAATGCGCCGGGCGCAACTCAAAGATTTCGTGGACACAGGTCGAAACCGGTTCGGCAATTACCTGGAAATATCCCTCGTGCATATTGCAGGGCGACAATTCGATAGGTGAGTTTTATTCAGTGGCACTGACGAATCATGCCCAGCAGGCCGACACCGGAACGAAGATGATCCACTTGGGGAAGAACACCCGGTCGACCATCATTTCCAAGGGCATCGCCGCGGGGAAGTCCAACAACAGCTATCGCGGTCTCGTTAAGGTAATGCCCAAAGCGGATAATGCGCGAAATTATACGCAGTGTGATTCCATGCTAATCGGTTCAAACAGTGGCGCGAACACTTTTCCTTATATTGAAGTGATGAACAACACCTCGAGTGTGGAACACGAAGCGTCAACTTCAAAAATCAGCGAAGAGCAGTTGTTTTATCTTCAGCAGCGAGGCATTTGCCAGGAAGACGCTGTTTCATTGATTATCAACGGTTTTTGTAAGGATGTCTTTTTACAACTCCCCATGGAGTTTGCTGTCGAGGCTCAACGCCTTCTGGGGATGAAACTCGAAGGCAGCGTAGGCTAACCAGTGACGGGTGACAAGTAACGAGTGATAAGCAAAGCAATCCGTAAGGCTTGTCACTTGTCACTATTCACTTGTCACTTTCTTTTTGAGGAGCAATCGTAAGTGTTAGAGATCAAAAATTTACATGCAGGCATAGATGGCAATGAAATCCTAAAGGGGATAAATCTGACCGTCAAAAAGGGTGAGATCCACGCAATCATGGGTCCGAACGGTTCGGGAAAATCAACGTTGGCCAAGGTCCTGGCCGGACACCCGGCGTACGAGGTGACAAAGGGAGAGGTTATCTATGAAGGGAAAAATCTCCTTGAATTGTCACCAGACGAGCG
>JBHENH010000031.1:26757-27041 GCA_046262135.1 Pyrinomonadaceae bacterium
TTTTGCAGATGGCTGTGCTCGAACCGAAGCTTGCTGTTTTAGATGAAACTGATTCCGGTTTGGATATAGATGCCTTGAGGATTGTCGCCGGCGGTGTGAATCAACTGCATAACTCCGAAAACGCCGTGATTCTTGTGACGCACTATCAGCGCCTGCTGAATTACATCGTGCCTCATTACGTTCACGTTTTAGCCAATGGACTTATCGCCAAAGAGGGTGGAAAAGAACTGGCGCTGGAGCTTGAACAGAAAGGTTACGATTGGCTCAAAACGGCTGGTGAGGGG
>JBHENH010000032.1:0-10855 GCA_046262135.1 Pyrinomonadaceae bacterium
GGAGTACATAGTGCAAGGCGTCCCAGAGCTTTGTTCCACCGAGCGGCTTTTGGATGTCATCAATCGATTGTTTAAGTAGGGCGCGATCGCGTGTCAACGGAGCCACCACAAGGGCGACGTCGGAGAAAGTTACCACGGCAACTCGATCTGTCGGGCGCGTAGCCTCGACAAATCGTTTCGCTGAATTGCGAATCAGTTTCAGCTTGCTGTTGGTTGATCCTGATAGATCGAGAAGCAATACCAGATCGAACGGAGTGTCGGCCGAAGCAAAGAATGAGATCTGTTGGGGTTGTCCGTCTTCTAACACCAGGAAATCCTGCTGCCGTAATTCCGGCAAAACATTCTGGGGGTTAAGACTAACCACACTGATCTTGAGATCGACAAGATCCGAGTCAACTCGAATTGTTTCAGCTGGATCAGCCTGGGCAAGGCAAAACACCGGAAGCAGTAGAACAAACAGCAGTATAGCGACCCTTATAAGGAACCATTTTGGAGGGTTACCACTGGAGTCAGTTCGCATAGTAGCCACGTTTACCGCGCGCAACCGCTGACGGGCGATTAACATCGACTCGAATTGCTCTCCACGTGCCGTCACGAGTTTTGTCGGATGGACGATACGCCAGGCTGTACACGGTTCCGAGATCTGCCACGACTCGTTCGTAAGCGCCGGCGAGATCTTCCAGCCCGATGACTTCGTAGAAAATGCCACCCCCAGCCTCGGCCATTTCCTTCATCCGGTCATGGCCCATCTCAAACGCCTCTGGTTGTGTGTCCCGCGGATTTAGAGCCTCGTAGTAAGTATCGAGCCATAAAGTATAGAGCACGCCGTCAAACTCTCTAACACGAGATAGCAAATCCCTGTAAGGGAGCCTCGATCCTTGTTGGCCATTCACGCCGGGTATCGTGCCATCCAGTCCATCGCTCATCACGACGATTGCCGTGCGCCGCGACGTCTTTGCATCCTGGAGCAGGTGGCTGATGGCAAAGTCCAGCGCATCATAAAGCTTCGTATCACCGGCCGAAGTATCCATTGCGTTTACACGCTCATGCAACATTCGCCTGTTTAGTGTCAACGGAGAGACCACCGCCGGGCGGCCGGCGAAAGTGATCACGCCAATACGATCGGAGGGCCGGGCGGCGTCAACAAATCTTAATGCTGCGGAGCGTATGAGCTTTACAACGTCACGTGTCGAACCTGACAGATCGATGAGTAACAGCAGATCGAAGGGCGCGGATGAGGATTCAAACTGAAGGATTTGTTGCTCGGTGCCATTCTCAAAGAGCCTGAAATCAGATTTCGTGAGACCAACAAGCCCACGATTCGTTTTTCGATCAATAACGCTCATGTTCAAGGTTACGAGCTGGGAGTCGACGCGAATAATATCGCCTTCGCTAATCTCCTGAGTCTCTACGGCCGGCGCCGGAGTCCCGGCCGCACTGAGGGGAACGTCCGGTGTAGAGGGCTCATCTAGTCTGGATTTTCCAAGAACATCGGTAGTTGCAAGGGACAGGGAAATATCGCCGCGCTGTGTATTGATCCTGAGGGTTTGTGCACCGGTTCCCAAACGCGCTTGTAAAACGTGTCCCTTGTCGCTTATGAGCTGTGGGAGTTCCGATCTGATAACGCCTGTGATGGATCTGGCTATGATGTCTGCATCCACCGACTCTGAAAACTGAACCCTAATATTGCCGGTGAGCGATCTGACGGACGAGGAAGACGTCACACCTTGCATCGAAGTCGAGCCTTTGCCGGTCACGATTTCCACGCGCGCGTACTCCGGTAACTTTACGGCGAGATTTATCGCGACTGCCGGATCGCCAGGCCGACGGATAATACGAATTCCAATATGCAGGGCCCTGTTTTCAATTACAACGGGGGAGCGTGCAAACTCCCTGCTCCCCTCGACTGTGGCAGAAACGGATATGTACTTCTCCTTCCAAACTTCAGCCGCAACATCGCCATACTGATTTTCAATGCGAACGGTGGCACGCGACGGCAGTTCGATTCGAATATCTTCAAAATTATTGGCGCCGGTGGTTTGTGCGACAGAAGGGATTGCAGGAAGAGCCGTTAAGAGGGCGATGGAAAACACGCCTTTGAGTAATCGCAAAAACATATTTCTTATCTGAGAAAGGTTCCTAAAGCCGGGGAGAGCTGCTGGGTTTGATTTAATTATAGAAGCTTTTGACTATCTTTCAATCATGTCAAGTATGGTGTTCGGTTCTGCCGCGGGAGCTGAGGCTTTAGCGACGGGCGCTTCCCCTCCCATTTCCCCCAGGCGTAACAGCAAGTTTCCTGCATTCGTCGCGTAAGGCATCGCTGTTTCCTGTGTCAATACGCCGCCGCGAATCAGCTTTTCTATGACACTATCAAATGTCTGCATACCCTCCTGATCGCCCTGCTCCATCGCATCAAGCAAAGACTTACCCTCGGACTCACCCTTTTCGACGTATTCTCGCGTGCGCATGGTTGACTTCAGAATCTCGATGGCCGCAACTCTTCCACTACCGTCAGCGCGAGGAATAAGGCGTTGCGAAATTATGTACCGGAAGGATTGCGCGATGCGTGTTCGAATAACTCGCTCTTCGTTCT
This sequence comes from Pyrinomonadaceae bacterium, assembly GCA_046262135.1. GTDB lineage: Bacteria > Acidobacteriota > Blastocatellia > Pyrinomonadales > Pyrinomonadaceae > PSRF01. The sequence continues at coordinate 2,594 of JBHENH010000032.1, forward strand.
TAGGGAAAACACCGATGATGCGGTCTATCGTTTTCGAGGCGTCAATTGTATGTAACGTGGATAGCACCAGGTGACCTGTTTCCGCGGCTTCAAGTGCAACTTCTATGGTTTCCTTGTCGCGCATTTCACCAACCAGAATCACTTTAGGCGCCTGGCGCAGTGCTGCCCGCAAGGCCACGGCAAAATTTGGCGTATCGGTATGCAGCTCGCGCTGGTGAATCGTCGAATTCTTGTGGTTATGCAGGAATTCGATCGGATCTTCGATGGTAACGATATGATAATGATGTATTTGATTGATCATATCGATGATCGCTGCGAGCGTAGAGCTCTTCCCGCTTCCTGTCGGACCCGTTACAAGCACTATGCCGTTTTTTATGTCTACGATTTCCTTTAATTGAGGTGGTATTTTCAGTTCCTCAAAGTTGGGAGGAGCCGTAGGGATAACCCGCATGACAATGGCGTGGGTGCCGCGTTGCCTGAAAATGTTTACGCGGAAACGAGCTTCGCCCGGAACCCCAAACGACAAATCGGCCGACCCGGTCTTTTCCAGGCTCTCGGTGGCGTTCTCATGGTTTCCGATGATTAGCTTGGCAATGCCGGCCGTGTGGGCAGGGGTAAGTTTTTCAAGCCCGGGAACATTGACCGGTTGTAGTTTTCCAGCAAGCTCGACCTGCGGCGGACGGCCTGGCGAAAAGATGAGATCACTAACCCTATCGGATATTTTCAGCATCTGTCGTAGTACGGCGACCAGGTTTAACGGTGGAACCGCCGGGGTGTTTGAAGGTGTTGGATTGGTCATTCTGTTGAATTTTCCCTGTTATGAGTTTAAGGCGTATATTAGTTTTGTGTTGAAAGATCATGCGGCGAACGAACCCCAGGTGTTTCCCGTACATCCAACAACCAGGGACAAGATGAACGCAAACTTTTGCAGAGCAGAATTCATGAGGAGGCGCTGGTAACCATGGCAACCTACAGAGATCCTGTTAGATGCTTTGCACCATTCGAAGTACTCGAGCGCGTCCTGGAAATTCGCGTCGAAGCGGGTTACACACCGGCGGTTTATCTTGCCTCACCGGACGACCTCGCAGACTACCTTGATGCCTTCGGTTTCGACGTATACGCATTCACACAAGCCGAGAACGATTTTCACTTCGGAGATTATCGCGCACCGCTAGCTCCCGGTGGAGATCATGCTCACAGTTCACTGACTGCGCATTAGTTTTGCAAAGACCTTCCGCCCGAGATGTCTTCCCGGTTATCATTCGTCCAAAGCAATTACAACGCCTTGATGACAAAGAAAGTGACGTCATCAGTTGCGCCCAGACCCTCGGTCCAATCAATAACCACTTTCTGCACTGCCGTAATGAGGTCCCGCGCCGGTAAATGCCGGTTAGCCCGAACAGCCTCCGCCAGCCGGTCGCGACCAAACTCTTCACCTTTAGGATTCTGCGCCTCCGTCACGCCATCGGTATAGAGCACCAGCACTTCGCCAGGCTCGGTGGTCAGGTAATACTCATGATAACGAGTGTCCCTGAACATACCCAGAGGAAGGCTGCCGCGGTCGATAAATTTGGCGTTGCCGTCTTTATCAAGTAGCAACGGCGGGTTGTGACCGGCATTAGTATAAGAAAGGGTTTTGTTAGTGACGTCAAGGATCCCGTAGAAGGCGGTTACAAATTGGTTGCGCTCAATGGATTCCCAAAGTAAATAGTTAACCTTGGCCATTGAAATATGCGGAGAGTAGCCAATGTGTGTAGCGGCGCGCAAACTCGCCCGCAGAAATGCCATCAGTAGCGCAGCAGGCACCCCTTTACCGGAAACATCAGCTATTACCAATCCAATTTGATCGTCATAAATCTTCACCCAATCATAGTAATCCCCGGAAACTTCCTCAGTCGGGAAGTTGTAAGCGCTAATGTCGTAACCTTCCAGTTGCGGATCTTTCGCCGGGAGCAACTCTAACTGAACCTGACGCGCGACCTCTAATTGACCTTCGAGGCGCTTCTTCTCGATCAACTGTTCGTGGAGCATTACCTTCTCGATGATGATGGCGACCTGAGAGGCCAGCATCATCAGAACCTGTAGATCGTCCTCGGAATATGCATCGAGCTCGTCGCTCTCAAGGTCAAAAACGCCGATCACCTCAGTATTAGAAATAATCGGCGCCACCATTTCCGAGCGAGTTTCTCGACGCGCGTTTATATAATTGGCCTCCTTTCGGACATCAGGAGAATTGATCGGCTCAGCAGACTGCGCCACCTGACCAAGCAGACCCTCACCCAGCTTCAGGTGCAGGCTGGTTAATTCATCGATGTCGTAACCCCTGACCGCTTCCGCCTGGAAAACGCACGGCTCTTCTCCCTCCGCCACTAGTGACTCATCCACACACTTCACGAGAAAGATCCCGGCTGCGTCGTATGGAATCAGGGAGTCCAGCGTATCCATTACCTGATTCAAAACCTCCTGCAGATCAAGGGAACGGCTGATTTTCTTAGTAATGTCGAGTAGCATGCGCAACTTGTCTGTTGTGGTCAGACCAGGCACACGCAACTCCTTTATTTGTTCGCTCATAGTTTGATCATAATCACAGCTTGAAAAACAGCTGCGAAATATAAAGCACAATTATAAGGGTTTCAGTCCAAAGGATGAAGCGGTGAGAAAAACTTCAGTCGGACTCAGACGACGTAGAATGCCCGGCGCGGTAGATGGCCCACAGACGCGTAACCTTCAGGCGATACTCTACAAGTTCGCGGCTCACGCGGAAATGTTTACCGATCTCAACGGTTGTTTTACCTTCCAGTACAAATTTACGGAGGGCGGAAAACGGTACCAGAGCCGCTGCTCCTGTCGCGTATGCTTCCTCTTCGTCGGCTTTGCGGTAATCTCGAGAGGTAGTTCGACCATGCGCATCTTGAGCAACGATTTTTAGGCGATTTGGTTGGTGTCCTAGAAACACATGAGAGATTTCCTCCATGAGGGTCGCATTGGTTCTCATGGGGCCGTGATTAGGATTGAGTAGTACAATTCGCCGTCCATCCGGTAACGGCCGCGAACAGGCGCCGCCGGACCATTTTTCCGATGCCGGACCGAGAAGATGTTCCTCTGTTTTCTCACTAAGACCTTTTATCTGAGCAAAATCAACGACCAGTAAATTCGCGAACTTCGCCAGCCGAAACGGATCCAGCGGTGCACTCGATCCTACTCGTGCAAAATCGCGAAATCCGAGGCCCTGCAACTCAAACTTTTGCCATTTCTCCCCTGGCGGTAACTCTTGATAGATCATGGATAGATATGCGGCGCGAGGGTGCAGTCAGCGGCGCTTGCGCGAGGACTTACCGGGTTCAGTCAAACTAAACTGGGCGTAGGCAACGCGAAACAATTCAGACAACGCGCCTGCCGTTTCCGGAGAGAGGTTGCGGTCGGCGCGCAGATGAGCCTCCACAATCTCAGGGGTGGATTCCTGGGGATAGTAAACAACCGCCTTCGTTTGATCGCGATCGGGACGACCACCAGTCAGAATTCTTTCCAGGGGTACGTCCAACCAGGTCGTCAATCGGGCGATGTTGTCTGCGTCGGGTTTCCCGGTACCGTTTTCTATGCGAGAAAGTGTCGAGGCCGAGACATTCGTCTGATCTGCCACATCTCGAAGGCTAAGATCCAGTTCCTCGCGGCGCCGGCGAATGGCTCGTCCGAGTTCTTCCGTATTAATCAATGACTTCGTAGAGCGCATCAGTTGTCAGCAGCTATCCTCGTCGACTGTGGCGCCACGATATCACATCGTGGTTTTAGACGCAAGATTTTGTCTTATCCCTGAAACAACAGCCGGGCGGGCAGTAAGGCCGGCCGTTAGCGGGGGTGCGTCGAGGTTTTTATGGTTGGACCTGGTATCTCGTGGCCGTCATAGCGAGATCACGAGCTCTCGGCAATATGTCTACAGCTTTAGCAACCTGGCGATCATCTGTAGTAACGAAGACCCGTTCTGCCATCACTCGGCCGTAGGCAGCTGTGACAAGGTTAAACCGCAACTGAAGTTCGATGAACGTCCGGTTGTAATCAACCCGGGGAGTTACTGTTTTGAAACGCGAATCTTTACCAATAAATTCTCGGAAGGCCGCGAGAACTGGTTCGCTAATCGCAAATTCAGCCGGCTGCAGTTCGTGATTAAAGTTGATTCGTCCCGGAACGCTGTAGGTGGGCAATCCTGCTACACGCCCGTTGACGAGCTCGCGACTAAACGCGAATAGTGGACTTAATAACCGTCGTTGTGACGATGTGATCGTCCTGGCCCTGACGTTTTCGTCCGGAGCGATCCCGCCGCCGCTGTAAACCGTCCTCCCTGTGTCCGTCTTGGATCCGGGACCGGTGGGTTTTCTCTCATCCTCATCTTCATCAAGACGTTTCGAACCACCACGTGTGTAGTAATCGTAAAGACTGCTGTCGGAATAATCCCGTTGAATCAAGCGGCCGGAAGGCGTGTAATACTTAGCAGAAGTCAACGTGAGGCCCGCGCCATAATCCAACGGAATAATACTTTGGACCAACCCCTTGCCAAAACTTGTCTGCCCCACGATTAGAGCACGGTCGTGATCCTGCATTGCCCCCGCCACGATCTCTGAAGCTGAGGCGGTGTTCTCATTAACCAGAAGCACCAGTGGAATCGGGTCGGGGGACATATTTCTTGATACATGCGTATTATCGCGCAGACCGTTTCTTCCCTTCTGAGTCAATATTAATTTACCGCTTGGAAGAAAAACTTCAGCAACGTGAATCGCCTGGTCCAGGAAGCCACCGGGATTATTTCGAAGATCCAAAACGAGTGCATTCGCACCCTTCGAGTGCAATAGTTCAAGAGCGTCGCGTAGTTCTTCCGTGGTCGTGTAATTAAACCCCCGCGTCATGTCGATATAACCGACACCGGGTTTGACCATATAAGCATCAGGCACCGAAGGCTGCGGAACTACATCGCGCCTTATGTCGACGTTCTGAACGCGCTTGTCGGAGGCCCGTTCGATGGTTATTTTTACAATTGAACCCCGTGGGCCTCGAATCCTATCGCGTACCTCCAGCGAGGGCTTGCCGGTCGTTTTTACGCCATCAACTGACAAGATCCGATCACCGAACCTGAGCCCTGCCCGTGAGGCCGGCGAGTTTTGGAAGGTTGCCGTGATGAACGTGTCCGGCTCGGGACCAATTATGTAATTCTGAATTGACGCCCCGATTCCAAAATACTCTGAACGCTGATCGGTTTTGAGTTCGTCATACTCGACGCGATCGTAAAAATTGGAGTGCGGATCAAGCGAACGAAGCATGCCCGTAATCGAAGATTTAAACAGCGAATTGTAATCAAGTTTGCGGCCCACATAATTCTCGTGGATGACCCTCAACGCTTCATCGACGTCTCTTTCGATTAGCGGAATCGAGGTTAAGGTGCTGCGCGTCATGCGCCGGCTCGTCGCAGCGGGGGCCGCGACAGGCTTACCTGCTGCGGATGTTCCCAATGGGCCACGCGACTGCGTCTTTTGTTGCGCGAAAACAAAAGTTGAAACGACCAGTGTTAAAACGGTGGCTGTAAATAAGTGGGAGGAATTGATCTTTTTCACGGCAAAGCCTCAATCGCTTCGATAAGAGATCGGTTGATAGAAACCCTCACGGAGAGGGAAGGAAATTTTGGTTTGGCCCGATGCGGTTGCCATACTAGCGAATCATTGAACACCGGGCAAGCACGTCCTGAGGTTTCCCTGCCGCGGTTTCCTCGAACAATTTTTTTCCTGGCCGTCAACCTCCCACCAACGCCAGTGAATGCCTGCGAGACGCCTAGCTTGACGGTCTTCCAAGCGGTTCGTAGAATGAACTTAACCGGGACTAACAACGTATTTAGAGGCGCGTTACTTAAATTGCCCGTTGAAGGAGTTTCTGTATGAGCAATCCATTTCAGAGCAATCCTTATCAAAAGGAAGAGCATCGCGCCGATGAAACCGTCGACGACTTAATGCTTAAAGACGATGAAACCGAACAGGATTCCGCAGATAGAAGTCGAGCTGCGTCATCTGTTAGAGATATTGCCTCGCGAATCCCGGAATCGCTGACAGCAATAGGCCGCGACATCAGTCGCACCATCGAGCGAGCGATAGCCGCCAAGGACGATTACGTTGTCGCCGTAAAGATCTCGCCCGAGGCTCAGGAGAAGGTGGATCAGTTAGTGCAATCAGGAATATTTCGCAATCGCGCAGAGGCGGCCGGCTTCCTAATCGAAGAGGGGATAAAAACACAGTCGGCACTTTTTGACCGCGTTCAGCAGAAGCTTGCCGAGATTGAAAGGTTGCGCGCCGAATTGCGTGGTATGGTCAACGAGAGGCCGGCATAATCCCGACTGCGCTCGGTTCGACTCGTTCTTGAAGTGCAATCCGCTCCGACAGGCGATGCACGATTAATTAACTTTGTATGAATCGAGACTAATGTGGCCGAAAGATTCAACCTTTCTCCGACCCCCATCAAACAATTCAATCTAGCTAACGGTCTTCGCGTCATTCTATGCGAAGACCACGCCATTCCTGTCGTGTCAGTCTCACTTTATTACGACGTCGGCTCGCGTAACGAACGAATCGGCCGCACAGGTTTCGCACACCTCTTTGAACACATGATGTTTCAAGGGTCCGAAAACGTACCCAAGGCCGCGCACTTCCAATACATTTTTAACGCCGGCGGGACCATGAACGGCACGACGTCGACGGAACGTACTAATTATTACGAGACGCTTCCCGCAAGCCACCTTCCGCTTGCGCTATGGCTTGAGAGCGACCGAATGCGTTCACTCAAGGTCACACAGGAGAACCTGGACAACCAGCGTCATGCAGTCCAGGAAGAGAAACGGCTGCGTTACGACAATCAACCCTATGTCAACGCGTTTTTGAGAATTAACGAATTGATTTTCAAGAACCCTGCCAATGCACATTCAACGATCGGATCGATGGAGGATCTGGACGCTGCGACGATTGAAGATGTGCGAGAATTTTTTCGCATTTACTATGCTCCCAATAACGCTGTGTTGACGATAGTTGGAGATTTTGAGGATGAAGAAGCGCGCGGACTGGTGCGGAAATATTTTGATGGTATTCCGCGTCAACCGCAGCCCCCTCCCGTCGATACATCTGAGCCTGAAGATGTCGCACAAACGCAGGAAATCTATTACGACGAACTCGCGCCCGCTCCTGCCTTTGTCCTCGGTTGGAAAATTCCACCTCGGAGGACACCCGATTTTTATGCGTTGTCGCTAGCTGCCGATCTCATCTTCGAAGGCGATAGTTCCCGTCTTTATCAAAAGCTTGTAAAAGGTGACGAGTCAGTCGTCTCGATTCAGGGCGGCATTGACGAAAGACGTGGACCGTCTGCATGGTACGTCTTTGCCCTGCCAAAACCGGGCGAGGAAGTGGCGGCGATACGAGATCAGATCTTCGACGAGATTCGCGAGTTGGGCACGTCTGGTCCATCGCCGGCGGAGATGGAAAAGCTGAGAAATTCACTATGCAACGACGTGGTACGCGGCCGGCAGTCAACTATGTATCGAGCGCAGCGGCTAGCCGAGTATGCCCTATACGATGGCGACCCTACGCTATTTGACACGGAACTCGATCAATATTTATCAGTGACACCAGAGCAAATCAAGAACGCGGTCAAGCGGTATCTGGATGTTGAAAATCGCGTAGTACTCGACATAGTTCCAACGGCACTTGCAGAGATGCCGCATGAGATGCCGTCGTCTGCTTCCCCTCAGCAACCGGGAGAAATGAAACAACCGGCCTCACCGCCGCCCCAGATTCCAAGTGCTCCCGCCGCGCCACCGGTAACGGATACCCCGGCGCCCCTGGTAGGTTCGGTTGGCGGTAAGCGCGAACCGCAGCCGCCGGTGGATCCTTCGAATCAAGCTGAATCAAGCCCAAAACCGTTGCTGACGTAAATGATGAATCCAGAACCAGAGTTACTAACACAACCACCGCCTCCGCTTCCTGTTCGCCCAATTAAGCTGCCCACTGCTACGGCAACCACCCTCTCAAACGGGCTGGTAGTGGTGGTCGTAGAGGACAGCAGACTCCCACTCGTCAGCTACCGTCTGGCACTCCGGACAGGCAACGCACACGATCCAGCCGAGCTTCCAGGACTCATGGATATGCTCACAGGTTTGTTGACCGAAGGTACAGAGTCGCGCACCAGCCGTCAGATCGCCGACGAAGTTGCACGACTCGGCGCGACGCTGCAGGCGGGGGG
>JBHENH010000032.1:10865-26454 GCA_046262135.1 Pyrinomonadaceae bacterium
CACCACGGTCGCTGCCTCCTCGCTGTCAACGTTTAGCGACGACATTCTGGAGTTAATGGCCGACGTGGCTCTTCGGCCGGTATTCCCTGAAAATGAAGTGGAGCTGGCTAAGCAAAACACGAAGGAAAGTCTCAAACAGCAGCGTGCACAGCCTTCATTCCTCGCCAGCGAAATGGTTGCACGCGTCATGTTTGGGCAGCATCCATATTCCGTGACCGCGCCGACACCGGATTCCATTGACGCCACGACGCGCGAACAGTTGGTCGAATTTCACCGATCAAAGTTTGTTGCCAATAATGCGGTGTTCCTTGTGTCGGGCGACGTTCAACACGATTCAATTCTCAAACGAATTGAAGGGCTGTTCGGGAACTGGCAGACGGGCGTGATCGCCGGTGACAATTTCCCGCCGCCGCCTATGAGAACGTCCCGAGCTGCATACGTTGTCGATAGACCGGGCTCGGCCCAGGCAAACATCGTTATCGCTAATACTGGAATGACTCGCACGAGTCCCAACTACTTCCCCATGCTCGTGATGCATACGGTTCTGGGCGCTAATGCATCATCGCGGCTTTTCATGAACCTGCGTGAAGATAAGGGTTACACCTACGGCGCCTATTCGAGTCTCGACGCACGCCGCACGGCTGGAACTTTTCGCGCTACTGCGGAAGTGAGAACTTCTGTTACCGGCGACTCGCTCAAGGAGTTCTTTTCTGAATTAAATAGAATTCGCAATGAGCCTGTTTCTCAAAAGGAAATCGCCGACGCAAAGTCGTATCTCACCGGGGTGTTTCCAATCCGATTGGAAACGCAGGAAGGTTTAATCGATCAGCTCGTCCAGATCAAAATGTTCGGCTTGCAGGACAACTATCTCGAAATCTACCGCAACCGCATACAGGCCGTGACCATTGAACAAATCCAGGAGGTCGCGGAGAAATACGTAAGGCCAGACCAGGCAGCGATCGTCATCGTTGGGGACGGCTCACAACTTTTTGATCAAGTGACGCCGTATGCGGATGAGATTGAGTTTTACAACACGTCGGGGAAGAAAAAAGAACCCCCTTCCAAGGCATCATTATCCACGGCCGATACAGCTGCGGTAGCTGGAAACTGGACGTTGCTAATTGAAACGCCGCTTGGCCAAAGTATTCCTGCCACGTTAATCCTGGCCAATAGTGAAAAAGGCCTATCCGGAAGGGTAAGGTCTGAGATGGGAAACGGCGAGCTGTTGTCTGCCACTTTCGACGGCGAATCATTTGCCGGAATTGTTTCGTTTGATGTGGCAGGGGACGCGATGGAGGCCCAGATCGCCGGCGAAGTTTCAGACGAACAAATGGAAGGCAGCATCAGTTTAGAAAACGCACCGGCACTGCCATTCACCGGCAGCAGAACCTAACGCTCTACCCCAGCGTTTCTCATACTCATTCCAAAGAAAAAAGCGCCCGGCATGTCATGCCGGGCGTAATCACAGGAGGAACCGAGTGTTATGGTGGCTGCTATACTTACGCCATCCGAATAACCTCATCTACTAAGATGGCAGTTTCAATCATCTCGTTGCTTAGTTCAAAGAAACGAACGTGATCCTCTTTCCTCTAAACGACGGCGCCGAATTCGGGGTCAAAATGGTTACCGGTCGTAGCGCAGCAACATGCCGTCGCCGCCCACGGCCCATCCCAGCTTCTTCACAAAGTAGAGTCCGTAAAGATTTTGCGTCGTGCCCGATTGCTGTTCAATCCATGTTGAGCCGGCATCGTCCGTGCGAAGGATCGTGCCACCGCGACCAACCGCCCATCCGTTATTATCGTTGACAAACTGAACGTTCAAGAGGGTCGAGCGCACCTTCACCACCACCGGCGTCCACGTAGCGCCACCATTGAGGGTCTGCAAAACAGTTCCCTTTTCACCAACCGCCAAGCCTTTCTTTTCGCTGCGAAAATCGATGTGGTAAATAGTCGCCGTGGTTCCTGAAACTTGTTTGGTCCATGTTTGGCCGCCGTCGACAGTGGCGAGAATGGTACCTTCCGTGCCTGCGATCCAACCTCGCTTATCGTTTGCAAAATCGATATGAATCAATTCCAAGCGACTTGGGGCTCGCTGTCGTTGCCAGGTTTCACCACCGTCGTCCGTGTAAACCAAAATGCTGTCTATTACGCGATCCCGCTTGCTGACTGAACCCACCACCCAACCCTTTTTCTTACTGGAAAAACGGACGCTGTAAAGTTCTACATCCGCCCCATCAAACTCCCCGGGCAAAAAACGCCGGGCCTCGCTCCATCGCGCGCCGTTGTCACGCGTGGCGAAGATAGCATTGCCAGCAAGGAAGAAACCGGCTTCCTTATCACGAAAGTAGACATCATTGATGGCATCGGTTGTAGTTACCACCTGCCGGATCCAGCTCTGCCCACCGTTGTCAGTACGGCTTAGAAAACCATTATCGCCGCCCACCCACCCCCGTTTGCTGTCGAGGAAGTAAACCGTGTTCAGGTCCTGTCCGGGTGGCGCTACCCGTGTTGAAACCCAACCTACCTGACTTTTGATTGGCACCACCGTTACGAGAAGAAAAATGATGGCGACTATGAAACGGTGCGGATACCTGTGCCTCGGCAACGGGTTTTGCGTTTGAAATTCGTGAGATTCCATCTGAAAAATGCTCAGGCGCTTGCGTAGTGGTGTCACAAACATGAGTCGTAAATGAAATCCGATCTTATCTGTTTTGAGACTTTGTACCTTAACTCAGCAACCTAAGCAAACTCTCCTTAATGCCGATACATCTACGGTGCGCTCAGTCTCGAAGTTCTGACACTTTAACCGCGACTAAACTCGTGTTGCGAAGCGCAATCAAGGATCAGGACGCACTGAGGGCCGTGCACTTCCTTCGAAGCGCACAGCCCCAGCTTGCGACACCGATTACGCATCAATTTGATGCGTTGACCCGGTAGACTCTCCCATCCAGGATTACTATAACTCGTTCACCTAGTGAGAAGTATTCTGCCAGACGCGGCTTCTGTTTTAGAAGTGTGAAGTATTCGTCGCTGCCGAATTTCACGACGGTTTCCGGTAATGTCATCCCGGCCTTGAAGTCGGAGTCGGTCCAAACGCCATCCCTCAAGTAAAAGGTCTTCCCACGCGCGGTTCTCATTCCTGAAGACGGGGTTTCCCCTTCTATCCGTATCACCTCCTGCTGTGCGCGTGCGCGCTTGCTTTCCTGAACTGCGGCCACGCCAGTAACGGCGTTTGCGTCCGCTGCTTTGGGAGCGCGCGGTGCGGCGGCATCGGACCGCCGGTTACCGCCAATGAATCCCCGGTTATTCAATGGCAAGCTGGTGACTGTCTGGGCTGCAGCACCTGGTTCCAGCGCGAGGTAAGAAGTGTAGGGAGTCACAATCCCGTAACGAGTTCCAAGGTCTACAATTTCGTCACGCAGTTCGCGTTGCTCACCATTTGTGCGCACCTGCTCCATAAGCCAGCCAACACGCCGTGTCGCCCACAAACGCGGGAGAAAGTCGTTGGAAGTTTCATTTATTGGGAAGTGCAGGTTGTTATAGAAGAATGTCCTGTTGTTACCTGCGCTTCGGCCAGATAACTTCAAACGCACATGGTCCATGTCAATCGGGTTCTTGTACCGACCAATCAGCATAAGCTGCGAACCTCTGAACACGTCAGGCATGCTGCGAGGATAAACGAGATCCGTCTCAACGCCTGCCATGTCCAGCTGCAGTTCCGTGAGGACCGGATAATTTATTTTGGCGAAGAAGTTCGAGACTTTTACTTCCAGGTCCTCCTTGGGCTCTACATAGTCCGCCAGACCACCTGATGAAGACGCCAGCCGATCGAGCAGTGACGTGTTTACGTCGTAACCTACTCCGAATGGAAAGATTCGCGCCTGTCCGCTATTTTTCAGGTTGAGCAAGATCTCTTCAACGTTCGTCTGGCCCACGGTGGGAAGTCCGTCGGTGAGAAACACGATCATTCGCGGACGAGCCAGATTGGAGGTGCGAAAGATCTGATCGCGTGCGGCCCGAAGCGCACTATCAATGTTAGTACCACCTACAGGCTTTAAGGATTCGACGAACCGTACCGCCCGTGTTCTTGCGCCTTCATCCGCATTAATCAAATCATTCGACATCAGATGTTCTTCACCGGCAAAGGAGATCACATTAAATCGATCCTGCGGCCTCAGGATTCTGATTCCATAAAGCAAAGCCGCACGGGCTTTCTCCATCTTCCCTTCTTCGGCCATCGAACCCGATGTGTCCAACACGAACACGATGTCTTTCGCGGCATACTCTTGTTCTGACCAGTCATCCTTTGGTGAAATCATCAGTAAGTAATAGCCATCTTTTCCTGGTTCACGATGAGTCAGGAGCGTTAAACCGAAATCCTCTTGTGAAATCGTATAGAAGAGCTGGAAGTCCTGTGGCTCTTTGCCGCCCGGGCTTTCGAAAGTGATTACGGAGCGGCGGTCGCTGTTTCGCTTGATTTCCGTAGCGTGACTCGGCGAGTAGATGTTTCGCAGCGGCTCTTTGCTTTCAAGTTCGATTCGACCCGACACGGTTCCGATTTGCGTCACCTGTCGACCGATTCCCAGAGGATAACGATAGGCCACCGTACCTGACTCTGCGCGAAGAATCTGAGAATAAGTTAATTCGAGTTTCTTATCTGAATGAGGAGGAATGGGAAAGATACTGGCTTGAAAAAGATCCTTGCCCGCATACTCCAGCAATCCAGGATCCCGTTGTCGCCGAACAATCTCATCGTAAATGCGTCGGGCCTCTTCGCGCGAGCGCACTTCGCCAACAAGGCGGCGGTCACCGTCCCAAATCGCAAATTCCGTAATCGACGCTTGCTCTGGAATGGGAAAGAGATATGTTCCTTCTAACGTGGCGTCGGTATCGTTGCGGAAGACTTGCTCAACGTGCGTAGTCGCAACTTGCGAGGATATCTTTGTGTCTATCTTGATCGATTTTATTGGCAGCGAGCGCGGTAATGGGATGGGGCGAGGCCGCTCAGGACACCGGTTACATGGCCCCGGGACGATAACACCCTGGGCAGACGCGCCCGCCGCACTTAGCACCACCGCAAGGAATAAGATTACGTTCGACATAGACAATAATCGTAGTTTTAAGGCTTTCATTGCTCTCCTCGCTGAATCTGGCATAAGTCTGACCATCCACCTTTCTCGGAGTATAGAACGGGCCCAATCACGATTCTTGCAGGAAGGGCGAAACCCTCACGAAAACAGGAACTAATTGGCCGTATCTAGCGGCGCTAGTTATTAGTTCCGGCGCCGCCTCGGTGAGTTGCCCAGGATGGGTCAGTGGAGTTGCCGCAGCCGCTTGTTCCGCACTGCAACGACCGTGATGTAAACAATGATGCAAACACCGCCGCCTGCCAGCGTGAACGGTGCACCGTATTTATGAGAAACCGCCCCCGCCAAAAGGTTGCCGATAGGCATCGCCCCAATAAACGACAATATGAACATACTCATCACACGTCCTCGCATTGCGTCGGTTACCAACTGCTGGAGCAGAGTATTTGTGACGGCTATTGAGGTCACGATGGTAAACCCGACACCAAAAAGGAAGATTAGTGACCAAGCAAGCCGGGTAGATTGCGCGAACGCGATTAAGAAAACTCCAAAACCAAATGCGCCGCCGAGCACCGACCAGCCCTTGCGTTTGAAGTCCCCAAGGTATGCCAGAAACAAAGCGCCCAAAAAAGCCCCTGCTCCTGCTACACCCATCATCCAGGCAAGGCCAATAGCGCCGAGATGAAAAATGTCGCGAGCGAATACCGGTATGAGAGTGAGATAGGGAGCGCCGAATAGACTTGTGACGGCCGAAATCGATAACAGTGAAAACACTCGCGGCCGACGTCTGACATAGCGAAATCCGTCAAGGAGATCCTGCCAGAGTGCTCCACGATCTTTCATCGAGTGGGCGGCCGCAAATTTTGGCGCACCTTCGAAGCGGACCATACGGAGCGCAACTATGACCGCGACAAACGAAAGTCCGTTCAAATAGAAACAACCGGCAAGCCCGAAAAATGTGAAGCCGACACCTGCCAGCACCGGACCGGCTACGCGAGACAGTTGAAACTGCGACGAGTTTAAAGCCACAGCATTCGCAAGATCCTCTCTTCCGACCAGGTCAAATGTCATTGCCTGATACGATGGGCCAGCCAGCGCCATACAGCTGCCGGTTACCAATGAAAACGCCAGAATCGTCCAGACCGTAACGTGATTCGTCCAGATCAGCGTGGCCAACCCTACCGCAGCCAATCCGGCAACAACCTGCGTGTAAAGAAGTAGGCGGCGTCGGTCGACCAGGTCAGCAAAAACGCCCCCCGCCAATGTCAGGAAAAATCCAGGAGCTGTGGCCATAAACGCATCGATACCTAACCACAAGGGTGAGTCGGTAAGTTGCAGAACCAGCCAGCCCTGTGCGACCGCCTGCATCCACGTGCCGACATTGGAAAGAAAAGCGCCGATCCAGAAGACGCGGAAGTTTCTATGGGATAGGGCCCGAAACATACCCGTCCGGCGATTGGACAGTTTCTTAGCGGGCGGAAGGTTTTCAACTTCTATTGCCATAGGTTGATTCTTGTTCACATTCAAACATGAAAATGCACCTCTCGGTTAAAAAAATGGATACACGGCTGTTTTGTTAGATACCTGGACGGCATGTTTTAATTGGCGAGATCCACAAGAATCCATTCAGGAGACGCGCATGAAACTCCTATCCGTGGCGCTAAGATTCCCCCTCTCATTAATAGTTGTGGTGTGCAGCGTTGGTATAACGACGGCGTAGGACAAACAAAGAGTCCCATCATCGGCGGGGCCTGCGCCCAAACAACCCACAGAAATACGTGTACTTCCGCCCGCAAATCCGGCAGATGTTGCCTCGATCGACGCAATTATCGGCGCCGTTTACGATGTCATCTCAGGACCAGCAGGAAAGAAGCGCGACTGGAATCGAATGCGTTCTCTGTTTATTACGGGCGGGCGTTTAATTCCAACCGGACCGCGTCAGACCGGCGGATATGGCTCCAGCGTGCTAACTGTGATGAGTACACCAGGCGAGCTAGTGGCTTTTTAGAAAAAGAAGGTTTTTATGGACGCGAGAGCTCGCGTCAGACGGAGCAATTTGGCCAGATTGTCCACGCATTTAGCACGTACGAATCACGACATGCGCCGGACGATGTGAAGCCATTTGATCGAGGTATTAATAGCATCCAGTTAATGAATGATGGTTCGCGCTGATGGGTCGTCACGATTTTTTGGCAACGCGAAGATGAGAAGAATCCGCTGCCCGAGAAATATTTGAAGAAATAAGGGGAAGGGCAGACGTAAGGTCTTCACTCTTCATGCCGGCCTTTTACCCCTTTCCCTGTTTCCCTTTTCCCCTTTAACTTTTGCTCGTCGCCATTCAGAAAGCGAACCACCAGCTCCGCCACGGCGAACGGAAATAATTTCAGCCATTATCGCCAGAGCCACCTCCTCCGGAGTAACAGCTCCGATATCGAGTCCAATTGGCGCGTGAACCTTGAGTAGTTTGTCCTCCGGTACCCCGGTTTCTCTAAGTCGTTGCAGAACAATGTTTGTCCGGCGCTTGCTACCGATGAGGCCGATGTAGTCGGGTTCAGTGGCTATGACTGCACGCAAGCATTGTTCGTCCTCGCTGTGTCCGCGTGTGACGATAGCTGCAAAAACGCCGTGTCCGTTACCCATGGCAGCACCTACATCGTCTGCCCAATTATCGGCAGCAACCAATTCGATAGGTTGGTCGGTAAAACGCTCGCGCGAAACAAACTCAGCCCGGTCGTCAATCAACGTCGCGCGGTAACCCATCTCAGCGGCAAGTTTCGCAAGCGAAGCGCCGACGTGTCCGGCGCCACAGATAACTAGACGCGGCTCACGCTGTATGCGCTCAAACAAGATTTGCGCTTCACTGAATTCGTTGAGCGCCGGCGCAAATTCATTTACACGAAAAAAGTGTGTTTCCTCGCGCGATGCCAGAAACGTGACTGCATGTTCAATGACGGCCTTGTCCAGCTCGTCAGTGCCTAAGCTGCCCGCTGTCGTGTCCTCCTCACCGTGTTCGTGGATGAGCAGTTTTGCACCTACGTTCGGTGCGCCATCAGTGAGCGTGGCGAGGGCAGCAACTGAACCTTCGTCAAGTATTCGTAAGATAGTTTCTGAAATGAGGCTGGACGCTCTTTTGTGCCCGCGGGATTCCATCGATTAAGACAAAAAGCGATGCGACTTGGAAGGCTCCCTACCGACTTTTTTACCGAGGCCAACGGCTCCTATAGCACGGCGGACAAGCCACCACGGTCCTACCAGCAAATAGAAAGGATTTTTAAAGAATGCTGGTTGATTCCCCTCTATGAGGTGGCCAACGAACTGAAACACCCATCCAATGATGAAGAGGGCCAGCGCCCACCGCCAGTTGAAGAAAAACAACGGCAGTGAAATCACAATCATCGGAATGCCGATGCTGTGCGCTAGTTTGTTCAAAGGATGCTGGTGCTTTGCCTTGTAATTTTCGATGAAGGATTCCATTGTCCGCCTCCGTTGGGGCTAGAGACTCAGCTTTTGAGTCTTCGATTTTTGGTCGTGAAAATAACAAACAGCAATCAGCATTACCTTAACGCATCTGCCTGTTGCTGTGTTACTGTTTGCTGTTTACTTCTTCACCGCCCATCACGTCAATAAATATGTCCATGGTGCCTCCGCAAACCATGCCTTCTTCGCTTGCCTCTTCGGCCGTTAAAGAAAAATGATGCAAAGCTGATTTACCAGTGTGCATAGCTTCACTCGCCTCGGCCCAGACTTCAGCTTCAATGCATCCCCCACCGATAGTGCCCGCAGCCGCACCGTTCTCAAAGAACAGCATCTTCGCCCCCCGCTGCTGAGGTGTAGATCCGCGCGTACGTGCGACCGTCGCGACGACCACTCGCTCACCGCGTTCGTTAGCCTCCTCGATGCGGCGGTAAAGATCGGTTTGTGGAATCGTGCCCATTATGTCATCCACCGAGTACACAGACTGTATCGGTTGGGAAAGGCGTAGCGCGCAAGTAGCGTCTCAAATTCTTTGCCAATGTATCCCGTTGACGCTGCAAACTGCGGCATCTATACGTGAGGCGCGTTTTCCCGCAGAAGTCCCTCAGTGTGATCAGTCGGGTCTCGTCCGTGTAATCGGACGCGGGTCGGTGCGAGTCGAACCTGCGTTGTCCTGCTGCTGCTGCTGTTCTAATCGGCGACGCAACGTATCCACTTCCGCATCGGCGGTACCAATTGACGTTTCCAGTCGCGTCCGGCTCGTTTCCAGTATCCGGATCTGCGATTGCAAACGGGCCTTTTCATTTTCCAATTGACGACGACGCGCCTCTCTCGCTTCCTCGGGATGCACTGTTCCATACCCTGCGGCGCGCTCTATGTTCTCCGGCCTTAACCCATACTCCACTTGCTCGAGTTTAGCCTGCAAATCCGCGAGTTTACTTTCAGCATCGACCAGTTGCGCGCGCAAGTTCTCGGCTCGCTGCTCGGCACGCGTCAATCGTTCCATGTCAATTAACGCTCGATCGTTCTCCTGCATCTGAGTCAACTTGTCATTCAACCGGTTGACCTGATTCGATAACGCGTTAATCGTATCTTGCATATCCTGGTCGTCGTCGCTGGTCTTACTTGTTGCTCTCTTTTTGCGAGCCGGAGAGCGGTCCACACCTTGTTCTGTGTCTGCTACACTCTCATCCACAGTGCTAATGATTTTTTCCCCGTTAGCGCCGGTTGCCTCTTCTGCTCCTGGCGGCACGATGACGGGATTCGTAACAACTGGTCTCACCACGCGGCGCTGCCGTCGTCTTCTTCGGGACTGCCCATCGGCATCAAGCACAAAAAGGTTAAGGGTAATGAGAACGGCGAGCAGTACCACCGACTTACGAACTAATTCACTTTGCATACACACTCCCTTATAGCTCTATGAGTCCCTTAAAGATACGCCTTGTCAGGCGACGGGTTCAAGCGCCTGCTACTTTCAGTACACGGCCCACGAGCATTTCCGTTCCTTAAAGCGAATGCCGATCTGTCTGGGAAGAGAGAGGAGCGATGGGTCCGCGTATAGCAATAACCCGATATACTGCGTATTTGAAGAACAACTGCTTTATCTTGTCGCCAAAGTGGCGCTGTCGCAATTTGGCAGCCTAGGCCCGGGCTTCGCTGATGTTGCTATGCTCGCTCAAAATTAGAAGCGGCAGATTATCAAACAGATGCCTCGCTCCTTTCAGAGTAAGGTGAGTAGTGTGATCCGCAAATGGCCCAATCTCGTACGACACGCCCAGGGAATTCCACGCAGAATGGAGGTGCGACGCCAGCGAATAGATCGGGTGATGGATGTTCACGGTGAAGTAGAGTAGTCCTCCATCAGTCAGAATGCGCGCCAACTCCGCGACAATTCCAGCCGGAGACTCAGCATGGTCGACCACGTTGTCACAGAGCACGACGCCAAACGTGTGATCCGCAAACGGCAACGACTCACCAATAGCAGTGACTGTCGGAACCTGACCCTGCCACATCGGAAATAGACTTGCGTAGTTATGCGCGAGCGGATCGACACCTACTCTGTGTTTGGCGTCAAAGAAGTAGATTAAACCGTGCGCTCCGCTACCCACCTCCGCCACTCGGGCCTCCGGATCAATCGGATGAAAGCTCTCCAGAAGCGCTCGCACCTTCTGCGAAGATTGCTTCATCTGCTGGATTACATCTCGCTCCCGTCCTTGAATCTTTATGGACTTTTGCTCCTGGTAAGCGAGTTGGCGCGCGAGTGCTCTCAGGGCTCTTTCTCGCCGTTTTGAATCTCGCCAGGATTTCCACGTACTACGCTGCTTTTCCGACACCTAAGCCTTTCCCGCGTAAGCATTCGATAAACGATACCGTCATGCATGCCGCCACCGTGCAAAAGCAAACATCTACTGGAGGTTTTTGATGGTTTGCTCAAGTTGCGCGGTGCGCTGTGCAATATCGGAGATTCGCGTTCGCACTTCCGCTACTTTTTCTGCAGGCGCACGTTCGGCAAATTGAGGATTCGAAAGTTGGACTTCGAGCTTAGTGGACTCATTCCGAAGCTTCTCTTTTTCTTTTCCAAGTCTTAATCGCTCCTCGTCAAAATCGATTAAGCCCTCGAGCGGTATCGCCACCTCGGCGCCGCCAACTAAGACGGCGCGTGCGGAAGCGCGAGGCGCTTCCAGTTGCTCCTTTATCGAAAGCTCAGAGGCTCTCACGAGCCGGCGGATCTGATTTCCATTCCCCGCAAATGTCGCGCGCAACTTGTTATCCCCACCGCCAATCAGAACCGGAATCGCCTCGCCCGGCTTGATGTTCATCTCAGAGCGAATGTTACGCACGCGCTTGATAAGGTCGATCACAGCCTGCATTTCCCATTCGACATCTTCATTAATCAATTCGGGTATAACTTTCGGATATGCGGCCAGCATAATGGTCGGTTCCGCTCCGCGATAAGACTGGTGCAACAGATTTTCGCGCACGCCGGGGAGCCTTTGCCAGATATCTTCAGTAATGTAGGGCATGAACGGATGGAGTAAGCGTAACGCTTGCTCGAGAATGCTCAGAAGCCGGGTTCGTGCTTCATTCCGCTGTTCCGTTGACTGTTCAGCAGTGACTTCTTGTTTCGATAGTTCGATGTACCAATCGCAGAAGTCATCCCAAAAGAAGTGATAGAGCGTTTGCACGGCTTCATGGAATTGATAGACCGCCAGGGCCTGACGAACGTCACGCGCGGCTTTGTTGAGACGTGAGAGCATCCAGCGATCAGGCAACGCCAAGTCACCACCGGCCGCATCAAGGCACTCAGGTTTGACTGTAGCGCCCTCGGAATTCATCAAACAGAATCGCGCAGCGTTCCATATTTTATTGGCAAAGTTTCTATACGACTCCACTTGCTTCTCATTCCAGCGAGTGTCCGTCGTGCCTACAGAGGCCAGCGTGAGGCGCGTAGCGTCCACACCGTACTTGTCGAACACCTCGAGGGGGTCAACCCCATTCCCCTTGGTCTTCGACATTCGCTGGCCGTGCGCGTCCAGAATGGTTCCGGTGACGAATACGTCATCAAACGGCCGCTCGCCCGTAAACTTGAGTCCCATCATCACCATGCGCGAAACCCAAAGAAAAATTATGTCGCGCGCCGTTACCAGGACTGAGGTCGGATAGAACGTCTTGAGATCGTTGGTATCTGCCGGCCAACCGAGTGTTGAAAAGGGCCACAGCGCCGAGGAGAACCATGTGTCGAGCACGTCCCGATCCTGCCTTAACTTCTCACTGGCCGCTTTGGTCCTCGCTTCTTCTTCCGACACGGCTACGATTAACCGACCGTCTTCCGTATACCAGGCGGGAATTTGATGGCCCCACCACAGTTGCCGCGAGATGGTCCAGTCGCGAAGGTTTTCGAGCCACGTTGTGTAGACTTTTTCGTAAGGCACTTCAGGAATAAATTGTGGCTTCTTCTCGCTACCCATCAATTCAAGGGCGAGATCTCGCAGCTCGCTCATTCGCAGAAACCACTGCGTTGAGATAAGCGGCTCAATCACCGTTTTACATCGCTCACACTTTGAGATTGAGAACTCGTAGTCGATGACCTTTTCAAGCAATCCCAGCTCTTCAAATTTTTCAACAATCTTCGCGCGCGCTTTGTATCGATCCAGGCCTGTAAATTCTGGTCCCGCTGCGTCTGTCATCTTCGCATGAGGATCTATAACGACGATTTGAGCCAGGTCATGGCGTATCCCGACCTCATAATCGTTGGGGTCATGGGCCGGCGTCACTTTCACAGCACCCGTACCGAATTCTGGATCAACAAACTCATCGGCAATAACCGCAATTTCGCGACCGGTTAATGGCAGCAGCAGAATCGTTCCCACGAGATTGCGGTAGCGCTCATCATTAGGATTCACTGCCACTGCTGTATCGCCCAACATAGTTTCCGGTCGGGTGGTGGCCACCGTTACACGTCTATTTCCATTCTTTTCAGGATACTGTAGGTAATAAAGCTTTCCGCTCTGTGAATCCTTTTGGACCTCCAAATCCGAAAGCACAGTCTGATCGTTGGGACACCAATTAACGATCCGTTTGCCGCGATAGATCATGCCCTCGTTGTACAGCCGGACAAACACTTCCCGGACCGTTCGTGACAAGTCCTCATCCATCGTGAACTTTTCCCGCGACCAATCAACGGAGGCGCCCTCGCGCCGCATCTGTCTTGTAATCTGACCGCCCGATTCTTTTTTCCATTTCCAGACACGCTCTACAAATTTCTCTCGTCCCAGATCGTGGCGCGACAAACTCTCCTTTTTTAATTCCCGAGTGACCATCAGCTGCGTAGAGATGCCCGCATGGTCCATGCCCGGCAACCACAATGTCCGGTATCCACACATGCGTTTGTGACGAGTAAGCACATCCATCATGGTATGTTGCAACGCATGGCCCATGTGGAGGGAACCTGTGACATTTGGTGGCGGAATCACTATCGAAAAGACGGGAGCACCAGCGTCGCGGTTGATTTCCGGCGCGAAGTAGCCTTGCGCTTCCCAGCGCGCATAATGATGCTGCTCGGCTTGTTTCGGGTCGTATTGCTTAGGAATGTCCATTTTGAGACTTACTAATCCGCGGGCTTCGACGATTGTTCGTGAAACAAAGAGGGCATTGTAAGGCACAGTTGGCCGTTTTTCACTAAGCGTGTTACGAAGTGTTTGCTTATGCGTGACAACTCCGGCTAGTTCCGACGAAGACGACAAAAGAAAAAAGCAGGCGCCTTGATTAGGCGCCTGCTTCCACTCGCGATGCTTTCCACTACTTACCCAAATTCTTCTCTTCAAGCTGACGCTTAATCAAGAGTTCGGCAAGTTGCGGAACGACCTCCCAGGCTATTTCCTGTATGACCCTTTCGGAGAGATGCTCGACCGCTCGTCGCGCAATGGCATCCAGTGTCTCCGGGGAAAGGCCGCCTATGCCTTCCAGAGGAGCGCCCGCACTCGCCAGGTGTTGCGCTTGGCCTTCTGCCCGGACCTCGGGAAATGCCCTTTCAGTATGTGAGCGACTATTCTCGTCAGATACCACCGGTACAACTCCCCGGGACAAGTCTCTGGTTGTCGCAAAGGGATCTTCCAGGCGTTGAGACGGTACAGGGTTAGAGCCTCCGCTACCAGCTTCAAACTGTGCGGACTCGGGGGCTTCGTTGAGATCTATATCCAGCACGAATTCGTCACTTTGAACTGAACGCGCCGGTTGGTAATCGCCAAGATCAAGGAGCATATCGCCGGCACCCGCGTGCCTTTCAGAGAATCCCCTTTGACCTTCCTCGTGTTTGTTCGACATCATTACGTCCTTTACCTTAACGTCTGTTGCGAGTTGCCTTCGGTTGTCATTTGCGCGAGCGGCAGCTTCTTTGACAATTCCCCTGTGTTCCGCGGAAAGCGGCAGTGTGTCAGCGGTGGTCATGGCCAGTTCTGCGGGGCTGAGCTTTGCCGGTTCTGGAGTAGACTCACTTCGAGGAAGCTCTGCCGTTGGAATTTGTTCTTCAGCAGGGCGACCGCCAACGAGCGTACCCACCTTATCTATCAGGCGTCGAATTGATTGAAATGGCTTAGTCAAGATGTCGTCCGCGCCAACTCTGCGCGCCTCCGTTTCGTCGAAGGGCTCAAAGGAGCCAACCAGAAGCATAACAGGGATATTTTTCAGTTTCTCATTTTGTTTAATGTACTCACACACTTCGTAGCCATTCATTTGAGGCATGTAAACATCTGCCAAAACTACATCTGGAATGAACTCTTCCAGTCGTTCAATTGCCTCCCTCCCATTGTTCACACAAACTACGTCGACGCCTTCGTCGGCAAAAGTGAGATCGACAACCTTTTGAATTGTGATTGAATCGTCGGCAAGTAGGAGTTTGCGTCCAGCTAACAAAGCTTGGGTACCTTAGCTGAGTTGAGCGCCACTGAAGGGACCAGGAATCTCACCACCGCGGCGGCAGGCTTGTTTACCGCTTGTCTTCGTAATGGCCGGATTCTCAACAGCAAAGCCACTTTGGAAACTAACACCGGCGCTGTTAGCCCGTCAAGAGTTTTGGCCGTTAAAATCTTCGATTTGCTCTATCGAGAGGAGTTAGCCAGACGAACATCGTCCGGCGTACCGTGTGTGCGATCTGGACCCCCCGAACTTAAAACGAACCGGTCCCGTTGGCCCTCATATTTGTACGGCTGATTCCAGGGGTCTAAACGGATCACCTGCGGAAGATAACGCGGACTGAGATGATCTATGACTACTGTGTGCTGATCCGAAGCGATATAAAATCCGCGATGACGCCGAAACTCCTCAAGAGCTTTGGCAATCGTTTCGAGCTCCGTCCGGGCCTTTAGGCGCTTGCGCTCGTTGAGCGCATCAGTTAGTGGTCCAAGTTTGACCCAGTCACGAGTTCCGGTGCGTATTTCAGAAACCTTCCAACCGGACCCGTCCGTATTTACAAACCGCGCGTCGACTTTCACCCACGCCACGGCCAGCGCCGATGGTTGCGAAGCCAACGGT
>JBHENH010000033.1:0-659 GCA_046262135.1 Pyrinomonadaceae bacterium
CACTTCATCCGCAGATTAGGCCGATTACACAGATTCAAAAAAACTCGCCGCAGGCGGCTGCGCCGTGAAGCCCCCCAAAGAATTCCCCGGACGAACGAAGAACCTTACAAGCGCCTCTTCTGCGTTGGTTTTGTAACCGGCGTAATCGGCGTAAAACTGCGGATGCACGGGCCGCCCTCCTCCTCCTGATTGAAGCTTAAAAAGAGCGTGAATACCTTTCCGAGTCGGGGAAATTTTGCAGTAAATCGGTTAATCTTCTCCTCAAGTGTTAATAAGCGCTCTTGCCGAACGTTTTAAAGGTTGGAAACGATTTTTCGGGAGGGCACAGTGCAGGCAACCGCCATTCGAACCTTGAGACCACTTTCAAAACCCCCGGGAGAGCTTGAAATCCTCTTCCGGACTCACCACGATCGCGTTTTTCGAACTGCTCATCGCATCACTGGAAGTCCGGCGGACGCAGAAGATGTTTTGCAGACAGTGTTTCTGCGGTTGGTTAAAGGCGGTAACGCCTATGATCTGTCGGACAATCCTGAAGCTTACCTGTCGCGCGCCGCGATCAACGCGTCGTTTGATTTGATGCGCACTCGCAGCCGGTCGAAATCCGTTGAGCTTACCGAAGTAGATTCCGAGGCGCTCAAAAGCAAATTTCAGAGCCCGGA
>JBHENH010000033.1:669-14934 GCA_046262135.1 Pyrinomonadaceae bacterium
CGAACTACAAAAACTGATTCGTCAGGCCGTTGCCGGCCTCGGGAAAACCGCCGCCGAAATGTTCGTGCTGCGCTATTACGAAGGTTTTGAGAATCAGGAAATCGCAAAGATGCTCGGCACGTCGCAGATGGTTGTGGGAGTAGTATTACACCGGGCCCGCACGAGATTACGAAAAGAGATTGGGCACTATCTGGAGAAACATCATGAAAAGCAATAAAAGTTTTGACTCGATACTAAACGATGCGACCAGCGAAATCAGGAACGAGTCCATCGATTCCGGTTTGGTAGATCAGGCGGCCGGGCGTGTTTGGGCACGCCTCTCCTCCGAAGCCAATCTGGAAACATCCGGACAACAGAACCATGAAAGTCCCGCCGCCGGTAGAATTGGAAGTTGCGCGGATTTTCAGTCCCTGATTTCCGCTTACTTGAATGGACAATTGTCTGAAGCCCGTTCCTTGCTGCTGGTTGATCACACACACGAATGCATTCCCTGTCGGAAGGCAATGAAGAATGGCCGGTCGCGCACAATCGCGCCAGCCCGGAAAGCTGCCGTTACCCGGCGTTACAGTTTGCAACCTGTCATCTTGAGATGGGGCATCGCTGCGGCGGTTGTGATAGGCGTTGGCCTCCTGGCGCTTCCTTTTATTCAACGTTATGCGCCGCTGGGTGGCGAGCTGGAAGCGACCGTGCAAGCCGCCGAGGGTCAGGTGTATCAAATCGCCGATACCCGCAGTACGCCGGTTGTTGCCGGCCAGAGACTTGAAAAAGGTGAGCGTATTCGCACTGCGAAGGATGCCCACGCCTTCGTTCGGCTCGGCGATGGCTCGGTGATCGAATTGAAGGATCGGTCGGAGTTTTTCATCACGAAAAACTCACAGGGTACAACGATTCACCTCAACCGCGGCGCGATTGTGGTCGAAGCTGCTAAACAGCGAAGCCAACATCTTTTTGTAGATACAAACGACTCGCGCGTGTCTGTTACCGGCACCGTGTTTTCAGTCAACAGCGGCACTAAGGGCTCACGCGTGTCGGTGATTGAAGGCGAAGTTCACATGGACCACGCCGGCCGTGAACGTGTCTTACGTGGCGGAGAACAAGCCACCACAAATTCTTCGATCGGGATCATTCCGGTGAAGGATGAAGTGTCGTGGAGTCGGAAGGCCGCGCGATATGCTGAAACCCTTGCGGCCTTTACGGCCGTCAATAAAGACCTCGCCAAGGTAGAACAGCCGGGCGTTCGTAACTCAACTCATCTGCTGGACCTGATGCCGGAGAACACGGTTCTCTATGCCGCACTCCCAAATCTCACATCAACCATCGTTGAGTCGCATCGCATTATGCAGGAGCGTATAAATCAGAACGCCGGACTGCGCGAGTGGTGGGAGAGGGAAGCGTCACGAACTAAAGGTCCCAACGCGGACCAGGTGATCGGGACGATTCGCGAATTTGGCGAATATCTTGGAAACGAGATTGCCGTCTCTGTTTCTATAGACGACCATGGTAGGCCCGTGGCCCCGTTGGTAGTTGCTGAGCTTAAGAACTCCGCTGGCTTTCAGCAGTTTCTTGAACAACAAATGGCCAAGTATGTGCGCACACCGGAAGGTCGACCGCAGGTTCGTTTTATCGCCGACCCATTGAATGTAACGGCCGCCAACACCGAGGCGGGTAAACAGAATCGTGAAGAGCTGTATGTGTGGATCAGTGGCGATCTCTTTGCGGCCAGTCCCAAACTGCAGCAGCTTCAGAATCTGGCCACACTCGTGCAGAAAGGCGGAACCAACGCGTTCACGACGACTCCTTTCTATAATCGCCTCGCCGAGTTGTATCAGAAGGGCGCCGGTCTCGTGGTGGCAGCGAACCTTGAGCGTCTCATTGAAGCGACAACGCCCGAACGAACGAAGGGTGCAAATGCAGAACAGCGTGAAAGCGCGCTCAAACAACTGGGAATTCTGAACGTCAAGTATTTCGTGCTTGATCAAAAGAATGACGAAGGAAAGACTCATACTCAGGCTACGCTTTCGTTCAACGACGCACAGCGGGGAATACCATCCTGGCTTGCGGCGCCTGGTCCCATGGGTTCGCTTGAATACATCTCCCCGGACGCAAATGTGGTGGCCGGGTTCGTGGTTAGGGATCCGGTGAAGCTCGTAGACGATTTACTGGGAGTGATCGAAACTGTCTCGCCTGACTTGCGAAAGAACCTGGAGAAACAGCAGGCCGATCGTGGTTTGGACATTCGCAATGACATCGCCGCACCACTGGGTGGAGAGTTTGCATTTGCGATTGACGGCCCAATACTGCCGACGCCTTCGTGGAAGATGGTGTTTGAGGTAAATGACGCCGTTCATCTCCAGCAAACTCTGGAACGCGTAGTTAGTGAAATTAACAAAGAGGCTGCCAAATTTGGCAAGACCGGATTGGTTTGGGATCGTTCCGATATTGGAGGCCGCGCCTATTACACGCTCAAGTCGGCCGAATTCGGCCTTGAGGTCAACTACACCTATGTAAACGGTTACGTGGTGATGGGCCCCAGTCGTGCGATGGTCGAACGGTCAGTACGCTCGCAAGAAGCAGGATACACGGTTTTGCGTTCCTCCCGTTTTACTGCGGGTCTACCACCTGACGGAAATGCAAACTTTTCAGCCGTCTTCTATCACAACCTGGCACCACTCGTTCAGCCTTTTGCCGAACGCATAGCCAACTCCGCCGGCAATCTGCCGCAGGAGCAGCAACAGGCAATTAAGTCGATGGCCGCCGATATGCCGCCTACACTCGCTTACGCCTACGCGCAGGGCGAGAACATTACCTTTGCAGCGAACACAGAAGGTGGGCCGTTTGGATTGAGTCCGGCAACTCTCCTGGGAGTTCCAAACGCGCTGGAGATCCAGCCCATTCTGCAGCAGGGGATGAAAAAGTAGGACGGGAGTTCCGCCTGTCGCTGGTGCGCCGATTCTTTGCGTGCCCTTTGCGAATTCTTTACGTCCTTTGCGGTTGTTCTCCGCGCAATCAAGTGCGAACCGCAAAGGACGTGGAGGCGACCATTCAACCTCTCGTGGTAGAAAGGAAATGATCATGTTAAGTCTTCCAAAAACGTCTCTGGTATCCCTGGTAACAGGCATCATGCTTTTCGGAGTTCTTGCTCTTTCGGTGGCTTGCACCCATCGACAGAACTTCAGGATTGGCTCGCATGAGGTCACCGTGTTACACCGCGGGTTCGAAAAATTTCACATAGTGGAGAGTGCAACTGAACCTGCGTTTGAATATTCGGGAATCAGCACTGACGGAACTGGTTTGAAGGTTTCGATCAAGGCCGATACCGTCACGGTAAATGGGGTTGATCGCGGCAAGCTCCAGCCCGGCGATTCTGTATTGATTACCGACGATGGTGTCGCAGTGAATTCGTTGGATTATGGTGAAACTGAAAAGTACTTGCGCGCGAATAGCCCGGCCACGGAAGCCAGCGGAAATACCTCGGCTTCCAACGGCGGAGTAAATTAGTTACCGTCGTGGACCGCCAGATCCGACCTGCTGACCTCACGCGCGAGCATCTCACGGCGTACAACGTGCCTGCGCTTGTCTGACATAAGGTCCGCGTATTGGCCGCCTCAATCTGAGATTCTATGAAGCTCATTACCATCTCTCTTGGCTCCTGGCTGCTCGGCCTTGCAGTTCTGTTGCTCACCTTTTTTCTTGTTGAGGGCGAAAGCGTAAGTGCTGCGGACGTTCGGGGTGCAACTATCACCTCGTTAATCATGGCGGCACTTCTTTTCTCGCTGGCTTATGCCCCATCCTTGTGCTGGTTACGTAGAAGGCTTGGCGGTTGCCGGCCCGCAGCGCTTTTCCCCTTTGTGTCTGGCCTAATTATCAATCTTCCGGTTTTTCTGATCGGAATTTTGGCAATCGGTAGAACTTTAGGGATCGCAGAAGCGTTTGCTTTCATTGGTGCATTTGTACTGATGGGCGCGGCATTCGGCCTCGCTTTTGTTTGGAATTATCAGAACACGGATATAAAGTCTGCAAGATGGCAGTAGCTGCAACGGACCAGAAACACGCGAGCCTTCAAGATCCTGCTAATTTCGCGCCGGTCATAGACCTCAACGACCTGAGCGTAAAGTTTGGCGCACGTCCAATCCTTCAGAATCTGCAAGGCGAGCTGCGCGGTCGCGCGATTGGATTGCTTGGTCCAAACGGTGCCGGCAAAACCACTCTGATTCATACACTCCTCGGATTTCATTTTCCCACGTCAGGTACCGCGCATATCTTCGGCCGCGACATTATCACCGATGCAAAGCAAATAAGATCGCTGGTCGGCTATATGCCCGAACGCGATTCATTCATTGCGAAGATGAGTGCGGTCCATTTCGTACGGTTGATGGCGGAACTCTCCGGTTTGCCAGGCGAGGCCGCGCTCGAGCGCGCGCATGAAGCTCTTTTCTACGTTGGTTTAGGCGAGGCGCGATATCGCAGTCTTGATACCTATTCGCTCGGCATGAAACAGCTTGCGAAACTAGCACAGGCAATAGTACACGGCCCTCGTCTCATATTCCTGGATGAGCCCACCAACGGGCTCGATCCGCCTGCACGGCAGCGAATGATCCGACTCGTACGCGAAATTCGCGACAGTGGCAAAGCAAACATTGTGTTGTCATCACACCTGTTGCGCGACGTTGAAGAGTGCTGCGAAGAAATTCTCATATTGAAAGACGGCCAATTGGCGGTCTACTGCAACCTCGAGGAAGAACGGAAGTCCAACCGGAAATTCCTCTTGCTGGAAACTCGTGGTGAGCAGGACAAATTTGCGGAGGCAATTGGCGCCCTGGGATGCGAATATGCCGTAACCGGAGATCATCGAGTCAAAGTAGTATTGCAGGGTGGGATTGAAGTCCGTGATATTTATCGAATTGCGTCAGAATACGACGTGCAAATCAGGCGACTCTCGTACAAACGCGACTCGCTTGAAGACATATTCCTGAAAGCGATGGAAAACGGGCATGGCAGTTTATGAGCACACGTATAAGCCGTATCTCGGGAAGCTAACTCCCGAATGGAGTCGGTTTCTGATAATCCCGCGGCATGCGTTTCGAGACGTTTTTAAGTCGAAACTGTTTACGGCGTTTTTCGTTCTTTGCTTTATTCCGCTGCTGATAGAAGCCATTCTTATTTACCTGCATCACAACGTAAACGCACTGGCTATTTTGAAAGTGAACGTCAGAGAGTTGATACCTATCGACGCGTTCTTCTTCCAAACGTTTGTAAATCTGCAGGGGGGATTTGCTTTTTTCGTGACACTGCTCGTTGGACCACCGCTGGTCGCTCGCGATCTTCGAAATAATGCGCTTCCGCTGTACTTGTGCCGGCCATTCTCGCGGACAGAGTATGTGCTGGGAAAAATGTCGGTGCTTTTAATTCTGCTTTCCGCGATCACCTGGGTCCCACAGTTGCTTTTGTTTTGTTTTCAGGCGTATCTGCAGGGCGCGCGTTGGTTTGTCGATAATCTTTGGTTGGCTGGTGCCATTTTAATGGCCAGTATCGTTTGGATACTTCTGCTGGCGCTGCTGTCACAAGCTGTGTCGGCTTTCGTGAAGTGGCGCGTCATCGCCAGCGCTGCGTTGCTGGGACTCTTTTTCATTCCGTCCGTCTTCGGCGAGGTGGTCAACAACCTGTTTTTCACGCGTTGGGGAAACATAATCAGCCTTAGCGCACTGATGAAGAATGTGACTGCGGGCCTTTTCGGAACCTTCGTTCAGGCCTCGGGACACTTTACGCAATGGGACGGCCTTGTAGAACAAGAAATTATCGTCAACGAGCCGCCGCTCTGGGCGTCGTGGTTTGCCTTGTTTGTAGTGTGCTTTATTTGTCTTGCACTGCTTTCGAGAAAGGTTAAGGCATACGAAGTGGTTAGGTAGGAAAACTCTGCTAACCAAACAACGGACTTCTAAATGGAAGAGTCATCAACACACATGATCATCTTCAACGATGTCTCCAAGTTTTACGGAGAGATTCTTGGGGTCAACCGTGTGAATCTTCAGATTGCCCCCGGCATCACCAGCCTCGTCGGTCCAAATGGGGCAGGGAAGTCGACGTTAATGAACCTGATGACGGGCTTGCTTCAACCAAGTCGCGGCAGCATTACCGTGCTGGGCATTGCGACGGACCGGCCCGAACAACTTTTTCGTAAGCTCGGTTACTGCACGCAGTTCGATTCTTTCCCCCGTGGGCTGACTGGACGGGAATTCATCAGATCATTCCTGCTGGTGCATGGATTTGAAAGGAAGAAGGCCGAGGAATTCACTCTTACCGCGCTCGAAAGAGTTAGCCTGGTTGAGGCCGCTGACCGAAAAATCGGCGCGTACAGTAAAGGGATGCGGCAACGTATTCGGCTGGCCCAGGCCATCGCACATCAACCTGCCATCTTGATCCTTGACGAACCATTGAATGGACTGGATCCGATGGTACGCGCAGAAACGATCGCGCTGTTTCGCAAACTCGCCAGTGATGGTCTTCACTTGATTATTTCCAGTCACATTCTGCATGAAGTTGACGTGATGTCCGACCGGGTAATCCTGCTTAACAACGGCTATGTAGTCGCCGAAGGAAACGTACATGGTGTTCGCGATGAAATGGAAGAGCACCCGATGCAAATTCTAATCCGTTGCGATCGTCCTTCTAAACTTGCGGCCCGTGTCTTCGATCAAGACCATGTCGTCGAAGCCCGGCTTCATGACGATCGAGCAGGACTATTTGTGAAGACTCGCGATGCGGACAGGTTTTATTTGCTCCTGAACCGGGTAGTCGCGGAAGGTGAAATCAAGATTGAGTCAGTCGCACCTGTTGATGATGATCTAAGCGCTGTTTATCAGTACTTGATCGGTTCAGAAGGAGCCAATTCGTAACCTTCTAAGGCTTATTATGAGTACTTCAACTACAGAAATTCGTCCGGCAAATAAAGCGGCAAAACAGCCTTTGCCGTGGTCGCTCTGGCTGCGCCAGATTCGCGCTATCTTCCGGCTGGAGATTGAAAAGAATTTCCTCGGCAGACGTTCCATTCTTCTCTACCTGCTCGCGCTGATACCTGTGGTTCCTCTAGCTTTGCTTGCTCCGTTTACGCCGCCCGGTCGCGAATGGCAGGACTTTAGTCAATACAGCATGATTTTCGCGATTTATTACGGAGGACTGATTCTGCGCACGGTGGTCTTTTTCGGTTGCGCGTGGATATTCATGAATCTCTTTCGCGGAGATATCATCGACCGGAGCTTACATTTCTATTTTCTCAGCCCCGTTCGTCGCGAGGTGCTGGTGGTTGGAAAATACTTGTCGGGCCTGGTGACATCGATCATCCTTTTCACAGGTGCCACCATAATCTCGATGTTGTTGTTGTACGTTCCGCATTTCTACTCCGATAGCGTTCGCTTCTTTTTGGATGGCGCCGGTCTAGGCCAATTGCTTACCTACGCCGGGATCACCATTCTCGCCTGTATCGGCTACGGCGCGTTCTTTCTAGTGGTGGGTCTGTTTTTTCGCAATCCAATCATTCCCGCAATCGTGCTGTATGGCTGGGAATGGATCAATTTCCTCCTACCGCCTTTTCTGAAAAAGATCAGCGTTATCCACTACCTGCAGTCGCTCGTGCCGGTGCCTGTCTCAGAAGGCCCGTTTGCTGTGATCGCAGAGCCTACCCCGGCCTGGATCGCCGTTCCCAGTTTGATCGTTGTAACTCTTTTGGTGTTAATGCTGGCGAGCCGCCGCATTCGCCATATGGAAATACGCTACGGTGGGGATTAAATTCTACGGCGTGGTAAGCGAATGCGGTCGAGGATAGTTGTCATTGGAATCCTTCGAATCTGAATCAGACGGGGTAACCTGTTCGGAAGCATCATTACTGGCAAACAGATCGTTCTGCGAAACAATCTCGCCGCGGTTCTCCGGCTCCTGAGGAGCTGCATCCTGCAACTGCTCGTCTTCTGGCCGGTCGTGCCCTTCTTCGTCGCTGGCCACAATACTCAGGAATTTTCCGCTGTTGCTGGAAACTGAAAGTCTTTCCGGGCGGTTTATATTCGACACGGTGTAACCGGAAGCGCACACACCGACGCTCACCCAGGTGGCGAGACGCACGATCATCGCCAATGCCTCTTCGGCGTCCTTTACATAGATGCTTTCGTCTGAACCACCCACCACCGCATCAAACATCAAACCGTCACGCAGGTAAATACATGCGAACTGTGAGTCGAGCGCTTCCTCAAAATCCGCCCCCGCACTTTTAAACATCGTCATGCTTCGGGCAGTTTCTTTAGTAGTGTCGTCCCAATTCAATTTTAAGTACCCGGTCATCCGGTTACGTTGGCCCATTTCCAAAAGTTCGTGAAGCGGAAAGGCTTTATCAAGCTGGATCGCAGAAAACACTTCGACAGGTTTCTCATTGGGTTCCACTTCCGCGGCTGCCGAATCTGTCCTTGACGATTTTCCGTCAGGTAGCTGTTGCGCTTTTTCAGCGGCACGACTCACACTGCGTCTGATATCGTCGACATCAAACGGCTTAACCAGGTAATCGAAAGCTCCCATCCGAACCAACCCGCCTGCATATTCGCGGTCGCGTATGCCCGAGATCATGATTACCTCAGTACGGGGCCAGCGTTGCCGCGTGTGTCCCAGAAGTTCTAATCCACTCATTCCGGGCATTGAAATATCTGTAAGCACGACGTCGATCGGGTTGGACTCGAGGACTTTCAGGGCATCTTCAGCCGTGTTCGTCTGAAAACACGTGTGCTCCTCCGAGAGCAATTCGAAAAGCATCTCTCGAATAGTGACATCGTCTTCGACAATCAATAGCGAACTCATGAAGTGATCTTCCTCGCTCAGTTTGCAATTAGCTGGATTGGACCAGGTGAGGAGCGTGCCGTTTGGTTCTGACTTTATGTGTGTACAAGGATGGGGATATGCCAACTCGAAGCGCTGTTAACTGCGTTAAGGCGCGGCCCGGGACCATTAAAACGGTGGATGTTGCGCCACGTCATTTACTTACCGTTTCCTGGGTTTATGCTAACGCAGTAGTTTCTTATCGGTCAATGAGAAACTCCCTACATCACTCGCGTTTCTGCCGGCGTTTACCCGGATCATCACTGAGTTGTCAGAACGCCACTTGGTAGGTGGCCAACATATACGCGCGAAGGATATTCGATAGGAAAAACGCGGTCACTTTCTGCTTACGTAGGGATTGTCCTTGATCCAGAACCGCCAGGGTTTCTCTACCCATTCTTCGGCATAATCAATCCCAATTCGTGGTCCCGATAGGATCTTCGTACGCGGAACCGGCCTTCCGTCTTCGAGCCATACCTTGCCGCCCAATAGATCTGCTCGATCCAGCGTTCGATCAATCCCGAGTGCAATACTCAACTTACCGGGCCCGTTAGTTAGGTTGTGATCGGGTTGGCCGTGACGCCGTCTGCGCATTAAGTGGATCCCTTCGACAGGTTCAACGCCGCGAACTAACACCGCGTGGGGGATGTTTTCTACATTTGTTACCACATTGAACTGGTAATACATTCCATAGACAAAATAAACGTATGCCGTACCGCCTCTCGCATACATCGTTTCAGTGCGATTTGTTCTGCGGCCGCCGTAGGCATGTGAGGCACGATCCAGCGGGCCGCGATAGGCCTCAGCTTCTACAATCAGTCCGGACACTCGTTTACCATTGGCAGGGACCACTAAGAGCTTTCCCAGAAGTTCCCTGGCGACGGTTAAAACGTTCGAGCGAGTATAGAAGTCTCTAGGAAGCTTGGAAGAAATCTGCGTATGCGTCACCATTTGTCAACTTAGGTTTTGCGCCTACAGGCAATGTGCCGGACATCGATTTTCGCCATCGAGGTGATACTCCTTAATCTCTCAATGCCATACCCGCCAGAGCATTGCAAACGTGATTACAAACCCAATCACAATGATTGCGCGCCGGATACTCGCTTGCCCTATTCGCACAGCCATCTTTGCGCCGCAATATCCTCCAATTAAAGCCGCCCCGGCCATGATTAATGCAGCAGGCCAATCAACAAGATTTGAAAATGCAAAGCTGAGAACGGCCACAGCGTTAATACAGATTCCCAGGAAATTCTTGATGCCATTTGCGCGATTTAGATCGTGTAGCCCGAGAATTCCCATCGCGGCCAGCATCAGTATGCCGTTGCCTGCGCCAAAGTACCCTCCGTACATCGCCGAAAAAAACTGAAACACTATGGCGCCTAT
Organism: Pyrinomonadaceae bacterium; assembly: GCA_046262135.1. Lineage (GTDB taxonomy): Bacteria > Acidobacteriota > Blastocatellia > Pyrinomonadales > Pyrinomonadaceae > PSRF01. Next base: position 10,906 of record JBHENH010000033.1, read on the forward strand.
CCACCATAAGGTGCGCGGTTGCTCCACGATGGGTTGCAACCGCAGCCTGTGCACGATAGGGCCTTGGGCCATAAACAGGATCGTCGCAAACAAAATGAGAAAGGGAACGAGGCGTGCGAAAGTGAGTGATGGAGTCCAGATTAGCAGCCACGCTCCCAGAGCGCCTCCGATCACACTCGTTATGCCGAGTCGCAGAAGGATTGCAGAACTATCTGCCAGCTCCCGTCGATAGCCAAACAATCCTCCAAAAAGTCCCGGCCACAAAGCAACTGTGCTAGTCGCGTTTGCTACCTTTGGATCCAGACCCAGCCAAATTAGAACTGGAAAGGTGATCAATGTGCCGCCGCCGGCAATCGAGTTTATAAGCCCTGCAGCGAAAGCAGCAGTCACCATGAGAACATTCTGAAGTAAAGGAGAGCTCAAGTGCCGGTCTGCAGCGGGAACTGTCTGCGCCCTGAAGGTTTGAGTCGACTCATTGGCGCCATGTTAGATTAGCCGTTCAGTTTCACAAAGAAGAACTGATAGTGCCTGATAATTGCGTTTAGCCTGGTCGACCGCCCGTGACACGATGTTGCCGGTTCAACCAGGGAACAACCTCACAATAATTTAACAACACTAAGACAAGTCTCTTATCACGCAAACGGGACGAATAGTGCGCACAATGCCGGCCTATTTGACGGCCGGGGAACTCGTCAGCTGCCACATCATTCTCTTTCAGTGGTGTTGATGGCCATATCTTTCTTCGCGGCCAAGCAACCAGTTTCGCGCTGAGTACATCGTTATGCATCGTGTATTCCAAGGCCTCGGCCGAGTTTGCGCTCTCTGATTCTCTCCTTCTCTCCTCATTAATGTGATTGTTGTTTGCGATCTGGATAGATCAATCGACAGTCACTTGCGCCGCCAACTGTTCCTCAGCTCACAAGCGGTAGCTTGACGGATCGGCGGCACCATAACTCGTCGAATTTTTCATAGTTCACTTGTGCGGGCGGAATTCCGCCGATAAATGAGCTATTCGAAACATGAGGGGGGTTTCAGATATGGCGCGCGCAGACCAGCCGCTTACCTCAGGACTTCTAAAAGAGCCCGACGCAGAGGAGCAATCCGCCGCTAAACGAAAAAGAGCCACCGACAGGCTTAGATATTTGTCGCACTACGACGCGCTGACGACACTGCCTAATCGCTCCTTTTTTAGGCGGCAGTTGGAAAAAGCTTTGAGTCATGCGCAACATTACAATCATACCTTCGCGGTCTTGTTCCTCTCACTCGATCCTTACGAGAGGATAAATGAAACTCTTGGTCCGGCTATGAGCGACCGATTGGTTCGGTGCGTAGCGAAGCGACTAAAAAATATCGTAACGCACACCGACGCTCTCGGCTATTGGGGAAACGATGAGTTTGTCTTAATACTAGACCACCCAGCTGATAAGGCACACGTATCACAGATCGTACAGATTCTGAAGAAGGGGATCGAACGCAGATTGTTTTCCTACAAGCAGGAGTTCTTCCTGACCTCGAGCATTGGAATTGCACTTTATCCCTCCAACGGCTGCAGTGTTGAGACGCTCCTTAAATGCGCAGCGGCGGCGTTGCTTCAAGTGAAGGAGGGTGGCGGCAATGGTTACCAGTTTTACGCCGCCGAGATGAATGCCAGGTCGCTCAAACGGTTTACTCTGGAGAACAGTCTCTGTCGAGGGTTACCCCGAAAAGAGTTTACTCTCCATTATCAACCTCAAGTTCACACATCCAGCCGCGTGATCGTAGGGGCTGAAGCTCTGATTCGTTGGGACCATCCGCAACTCGGCGCGATTCCGCCATCAGACTTCATACCGCTGGCTGAAAAGAGTGGCCTGATCGTGCCGATTGGCGAGTGGGTCTTGAGGGCGGCCTGCCTCCAGTTAAAAAAATGGCAGGCGACTGGCTTCCCCAAGTTGAAGCTCGCAATAAATGTCTCGGCTCGTCAACTTCAAGAACAAGCTCCCGCCGACACCATAGTCCAGATCCTGGAGGAAACTCGATTGAGTCCTGGCTGTCTGGAACTCGAACTAACTGAGAGTTCACTCATGGCTAATTCCCAACATGTGGTGAAGACACTGGTCAGACTAAAAGAGATAGGAGTCAAGCTGGCAATTGACGATTTTGGAACAGGCTTTTCCTCGCTGGAATATTTGCGGCGTCTGCCGCTCGACATATTAAAAATCGACAGGTCCTTTGTGCGCGACTCGTCAAATGTCGATGGAGCGGCGTTGGTCTCGTCAATCATAACCCTCGCTCACAAGCTACGACTGCGCGTCGTAGCAGAGGGCGTGGAAACCGATAGGCAATGGACCTTCCTGCAACGGCTTGGATGCGAGTACATGCAAGGCTACCTTTTCGGAAAGCCCCTCCCAGGTGAACAATTCAAACAGATCCTCGCCCGCGCCGATCATAAGTTCGCAGAACCGAACAATTCTTCTGGTGGGCAATGCACATAACCAGAGCAGGACACTTCTGTTGCAGGGGGTTTTTTCTTCACGCAACTGCCCGGGATGGTGAAAAGCTAATTGATGGGATTTTGTGGCGTGCCACGTATCCATGGTGCTTACTTACGACTGCGGAGGTGAATATGACTCAGAATTCGGTAAAGATTTTACTCGTACACGATCCTGGTGGCAGCCCATCTGAGATTCGCCAACTTCTTCTGAAAACTGATATCTCCCAGTTTAAGTTGGAATACGTCGCCACAGGTCTTGCCGGCCTTAGCTTTCGACCGGACCACTATCACGTTTGCATCATCGATTCCGCCAGCGCAGGGCTGGGTGTCCTCGAAGAGTCGCGCCGAGTTGGTTTTACCACCCCAATCATAATGCTCACGTCAGAGTCGGCTTATGAAATACTGAACGCCGTGCGACATGGCGCTGCCGATTGTCTGATCAGGGAGTCTCTAACTGCCAGGGCATTGGAGGAGTCGATCTGCATTGTGATTGAACGCGCCCGCTACAAAGAATACCAATCCGAATGCGCAAGGAGGTATTCAGGTCTCGTAGATAATTCCAGCGAAATCATCTACGCACATGACCTGCATGGTAATTCAACATTCATCAGCAAGGCCGCGGAAGAGCTATTCGGTTATACCCGCGACGAGTTATTTAACATGAATGTCGAACAGATAATTGCGCCCGAATGTATCGACTTAGTATGGCGTAACGTGGCCCAAATGTTGGCCGATCGTAAGCAGTGCAACTATGAAGCTGTCATGCTAAACAGAAGTGCAAAAAGAATTCCAATGATCATCACGATGCATTTGATATATAAAGAGGGACGGCCAATCGGCGTGCAGAGTATCGCTCGCGACGTAAGTTGCGCGGTTCCAAATGGGCTAGCTGCAAGGGCCGCGCAGCAAGAACAATGAAAGTTTTTTAGACCTAGTGACCGTTTGCAGAGGATTGCGCGTGCCCTAACGGCAAACTGGCTTATTTTCCCTGAGTTTCAGCCGAGTGCTCGTCGCACGATGTCAGTGACCAATGATTAATCGACAATTCGCCAAGATCATTTATAGCCTGTGTCTTTTGACGTTTGTTCTCGTTGGAACGCATCCGGGCGGGCCCTACGGTACCGCCGCTATTGTAAAGAAGGACCTTCGCGTGATGACTTACAACATCCATGTTGGGGTTGGAATGGATAAAAAGCTGGATCTTCAACGCATCGCCGAAGTTATCAATACACAACATCCTGATGTCGTAGGCTTGCAGGAGGTGGATCGCGGCGTCAAGCGCACCGAAGGTCGGGATGAAATCTCTGAACTATCCAGGATGACTGGAATGCACTACGCATTCGCTCATAATCTTGACTATCAGGGCGGGCAATATGGGGTAGCAATTATGTCGCGCTTTCCTATTGGGGCGGTGGATCACCGCAAGTATGAAAACAAGCGGGAAGCCGAACGGCGCGGAATGATTCGCGTTCAAATTGAAGTGGGCGGCAAAACGATCAATTTTGTTACCACGCACCTCGACTATCAATATGAAGACGGACGAGTCTATGAGACTGAGC
>JBHENH010000033.1:14944-25974 GCA_046262135.1 Pyrinomonadaceae bacterium
CTTTGGTCCTGGTAGGCGACTTCAACGACGAGCCAGCCGGCCCTGCCTATAAACTCATGCTCTCGACCTTCGACGATAGCTGGATTCGTAGTGGGGCGAGACTCGAAGAACTAACCTATCCCGCTGATAAACCCATCAAACGAATCGACTATATCTTCACAAGACGTTCGGACCGGATTAAAGCTAAGAAGGCGTGGATAGTAAACACGCTGGCGTCGGACCATCTGCCTGTCGTGGTTGACCTTGAGATTCGCTAAGCACATGGGGTTCGAATCGTAAAAGGTTCAACCCCGGTTTATTCAAAAATTCAGACTGCGGATTGATTCTTGACGGCACCTCTTATATTAAGAAAAGCCAGACACAGTTGCAGAAAGATAAGCGCGAAGGCGCGGTCGTGGAGACCCCAGACAATCCACAGCACGTTGCTTAACAAAAATAACCAGAAGCCCCAGTTCCGTTTGAACTTTTTTTGTGATGCCACCAACCAGGCGGCGATAACTGTGACTATCATCGCCGGCCACTGAATTAGGTCAATCCAACCCATGTACGCTGCCCTTGTAGTTTGACGGCTTATTCGACCGTGTCTGCCAAATTTGATTTGTACTTAGTGTTTGTCTTGCGATCAGTTAATTCAATATAGACCCAGCTCGGCGGAACGGCATCTGCTTCGACCGCGAACCACAACTTCGACAGATCCTGTGCCTTTGTGAGCGCGCAAAACCCATACAACCTCTTGCGGCTGTAGTCATAAAAATCTACCCACGTCCGTGAGCTGTTGGTATTGGTTCCGCACGGTGGCAAGTCTGGTGCTGGGGCAAAAAGCTCGTCCGGATATTGAGCCAGATTGTCCACGCTAAATCTATAGCGAATCCAGTCTTTGCCGTTCACGGTGTAGATCTCCCTACCCGTAAAAAAGAGGACGGGGTTTGGAAGTACAACTGCGGACGTGGAATCTTTACCGCTCGCAAGGATGGTCAAAATGAGACTGAGGGACAGTATGAAGAGTCGTTTGCTTAGGTTCACACCAGGGTTCCTTTCTGTAAAGAGGTTATTGGTGATCGTTTTGCTTGAGAGGTTTTGGCGTCAACGGGCAGGATTACCTGGAAGCAGTCATGCACGGTAATCCTTATTCTGCTCAGCTAAAACTTTTTAGTTTGTCAGACCTTACATCTGCTTGATCCGAAACGGAAGCCAGGTCTGCGAAATTGATTGCGTCACTATTGCCTATTGCGAACTACTCCACCAGGTTCCTTTCGATGCGACGGTCAGGAATTAGCCAAATGATTGCGACCAATACGTACAGCATGCACGCGATCCAGGCCTTGACCAGCGCAAGGGGAATTGCCACCACATAAATCCCCGTTGATACCTGGCCTTTATAGTCTCGGCCCACGGCGTGAGCAAGAATCGAACTCCGGCCATGGAGCGAAATCAAAGCGCGTGTAAGAATAAAGTAAGCGACAGACGCAAACAACATTACGATTCCATAGACCGCTACGCACCACGGCGCGAACTGGTTCTCCCCCATCCAGGCCGTAACAAAAGGGACCAATGACAACCAGAAAAGAAGATGTAGATTTGCCCACAAAACACCGCCGCTGACGTGGCTAACCGCGTGAATGAGGTGATGATGGTTACTCCAATAGATGCCCAGGAATATGAAACTAAGTATGTAGCTCAAAATCACGGGGAGAAGCGGCAACAAAGCAGCGGGACTAGTTTCATGCGGAACTTTCAACTCCAGCACCATAATGGTGATGATGATGGCAATCACACCATCGCTGAAGGTTTCCATGCGACTCTTAGTCATGGGGGATCTTGAGTCTGTTAACCGTGGGAGCGTTCATTGTTATTTGGGGCAAGCCCAAAAGCCACGATTTCAGTATGCCCGGACTGCCGCTTTCAGTTCCAAAGTATTCCTGGATCAGTTTGTCATACAATTCTCTGCGCTCGGATATCTTAAGGCGATACCCGGGCGGCATGTGGCCGGAATTTACGAACGACTTAATCAGAACGCTATCCATGGGCCAGTTGAGAGCGCCGAGCCGTTGCTGTGAATGGCAACTGGCGCACGACATGGCCCTCGCTATAACTCCCTTTTCGAAACTGGACCCAAACCGTCGTATTCGATTCCCCAACGATACGGCGCTGAGTCCCGGACCGAATTTGGTTTCATCCAGGTATTCTCCAAATCGGGCCGGGCCATAACTTCGGAACAGATTGTTAACGGCCATGAGCGCGTCTTGTTCCTCCAGACTTACGCTCCCGCGCGCTGGAAAGATAGGAAGGACGCCACTCTTATGGCATTGCAGGCAGTTATCGTCTCCCTCACCAAGTTCCCAGCGTCCCTTGATAGTGATAACGCCACGACCATAGGTCCGATAGTAATCCTTAAAGTAGATGTTGGATGTTCCATCGCTCCTCGGTATGGCAGCGACCACTGAAACATTCCTGACCCGTCGTTGTGCACCCGGATCCGTCACTCCGAACTGCACCCATTTGTCCGGCACTCCCTTTTCGACGTTCCCAGGAACGACGATTAGGAGTCTGCGGTAACTCGCGCCATTGTCCGGCGTACCGAGATGCCGTGACCTGTAACTGAAGAAGATGAATTGTTCAGAAGTGTTTCTTTGTGAATTAAGGTGCCTGAGATAAGACTTTGCTCGCTCGAGTGTTTCAAAGGCGCTGACGAAGCGGAGAAATGACTGGTCCAGGAGGAACTCGGGAATCTGAACGTATTTCCCTGTCTCATCGAAGTATTGTTCGTCCGTGACGCGCAAGCCGAGCTTATGATCCGGCTTTCGCTCGAGTGAAGCTGTTTGAATGTATTCGACAAATATACGGAAGCGGTTCATAAATGCAATGTCCTCTGAAAGCCTGCACTTACTTATCGCATCGGAAATTTCGTCGAGGACCCGATGGTACGCTGGAAGCGCACTGTCGCCTTCGAATGCGGCACGAGCGGTTCGCACAAACAGATCTACCTTTGTGATTGTCCACTTATCCGGATTTGACCTAACCCGGTCACAGGGAATAGCCTGCGCAGCCTCTCCAACAATAAAAAGGCTGAACACGATAGTACCCAAAGAGATAAATTTAAGCTTTTTCACGAGGCTTCGCGGCGCTGCACGCGATCAAGGAAGTCTGCTATTTCGATCACAAGCGCAAGCCACAATATTCCCGCATCAACGAACTCCGGGGCGAACACGCCGGCGCGTCGCACCCCCGGCAAGGAGTAGGTTCCGGAGTGCGAACGTCAGAGTCCTGTGAATAGAGTCTTATCATCGACGAAGCAAAGCCCGTTGCCCCACGGATCTGCAACATAGAATGAACGTTCGCCCCACGGTCGGACAACGATGTCGCTGGCGTTGGCGCCGTGGACGTCTTGCGTTGAAAGACACCGCAATTCGCGCGCCCGGGCATGTACTTCTTCCAGATCGCTCACTGCCAAATAGATATAGTCGGGCAACGGTTTCACCGTTTCGCCGCCCGGCGTAGGATCGACGAGAGCCAGGATTACCTGACCGCAGTCGAAGTAATGTCGTGAGGCACGTGGAATCCTCCTACCTTTGTCGCCGAGCAACTTCGTATAGAACTCCGCAGCTCGATCGAGATCATCCACTTGCAGAATTATCCGGAACAGTTTCATAACAAAAGCTCCGTGGGTCCATTCAGTGTTGCTTTACCGTTTTCGCAGGCACCAATTTGACATGGACCGCTTATTTGAAACTACGACAGTTTTGAAAGGCTCGAGCCATTCCGCTCCAAGCCTTTCAGTAGTCCTGTTCAACATCTTCTCGTCGACAAGAAAGCGATCACTTCCATCCGGAAGATGGTAACGACGACCGTTAATCAGTTCGACCTGGTCTTCCATGCCGATAGTGGATGCCAAACGAGCGAAAAATATTCCATCCCGCTTTAACAACCGCCACATCTCATGCACCATATTGTGCCAATGACGCTCATCCTCAGCGAAGTGCAACACGGCGCTACTAATCACAACATCAAAACTGTCATCGGCGAACGACGTTTTTTCGACAGGTTCCGTTCGAAAGTTAGTCGCCGGCAGATGAGGTGCGAGTGTTGAAGCGAGGGATTGGACTCGGGAAATGGAGTCCGCTGACTGATCGATACCGCAGACATTGTAACCGCTCCTCAGGAAATAAATTAGATTGCGACCTGCGCCGCAGCCTGCATCCAGAATTGGCATCTCCGGAGTAAACCGGCCTTTAAGGAGATGGTCAAACAGATAGATGTCGATTCCGCCGAACCATTCTTGCAGATCGAACTGCGACATCGTGGGAGTGGACATAAGCGGCGTCGACACTAATGAATTCTGGAGATAGCGCCCATCAGCGCGTAATGCGAAACCATCGAACGACCCATGATTGAGCTATACAAACTATGATTGTTATTTAAGCTTTTCTTTAAAGAGTTGGCAGTGGCCGTTGCCGGCGTGGATTGTAGTCGCGAGGCGTCGCTAACCTGTTTCGCCATTTCGGACAACCGACTGGCCATGATCTGGTTCTGATCGCCACCTGCTTCGCGAAGGGATCGCGCCGCCTTTTCCATGGTCGCGGCTATGCGGGGGAGTTCGTCGCGTTTGACTTCCCCCTTTTCTGCTTTATCAATCCAGGCTGACAGTTCCTCAAAGGCCTTCGCGCCTTCAAGCTGGACAAATTGGGCGGGCGAAAGAATCGCCTTGAGCTGTTCACGCCATTGAGCACGGAGCTTGTCGCGTTCAAGTGCAGTTGCACGCAACCAGGCAACCCTCAGGCCTGCCCAGTAAGCAGGCATTCCCGCAAGGGCTTGCTTTTCCGTCATCGTCAACTTCGGGTAGCCTTGAGCGATGCCCCGGACGAATCCGTCCCTACCGTCCGCATCAATTTCGATGGGCGGTACGCCCGCAACTTCCGCGATCATAAATCCAAACAACTCGGCGTAAGCGTCCGCCGCCTGCCGCGTGAGAGGCGGATTGCCCACAACTATGGGTTGATGGGCCGACTCATAAATTTCTTTCAACCACTGAAGATTCTTATCTTCTTTCTTCAGATCGGCTTCTTTCAGGAATTGGGCCCGCAATTGCTGCCGCATGTATTCGCGTTCTTCGGCGGGACGCTGGGCCAACGACGCATCCAGTTCCAGCAGGTCCATATCTTCCTGAATCTGACCAGTCTTCTTGCTCGTCCAATCGTCTTTCAACGCCTGACGAATGTGGACTTGCTGCTCATGGGTGAGAGAAGCATCCAACAACCACTCAATAAAAGTGAAGAAACGGTTGACCATCTCCTGTGTCAGCGGAGGAGTGCCTGCGACCAGAACTTGCTGCGGCGACGTCTCCTGGGATGTTAGGGTGGAGAGAGAGGATGTGGGTGCTGAGTTATCTCGCGGTGCGACGCTGGCTGGTTGTGTCGAATCGTTTTCACGAAGTTGACACCATGCCAGCATCAGCACTTGATCGGAAATGATCCAAAAGCCTGTTACTGTCTGCCCCCGCCTTCGCGCAGCCACGATCTTTAGATCGCTGCCCTCCTGGGCCGGCGCGGCCTGCTCGTCATAGACAAAACCGGCCTGCTTCATTTGTGCGGCCAGTGCCGCCGTGATGGCCTGCGCTTCGGCTCGTTTGTAAGTGCTGCCAGCCCAGGCGAGCACTTCTGAATCCACGCAGGACTGTTGCATCTTGGTCGCCAGGGCCTGCAACTGCGCCGCGAACTGAGACACAGTTTCCTTATCTGTCACCCGTTGGGCCGTCGCTCCGAGTGGCAGGCCGGTGAGGCGTGAAGTTGGAGCGGATTCGAAATCCTGCGCGACGACCATCGCCGGAACGAAGGTCAGAAAAATAAGGGTGAAATATCTCAGCGGGTGATTAAGTATATTTGGCGCCGTAATTTTCATGACAGCTTCCTCGATACACACATCAAGTCTGAAAAAGTCTAATCACGCTTTGGCAGCGTATACTCGAAATCATAGAAGTGATTTCCGCCGGCGATGTTGAGGGACATCTTACCGGACAGTCCGACTAGCTGCCCTGTACCGGAATCTGGAACCACCGTTACTGTAAGATTTGGCGCACCGCGAGTCATGGTGCCGCTATGTTGAAGTACGAAGGTGCCGCGAAGACCGTCTAACGTTCCACTAACCCGCTCCATGGCTACGTAACCCGCCGATCCCTCGATCTCAGTCGAAGCGGCGAGCATCTGTCCCTTGCTGGTCCCTTCGAGAGCGCCCTGGAAAATTTTGTTGATCGACATTCGGCTTATCGCGGGATCATCCGTTTTCTCGTCTACTCGAGGGTTTAACTTTACGGCAAACGTTCCTTTCGCATTTTTAGTCACGAGCACGTCCTTCGAGATTTGGTGGCTCCGGTTCTGAGAATTCACAACCGGATGTCGCGTCTCCGTTGTTTCTCCAGACACCAGCGGGAACAAAGCAACGGATATAATAAGAATTATGAGAGCACGTTTCATAAATGCATCTCCTTTAGACGAGACGACGACTCCCAATTTCGGTCTCGTTAGTTGTGGTGTCGTGTCAGGGCAGTCGTTCTGCGTTACTGCTGTGGCTGGCGGTACTACATCTCCCAGCGGCAACCGAGTTGCACAAAGCGGACACTGTGCCGGCAACCATAAGTCGCATTCCTCTCGGGCGGCCGCTTGAACGGTACACCGGGCCACCTCACCAGGCCACGGCATAGCGCCCGCGACGTGGATCTGCGCCGGCAGAAGAAACTCCGGTGCCTGGGCTATATACGATTACTGTCGGCGCAGACAGCGTGCCCCACGCTGATTGCACGTTCACCCTGTGGCCACGTGCCTTTAAGTCCGCGATCGTCTTATCGCTGATCCGCGATTCAATATTTAGGGACCCCATTAAGAACTCATGATCGTCAAAGGAACTCACATAGTGTTGCGTGTCAAACCGCGGAGCTTCAACTGCCTCCTGTGGATTCATGCCGAACTCAACAATATTGAGCAGCACTTGTAGAAGTGCCTGGTCCTGATTGTCGCCACCCGGTGTACTCATAACCATGAACGGTTCGCCATCTTTTAAAACCAGGGTCGGCGTAAGCGTGATCCGTGGACGCTTACCGGGAGCGACGACGTTGGGGCTGTTCGGATCCATAAGCGCCGATTGTAACCGTTGGCCCATTAGCACACCCGTGTCGCCGGCGACGACCGCCGGCAGCCATGCACCGCTGGGCGTGGCGCTAAAAAGATTGCCGTCTTTGTCGATAACGTTGACGCAGGTGGTATCGTTTGCTCGCTCAATCGGCGGCATCAAAGATGCACGGCTGATCCGTTGCGTGACGCTCGCGAGCACCGGCTTCATGTTGAACGGGTCGCCGGGTTGTTGAGCTAATGAAGCGCGCCCTTTTTCAATCAGCGCGCGCCGAACTTGAGCATAGCTCTTCGACAAGAGCTCGCTCGCCGGTATCTTTACGAAATCCGGATCACCGTAATACCGATCACGATCGGCCAGCGCGAGCTTCAGCGATTCGGTGAGCGTGTGAATGTAATCAGGAGAATTGTGGCCCATCGTCTTCAGGTCGTAGCCCTCGATCAAATTCAAGGTTTCCACGAGCGCCGGGCCCTGTGTCCAAAATCCCGCCTTGTAAACTGCGTACCCACGATAGTCTGCTTTTACCGGCACCCCTAAACGCGCGTGAAATCGCGCGAGATCTTCCGCGGCAAGTAGGCCGCCATGAGTTTGCATATAATCGCCAATACGCTTCGCCACGGGACCTTTGTAAAAAAAGTCACGGGCTGACAATAACCCGGCCCGTCGCGAACTCTTTGCACCAGCTTTCTCCGCAGCCACTATCGCGCGAAGCGTGCGGGCCAGATCAGCTTGCACAAAAATATCGCCGACTTTGGGTGCTTGCCCCTTCGGTAGAAAGAGGCGCTTTGCGTCGGGCCATTGTGAGAATACGGGCGAGCGGGTTTGAATGTATTGCACGCGCAGCTCATCGATGGGAAAGCCATCGGCAAGCTCTATGGCCGGTTGCATAACTTCGCTGAGTGATTTCGTGCCAAAGTGATCGAGCGCAGTTACACAAGCATCAAGAACCGCAGGAACGGTCGCTGCGAGCGGGCCGGTTGACGGAATCAAACCAGACTTAGCGCCGATCATGGTCGCCATCTCACTTCCGCGCTGCGCCGCAGCGGAATCGGGAGCTGATGTGACCTTTGCGTCAGTCTTTGTTCGGCTCGCGAAAAACTCGCGAGTCGCTTTCATCGGCGCCTGACCCATGCCTTCTATCACGGCCACATCGTGTTGGCCGTTTACGCTATCCCAGCTGCGCTGGCGCAGCTTAATCAGGATTGGAACCTCGCCACCGAAAGAGAAGTGTGAGAATTCAATCACGGAGGCGGCAAGAATTGTTGCTACGCCTGCATCAACGGCGTTGCCGCCTTGTTGGAGGATGCGCAGACCAGCCTCAACTGATAACGGATGGCCACCTGCAACGACGCCGCGACGCCCGCGAACAACTGGGCGAAAAGTATCTGCATGTGGGGCGGGTTGTGGCGCCGAAATAAGTAGCATGGCTAGAACCAGCGGGAGACTGAGCAAACGTCGCATGGTAGGTACCTTTCGAGGTAGTAAGTTGTTTTTCGAATTGTTATCCGGTTTAAGGAGTGAGTCAACGTTTTTTCCGGAAGCTGGACCTCCTCGCTCGTATTGGTCAGGGCGTGATGGTCGTGTCTTCGCCAACTGATGTGCGGAAAGGCTCTGCCTTTCCGGCATGTCATCTAACCATTGGAGGCTGCGCCTCGACATACCCGGGCCGACGCCGCTCCCAGCAAAGAGTTGACTACTTCCGATAAGCGGTTAAGAATTCACGCGCTTTCCTGAATCATGCCCGCTGCGAGAAAACACCATGACTCAAATTAGCTCTTTGTGTTCATCATTGGTCCGTGGCCTCGGATATCTACTCGTCTGCCTTGCTTCGGGAACTAGTGTCTGGGCCCAGAAACAGTTGGATGCGAATCTGCTCTCTGAATTCAGATGGCGCTTGATTGGGCCGTCGAGTCCGGCGGGTCGTGTATGGCAAGTCGTGGGAGACGAGAATAATCCAAAAACCTTCTACGTTTGCACGGCGGGAGGAGGACTCTGGAAAAGCACGGACAATGGAACGACGCTGATCCCCATCTTCGATAATCAAACTTCCGCGTCGACCGGCGCGGTTGCAGTAGCGAAATCGAGTTTGGTCTGGGTTGGCACAGGCGAGCCGGCAAACACCCGGGCGAATTCGTGGGGTGATGGAGTCTACAAATCCCAGGATGGCGGCAATACCTGGTCGCACATGGGTCTTAAGGACAGCCGGCAAATCAGCGCAATCGTCATTCACCCGAAGACTCCCGATATCGTTTATGTTGCAGCGATGGGCTACGAGTGGGGCCGAAACAACGAGCGTGGAATCTTCAAAACTACGGACGGGGGCAAAACATGGAACAGGATTCTTTTCGTCAACGACACCACCGGCTTCATAGATCTACAAGCTGACCCGAAGAACCCGGACGTACTCTATGCTGCTGCATGGCAACGCTTTCGCTTCGGCGGCGGCGATATGGCTGAGTCGGGACCCGGAAGCGGAATCTATAAGACGACCGACGGAGGCAAAAACTGGGCACAATTGAAGAACGGTTTGCCTAAGGAGGACAAAAGCAAAATCACGCTCGCGGTTGCCCGCAACAACTCGAAGATTGTTTATGCCGCAATCCTCACAGGGGAACCTGCTCCCGGCGGAAAGAGAACGATTGATACCGGCGGCGTATTTCGGTCAACGGACGGTGGTAACACATGGCAGCGCATGAACCCGATGATGACAAGTTATTACTACGATCGCATCAATGTTGATCCGAGCGATGACAATCGTGTGTGGATGCCTGTATTCGATTTAATGGTTTCTACTGATGGCGGCAAGACATTAGTAAAAGCAAATTTGAGGCATGTTCACAACGACCTGCATGGAATCTGGATTGACCCGACTGATCCTCAGCACATCGTAATCGGAGGCGATGGTGGCATAAACATCTCATACAACCGCGGTGTCACGTGGCAGCAGGCTGTACTGCCGATTGGACAATTTTATGAAGTCGCGGTGGATAATCAGGATCCTTACTATGTCTATGGGGGTATGCAGGACACCGGACACTGGCTTGGTCCTAACCAGACCTACGATAATGAAGGTATAACCAACCATGACTGGATCAAGCTTCGCTTTAATGGCGACGGCATGTCCATCCACTCCGATCCGGCAGATCCCAATATCATCTACATGGTGCAAGAGTTTGGGAATTTTTCGAGGTTAGATCTCAAAACCTGGGACCGGAAAGAGCTTTTGCCCGACCCGTCTGAAGCAAAGAAGCGCGGCCTGCATCCCTTCCGGTACGACTGGACGCCCCCGATGATCATTTCGCACCATGATCCTCAGGTGCTTTATCTCGGGAGCAACTACCTTTTTAAATTCACCGGTCGAGGTGAACGTTGGGAAGTTGTGAGTCCCGATCTGACAGCACAACAGGAAAAAGAATTGAAAGGAAGTAAAACGGACTACACCGGTTACCATAGTTACGGAGCCCTTTTTTCAATTGCAGAATCTCCGCTGGATGCCAACGTGATCTGGACAGGCGCCGACGATGGGCCAATCCACGTCACACGCGATGGCGGCGCGTCTTGGACAAACGTTACCGAAAACTTTCCGAACGGAGCGCCCACCTACGCGGTCGTTGGGGAAATCGAAGCCTCCAGGTTTGATCAAGGCACGGCCTATGTCGTTTATGACGCTCACACCCGCGAAGATCATCAGCCCTACCTTTATGCCACCAATAACTATGGCAAGACCTGGATAAACATTACAGGCGATCTGCCACGGGACGGATCGAGTTATGTCATCCGGGAAGATCCGGTAAGTTCGAACCTCCTCTTCGCCGGGACGGAATTCGGAGTTTATTTAACGCTCGATCGAGGCCGGCATTGGACCCAGCTAAAAAATAATCTGCCCACGGTGGGCGTGCGCGCCATGGCAA
>JBHENH010000033.1:25984-26333 GCA_046262135.1 Pyrinomonadaceae bacterium
CGCGCGATCACGACCTGGTCGTCGGAACCTTTGGCCGCGCAATTTGGGTGATAGACATTGCGCCTTTCGAACAGATGAGTGGCAGAGTGCTTGAACAACCGATGTATCTTTTCGAGTCGGAGCCGGGAGTGCTTTTCAAGGTCCGATACACTTACGGGGCGACTATTGAAGAGTTGAATGGCGACATGTTTTTCCGCGCAGAGAATCCGCCGTATGGAACGATGATCACTTACTACTTAAAAACCGACCTGGGCAAGGAGGTGTCCCTTACCATTACTGACGATAAGGGAAAGGTAGTTCGCACACTTAAAGGCCCGGGAACGGCGGGTATTCATCGGGTGAGTTGGGA
>JBHENH010000034.1:0-25490 GCA_046262135.1 Pyrinomonadaceae bacterium
GTAAATCAGAACGCGACGTCCTTCGCTGCTTCGTGAGACGGGGATAACCTGTCGAAACAAGCGAAACGCCATCCGGCTTCCGGCTAAAAACATAAACATCAACAAACCATCAATGATGAAGATCGTTCGTGAGAACCCTTCGAACCGAAAAGCAAAAAGTACAGCAAGCAAGCTAAGAACCGAGCTGAGCAATACGGCCTTAGCGAAAACTATCAGGTCATCAATGCTGGTATAACGCCACATTCCCCGATAGACGCCCATCAAGAGAAACGCCGCCATCTTAACGAAAACCAAGACTGGTAACGTGCGGAGGAAAAGGGTCCAGGCCGCGCTTCCCGAAAGGGCGCCAAACTTAACTGCATAGGCGCACCAATAAGATAAGAGAATAAGTATGACATCCAGCAAGACTTCGAAAATGCGACGCTTATACGAGAGATCAATCAGGAAGCCGTATAGTGATTTGTCTCTAATGGCGAGCGCTTCCTCAGATTCGTCATAAACTTTGACACCAGCTAAATACACGCCGAGCAGAGTGAGCACGATGGTGAAAGCCGCGATTGCTGCCAGACTAACGTCCAGTTTGACTCGCTGTACTAAAAGCGCCAGTAACCCCGAGAGGCCTGCAAAAGCGTATAGCATCCAAACCGCATGTCGCTCCGACATCCCCAACGCAACGAGGCGGTGTGAAGTGTGATCGCGCCCTCCGTGCGACGCTGCGCGCCCGGACACTTTCCGCAAGATCGTGACAAATGTGGTATCGAAAATGGGAATGAAAAGGACCAGGATGGGCACCGCGAGGACTGGTAGAAAACTTCTGGATCGTCCGCCGGAGACATTAACGAGAGCCGCGCTCGCCAGAAAGAACCCGATAAACATCGAGCCACAATCACCCATGAATATTGATGCTGGATTCGAGTTGTAAACAAGGAAGCCCAACAGAGATCCCGCGAAGATGAGCAGCAGCAACGCTTCGACGCTTTGGTTTGTATCGAGAAAGCTAAGCGCGAGAAAACAGGATGCGATCATGGCGATGCCCGTAGCCAGACCATCCATGTTGTCCAATAAGTTGACCGCGTTCGTGATACCTATCAGCCAAAAAATCGTGAGTGCAATATTCAGTGAAGAGTAAGCGGTCCAAGGTAGCGTCAGACCGTAATAGATTACGAACGCCGAACCCATCACTTGTCCTATCAGCTTCTGATAAGGCTTCGTGTGAAGAATATCGTCTGCCAAGCCGACCAGGAAAAGAAAAGTGCTGGCCCCGATGACTACATCCAGAGGTGACCCCGGAAATCGTGCCCAAATTCCTGGAACCTCAACACGAACAAACCCAAAGTAACAAATTACGACTGACAGCCATATAGCGACACCGCCCATCATCGCTGTGGGTTCCTTGTGCCAACGGTCCGTTTTAGGTTTGGCCACCATTCCGAGACGCCGGGCCAGCATTCTCACAATCGGCGTAAGCGCCAGCGCCAACACAGCCGAGGCGGCAACAGCCATAAGTTGGAACGAATTGAGTGGCATCACGGAACGAGTATGGGACTTTAAGACAGGGCAGTGTAAGAGGAAAAGCTAATAGATAGTGGGAATCAAATCAAGTCGGTAGCAGAGGAACTGTTTAATCGTTGAGAGAAGAAGGACGGCCACTGTGATAGTTGATCACGCTTTGCAGTATCCCATCAAGCATCAATTCAGGCCGAAAACCAACCAAGGTTTTGATCTTTGAAACGTTCGGAACCCGGCGAGGCATATCTTCGAAGCCTTCTTCGTAAGCCTCGTCGTAGGGCGTGAAAACGATTTCCGAGTCAGAATTCGTCAGTTCCTTGACCTTTTCTGCAAGTTTGAGGATAGAGATTTCTTCCGTAGATCCGATGTTATATACCTGTCCAACCGCGTCGGGATGGTCCATCAGTTTGATCAACGCGCCTACCACGTCTCCCACATAGCCAAAGCACCGCGTCTGCTCGCCATTGCCGTAGACAGTAATAGGGCGGCCAGCAAGAGCCTGTCTAACGAAAGTCGGAATTACCATTCCGTAACGCCCGGTTTGCCTGGGTCCTACGGTATTGAATAGGCGCACGATGATCGTAGGTAGTTTCTTTTCTCGCCAGTATGCCAAAGCCAAAAACTCATCGATGGCCTTCGAGCAAGCGTAACTCCACCGTCCCTTAGTCGTGGCACCCATTACGAGATTGCCATCTTCGCGAAACGGGACGTCGGAGCTTAAGCCGTAGACTTCTGAGGTTGAAGCTATCATCACTCTTTTTTGTTTCTTGTTCGCCAGCGCGAGCACTACTTCCGTTCCCCTTACGTTCGTTTCAATTGTTCGTACGGGACTCTCGACGATAAGCTTCACTCCCACTGCCGCCGCCAGATGGAAGACGACGTCACACTGGTCCACGAGTTCAGCTGTGACGGGTTGGTTGTGGACCGAATCGATTGTGTATTGGAATCGAGGATGTTCTTTCAGATGGCGAATATTTTCAATAGTGCCTGTAGACAGGTCATCGATAACGGTCACTTCATCACCACGATGCAAATATGCGTCGGCAAGATGGGATCCAATAAAACCAGCACCACCTGTAATTAGTACTCGCAAATTAGACTCCTTCAGCCTGAAGTATATGAAACACGTGGATCATTAATAGCCTTGCCTGGGTGTGCGACCTAACGCGTCAACCCCCGGATTCAACTTGATTCTGCGGCGCTGACGCTTTAAGAACAATCACCTGACGTTTTAGCAAATCTGAATAAAGCCTGGAGATGTCTCGTAGAAGTCGGTCTTTTGAATAGTTGGCCTTAACAAATTCAAAACCGCGGTTTCCAGTCTCCTCACGGAGTTTCTCATCGGTGACGAGCCTCGCGAGAGCGGATGAAAATGCCACGTGGTCGTTCGGTCGGACGCTAACCCCTCGCTCACAGACGACGAATTCAGCACCCGAAATTTGACCGAGAGCCTCTCCCAACAAATCGACGACTCCCCCCACGGCTGTCGATACCACCGGCCGAGAGTTGGCCATCGCTTCAATCAGCGTTAAGGGTGTCCCTTCATTACGCGAGGTCAGAGCCACGATGTCCAACGCACGATAGAAAAGCGCGATGTCGCGACGGCTCCCAGCAAATATGACGTCTTCGTTCAAACCCAATTTCAGCGCTTGTTGCTGGAGCTGGCTGCGGAGCGAACCATCGCCAATCACTACAAAACGCACCGGGCTGCCAGGACCACGCGCAAATCTGGTTTTGAAATCTGCCGCGGCGCGTAAAAACAACTCGTGGTTTTTGATTTCGGTCAACCTGCCAACGATCCCAATGAGAATTTCAGATGGCCCAACTCCCAGCTGATCGCGAAAGGGGCGACGTCCAGCGTTTCCCCCAGCGAATACATCGATATCTAATCCAAGTGGAATTATTGAGAACCGATCGGCCCGCCCTACTCCAAACTCTTCATTGATTTCGCGCCGCTGTTGTTCGCTAACTACGACAATGCGATCTGTAACCGCCCAAGCCAGAACCTTTTCCACAAACAAGAACAATCCAGTCTTAACTCGGCCGTAATAGTTGTGAAAAATGTGTCCGTGGTAAGTGTGTACGAACTTACATGCGCGCGGTCGTCCGATGATCGCTCCCAGAGTGGCCCAGCGATATAACCATCCTGCTACTCTGCCGACGGTCCCCGCCTTAGCGGTATGCGTGTGAACAATATCCGGCCGTTCGCGCAGAAAAAGTTTATACAACTTCCAAATCGTCAACAGATCTTTTGGCGATACTTCCCGACTCATCTCCGGAAGAAAAAAAGGCGTAACGCCCAACTCTGTCGCAAAGTAACTCATGTCTTCCTCGCTGGGTGGAACTGTTCCAGCGACCAGGATGGACTCACAATCCGGGCTTTGCAGTCCTTTGGTCAACCAGACGACATGTTTAGACGGGCCACCCACATTAAGGCGGGCGATTACGCGAACGATTTTCATTGACTACACAATTTAGGTTGATCGGATTACACGCGTCATTCTGTTAACACGCGATGGGGCCATGACCTTTTGAAGCATCCATAAAACTGAAGGGATACATTTATTTCTGACAACTCAGCGATCAAAGCCAGTGCCATTGTCCGACTAATACAAGGCCCATAAGGTGAACTGTCAGACACCAGGACTAGTCAATGAACCTTTCAAACCAAAGCTCGAGCATTAATAAAGTCCACAACTGTTGAGCGTAGTCCTTTTCAGATTGCGTATGAAGGTCCACCATGTGCTTGATTGTCTCAGGTTTAAAAAGTCCGCGACCCAGTGACTTTTCTGAGAGAAGGGTGTCGCGTAGAAACGCCTGGAGTTCTCCCCTAAACCAGTGGCCGATAGGAACACCAAACCCCATTTTTCGCCGATCAAGGTTTTCCGCAGGGAGCAATTTCTTCAGTACGCGTTTCAACAAATACTTCGTCGTAAGCCCTCGCAACTTAAATTTTTCCGGAAGACTGGCTGCAAACTCAATCACGTTTTGATCCAGAAATGGTGATCGGGCTTCAAGCGACACTGCCATGGTGGCAATGTCAACCTTTACCAGCAGATCATTGGGCAGATACGTCATGATGTCTGTTAACAGAGCCACATCGACAATTCCGGCTCCATTTGCGCGTGCGAACCACGGTTCTAGGATGTCAGCTGCGCCGCTGCTTTGTGTTTGTTGCTGGAAAGCCTTTGAATACAGATTTTGCTTCGCGTCGGTATCAAAGACACTAACCCAACGAAGGTAACGCTCAAGCTTCGGTAAGGACGCAGCCTCCAGAAAACGTTTCACATCTCTGACACGACTTCGCTTTGTTTCCGACGATGGCATCAAGGCCATGGCCTGCTCGACCACGAGCTTACGAATCAACGGAGGAACACGATGATATGTTTCTGCCAGCCGCATTGCCGCATAACGTTCGTAACCCCCGAATGATTCGTCACCGCCGTCGCCGTTAAGAGCTACTGTGACATGCCGGCGCGTCTCGCGCGCTACATAGTAAGTAGGAATCGCGGATGAGTCGGCGTAGGGCTCGCCGTAATGCTCGACTAATGTCGGCAAGACTTCGAGCGCGTCCGGCCGGACTATGAATTCGTGATGGTCGGCTCCCACGTGTTCTGCAACTCTGCGCGCGTGGTGTAGTTCGCTGAAGTCCTGCTCTTCGAAGCCTATCGAAAATGTTTTCACCGGGGCGCTTGATTCCTCGCTCATCAACGCAACGACCGCGCTTGAGTCAATGCCCCCGGATAGGAATGCTCCCAAAGGAACTTCCGACATCAAGCGAACTTTTACGGAGTCGCGCAGAATCTCGATGGCGCGCTCTCCAGCCTCCTGCTCATCGATGTGCAGCTTCGTGGAAAAATCAGGTTGCCAGTACTGCTGAATCTTTATTTCACCGTTCTTCAATCGCAGACTGTGGCCGGGTTCCAACTTTCGAATCGCCCGGTAAGCTGTGAACGGGGCCGGAATGCACATGAAGGAGAGGTAGTGATGTAGTGCTTCAACATCGACATCTTTGCTGATTTCGGGATGCAGCAGCAGCGCACTGAACTCCGAACCGAAAACAAACTGGCCATTCAAAGGCGAATAGAGGATGGGTTTTTTTCCTACTCGATCACGCGCCAGAAATAGCTCCTGTGTGCGCTCGTCCCAAATCGCGAAGGCAAACATTCCGCGCAGGTGCTTGGGGCAGTCACTTCCATAATGATCGTAGGCGTGAATGATTGCTTCAGTATCGCTGTTTGTATAAAACGTGTGGCCCAGTTTTTCCAGCTTGTCTCGAAGCTCGCGATAGTTATAGATTTCACCATTGAAAACGATCCAGGCTGTTCCGTCCTGGTTGTGGATTGGTTGTTGACCGCCTTTCAGATCGATGATCGAAAGACGACGCATCCCTAAACCGACTGGTCCATTGAAGTAGAACCCATCTTCGTCAGGCCCGCGATGGCGAATGGCCTCGCACATGCGGCCGACCAAACCCTGGTCCACCGGCGCCTTATCATTGCGCACTATGCCTGCAATTCCACACACAATATCAAAACCCTATTCGATGAGCTTCCACAAATCAAGCGCGCAACGATAAGGCGACATGCTCAATTCAGCAAATTTGGCTTGTTATTAAGTTTCTGGATGAACCTGCGGAGGAGGATCGCGTGATCAACGACGGGGCACGGTTGAACTTGCAAACCTGGCAGCTAAAGCTTCTCGTTCGACCAGCTCGCGTCGTTGCTTCTCCTGGTGTCTTTCTAACACCAGGACGTAACCAACCGCCACAAAGATAAAGTAGAAAACAAGCAGCTGCGATCGCTGCCGGTATGCATTACCTACGTTACCCTGAAAGATCGAATAGGCGAATGAAAGCATAATGGTGAAAATAAGGATCGGTGAAATCTGCCGCAATCGATACTTGATGGAAAACCAGAGACCCACGATGAGCATTGGAAAGGACGCCCACCAGACTATCATTTCCGGAAGTGTGATGCTTTGCCGTAATGAAGCTAACTGCCATGGGAAGGGCGCGAAGAGAAGATACAGCAATCCTATGGGAATGGTTGACAGCGCTCCTCGCGCCGTAGAGACATCGACGTCTCTCCCGAAACCTGAGTGAGCGCTTTGTGCCGCATCCAGGCGGCTGACCTGAATTCTTTCCAGGCTGCCGTAACGCTCCAACTGAACATTCGCGTATCGTGTTACGCCAAGATAAGTCAGGGAGAGTCCAAGCAGAATAACGACCGCCAACTGTCGAATGAAACTTGTGGCGTTGACCTTCTGCATGCCGATAACAAATGCGCCCGCGACGGCAACGGAGATCATGTAAAACACGTAGAACCGCAGACTCAAAATCGCGAACAGAGAAATCACCAGGATCAAAAGGTACTTAGGACTCAATTTCTGTCCCAGTTTAAGAGTTGCCAGAATAGCTAACGCAAGGAAAAAAACGATTGGGCCATCTTTCAGGCCCTGTGAAGACCAAAGAACTAAGGATGGGTAAAACGCCACCGCAATTGCAGTCAGGCGTGCAACGCGAAAATTGCCAAAGACTTGATAGGCACAGAGAAAAATGATTACCGACGTCACTGCACCCAATACCGCGTTCATAAACTGTACGGCCAGCATGTTGCGCCCGACGATCTGATACACAGCGGCGACGAGATAGACCATTCCCCAGCCGGAGCCCTCACCGCTTCCGACAAAAGTATTAACGAGCGACCGATAGTAGCCGTCACCTGCCCAAGCCCGGAGTTGGGCACGTCCGAAGAAATCGTAGGTAAGCGCGTCTCCACCAAAAAACTCCTGACCGTTTGAAACAAATATCGCCGCACCCAATAGCACTCTGACGAGCAAAGCCGAAACAAAAAGCTTGAGCAGAAATGGTCCATTAACCCCCTGTCGGAAGGCCGCGTAACCAGCAATTGTTGCGAGGATCCCACACAGTAAAACAGCCTTACCGGTATCGAACACGGTGACGGTTCCGTAGTCTGCAGTGTAAGGTACGACGAGCCATGGCACCGCCACGACTATCATGGCGCCGACAAGTATGCAAAGAAACGTAAGAAGTCCACTCATACGACTGACTACCCTTCGAGATCATCCGGCAAGTCGGGACGCGTTTTCCGTTCGATGAGAAACTTGTCTTCGTCGTCCAGTTCTTTAATAAGCTTCGCAGGAACGCCGGCTATAAGATGGCCCTCCTCAGTTATCTGGCTGGTGATAACAGAACCGATGCCTACAATGCATTTTGACGGTAACGCTCCACCAGGCGCGACGCGGATCTCCGAACCAATGTAAGCAAAAGATCCTATTTCGATGGGCCGGGTTCGTTGTCTGTTGTGAGTCCATAGCGAGGAGTTGCGTCCGCCGAGGATAGTACGATCGCCGATGGTTACCCGGTCCGTGAAGTCGATCTTGTGTCCGGTGGTTACGATACTGCCCTTGCCCAGCAGAAATCTTGGATCGGTGGGATTGACAACGTCCGGATTGGGAATGGAATTGATTTCGTTCATCCGTATGATCTCTGAATATCTTCCCAGGCGCACTTCGTCGCCGCCGCGAATGATATTCAGATGACCGATTCTTACGTGGTCTGCGATGCTAAGCTTCTTAACAGCAATTATTACGTTGAGATGCCCGATGCGAACATCATCCTCGATTAGACACTCTGCGGCATCAATAAGACTAATTCCGATACTTACCCTCTTACCAATGTTGTATCCGAAGAAGAGTTTGTAACAAGGCCTCTTTAGAAACGAAGGGAGAAAGGCAATTAAGGTGAGGGCGGCCAGACGGAATTTGCTCGTCGAATGCATGTGCACTTATTACGTTGGGCGTACTCTCCGGCCAACGTGCCTGACTCCCCACGGTCTCTCTGATTAATCGTTCCTTCGAGCCAGCACAGACATGTAGGTGCCGGCACCAAGCCGATTTCCCACCCAATTCACGGAAGCAGCCATCCTATATTCTAATTGCTTGCGCAGCGATTGGCGTCCCGTAAGAGGCCACATGCCGCCCCAGACCTGCAGGTTTTCGATCTTAAATTCGGCCCTTTCCAACAGCTTGCGCAGGGAATGCCGATTGAATCCCTGAACGTGATATGGCGGAAACGTCGGAGCTAGATTGACTACCCAATCACGGCCCAGCGTTCGCATGTATGCGTTGCCTATCTGCATGTACAGACCGTCTTCATTGGGCGCATCTAACCACAGAAGACCCGCTGGTTTAAGAATTCGACGTATCTCTCGAAGTGTGAGGTAGGGTTCATACAGATGTTCGATTACGCCGCTCATCGTGATAGCGTCGAAATGGTTGTCGGGAAAATGTACCTGGTCCAGAGTTCCAAGCCGGCCCGATACATCGAGATTTTCTCGTGCCCAGTCCAGGTAGGTAGAGGACGGGTCTAATCCTTCATATTCCCAACCTGCCTCACGCGCGGCCCAAAGTCTCTCACCTCTGCCGCAACCTACATCCAGATATCGACCTCGGTGTCCGAGAAGAGCCTCGAGCTCTCGTATTCTTTTCAAGCCAGCGGATTTCTTTTCTTCAACGTCGTGACCGGTAAAGTATTGTTCGGTGTCGGTATAAAGGTCGTTCAAGTCCTGCAAAGGAAAGGGCATCGGGTTGGGATAAAGATGCCTGCACTGTTGGCAACGGACAATTCTCGTACGGATCCCGCTGCCACTGTGGTGTGATTCGCCGCCACGCCAACCAAGGACGCTCGCCTGGTCGCTTCCGCATACCGCGCATACCACATCCTTAAATTCAAAGGTCGATTCCATCTCAATTGCCTTCACGCCAACTGTGGCAGAACGGATCGAGCTGGGCCAGGTCGATTCCCTTTGGCGCTCACCGCTTGATCTAATTCACTGTCGCCTCGCTCATGGCTGACCGAAACGCTCCGACAATGTTGTCAGCGTGGGCCGCCAGACTATATTTTTCCTGTGCTTCCCGCGCAGCATTGCTTGACATCCGCGATCGAATCGAGGAATCCCTGATAAGCAGTTCCAGGTACTCGACCCATTCGGCAGGCGTGTCCGCCAGAAAGCCTGTCACTCCATGTTCGATTACTTCCGGATTGGAGCCGAGAGGCGTACAAACTGGAGGAATGCCGAGAGCCATGTACTGGGCCACCTTCATGTAAAATTTTCGCTTGTTCCACTCGTTGACAGGTAACGGCACCATGCCAACGTTTATCTTCCTCAAATCTTCAACCTCAGTCTCTGCGCGCCAGGCTGCCGCAGTATAGTCGACGCCGGGCAGATCAAACTTGGTACCCCCAATCAGATGAACCGTATGCTCAACTCGCTTTGATAATTCGCGCAACGGATTGGCAATCAGACGCAAGTTCTCCACCGTTGTGGGACTGCCGCTCCAACCAATGCACACCGGTGACGAAGTTTCAGCCATGGGGTGAAAGATGTATTTGTCGGTGTCCACCACGCTGGGAATCTGCCAGATGTTTTTATTGTATTGAGAAGCAAATTCACGATGATGGGACGAGTTGACGATCACCGTTCGGCTGATGCGGCAGATCTCAGCAATCTTGCCGAAGCACTTCAAGTATGCGAAATAGCCATTTGACTGGCTCACGTAGGGCACATAAAGCGGATCGTCGAGTTGATAAATAATGGGTTTCTCGCGACGAGCGATCAGCTTCTCCAAAAAAGCGGGGCCTAGCAATGCCGCTTCCCGGTAAACGAACACAGCGTCGAAGGGTTCTAAGTTACGTAAGAGTTTCAACCGGCCCACATAAGCACGGATCATCTCTTTTGTTTTCGCTATGTACCGCCCAGGCTGATAGAGGATTTCATGGAGGCGCGCCGTTTCGAAAGGAACGTAGTGGAGCTTGAAGCCTGCAGGTTCGAGGACCTTTTCCCACAGTTCGATACTAGACCGTTGACCCGGGGCGTGGCCGTACTGATTTGGAATAAGCGTGAGAACATTTAACATAGGAAGTTAGCTTTATCGATACAAATGGAACTCTATTGTGCGGGCACCTTCGGAAGGTCAGTCGTTAACGCCAGCCGTTCACCCAGTCTCCGATAGACATTCAAATACCCAGCACCGCCGACCTCGACCAGATCGAAGTGTCGGTGTGCTACGGCTGCGCAGCGCTTCCTGATTTCCCCGTCGTCGGCAAGAGCAAGAACCGGAGTGGCCGTTTCGGCATAGCTCCGGGCATCGAAGCTTTTGACGATAAGTCCAACATGTTCACGCTCGAGCAAATCATCTGTATCTCCAATTCCCGCATTCGATACTGTTAACAAACCTGCTGAAAGATACTCCGGGATTTTAGTAGGTGAAGCAGCGATTTGCGAAAACGTGGGCTTTCGAAACGAAATGCCGACCTGAGCGCGACGCAGATAGTTCGGTACTTCTACCGGGGCTACAGGGCCGATCCAGAAGTCGTTCGCGTGCAAACCAATTCCTTCAAGTACAGCGGCCGCTTCCTGGGCCGGTGACATCGTCAGAATGCGAAAGAAGGCATCGGCCCGTTGTTTTTTCAACTCCAGGAAGAAGCGTCCCATTTCCTCAAGCAGGTAAAGACCGGTCACCGATCCCGCATAGACCATCTCAAAGCGCGCTGGTGCCGGAGTTTTCACATCCCGCGCAGCACTGGCGAATCGCACAAAGTCAACACAGCATGGGACCACTTCAATCTTCTGCGCCTTGGCGAAACCTTGCTGGTCCAGCCAGTCACGCGCCCGCTTAGTAAGGACGATGACCTGGTCTGCCATACGGAGACCCGCACGTTCCGCTTGTTTTACGGCTCGGAATGGCAGAGAATTTTCTGTCCATACGCCGGCATCCGCATACTCGTTTGCGAGAAACCCGCGGAAATCGAATATCAAGCGACAGCCTGACGCTCGTGCAACAAGCATCGCCATCACCATCGGTATATGAGAGCGAGCGTGTAATACATCAATTCCGTGTTGACGGACCAAACCATACGTCTTTCGGGCGCCGTTTAGAATATCGTACAACGTCGCCGGCAGAGAGGGACGCTTGTGGTATGGCAACATGAACCATCGAATCCCTTTCGACTTCAGCCGGGCTTGCCAGTCGTTCAACTCCTGCGCGGGCCACGTTTGTCGCAAATTTGGTTCGAAGGTAAGCAAACTTACATCGATACCGCCACGACTAAGTTGGTATAGATACGGCAAAACCTGGGTCTGCACTAGAGGTTCGCGGAGACCGAAATAGCAAAGGTAAAGAGTGCGAATGGGCATCACTAAAACAGAGTCATATCCGCAGATACGGTTAGATGCCTTTCCGCCCGACCAGGTTCAGAGCCTCTGGAATCAAACGCTTAATCTCGATAATGCCTTCGTTGCCCAACACGCTCTCTACCTTTTTCTGAGTTTGCGGCTGATCGTATTGAGGCGCAAGCATATCAAACGTGTCTAAAATAGCCCAATTGTACCGCTGTCGCATTGAGAGTTCCGGTTCCTCAACGTAATTGGCGACCGGGATAGCAAAATGAAAGAAGCGCTTGAGATACGGGACACGAAAGGCGACCTCGGTCACGGGAAATAGAATCGGCATTAAGCCCTTGATGGTCACCAATAACTTTCTTTGAGCCAGCCGCTTTGTTACAGGTCTGACAAGATATTTAGCGTTCCAAAAAGTCCAGGGTTTTCGCTCGTATATAGTGACCGCTATACGGCCCCCGGCCTTTAGAACCCTCGGTAGAGCTCGGACAGCATTCTCCGGATCTGGCGTGTGCTGAATGACGCCAATGCAATAGCATCCATCGAGGGCGCCAGTGCGAAACGGGAGGACATAAACACTCGCCTGGACCAGATGAACATTCCTGCGCCCTCCCAACGTCGCGCGCGCCGCATCAGTGGCATTACTCAGATCCACTCCGACGACATCACAATCGTTCTTTGACACAACATCAAGAAACCGGCCGGCGCCACATCCAACATCCAGAATCCACTTCCCGGTAATCCAATCTTTTGTCCAATCGGTTTCCGAATAGAATCTCTTCTCAGATAACCTGGTGCCGTTGACGGTGTCGATCTGTTCTGACTTGAAGCGGTTCCATTGATAACCAAAGGATGCGGCGTAATTTTCTCTTTCGACGAACCGCGGAATGCCCTCTGTTATCGGAAATGTTTGACGACAGTTGGCGCACTCCAAACTGCCCTCGATGATCTCGCCATTAGCGCTCACGTCTTTCGGCTCGCACGAAAGCTCAGTCAAGCATTCCGGGCATGCCAACAACTGGAGCAGTTTCATCCACATAGTTCATTAACCGACATTAATCGGTTCGTTCGAAGTTCCAGACGCCATCACCTCAAGCAGGTAACCCTCAAGAATCTTTGTTTGCTCTTCCCTTGAAATTCCTTTGGTGACATCCGCAGTCAGGCCTGGCACTGATCCGGTTTCCTGTTTCTGCGCAATCAAACGCTTAAGTTCGGCGGCTATCTGTGCGGGATCATTTACGACTAACCCAACGCGGCGTTGTTGAATGAGTTTTGCGGCGGCGCTGTCGACATTTCCAATCGCCAGAATCGGTCGCCGCGCGCCTATGTATTCAAAAAGTTTTCCAGTATAAACGCCCAGTTCCGTTGGACCACTTCCCAATAGCAGTAGTAAGACATCCGCCTCTGTTTGCATTCTCAAGGATTCTTTATACGAGACAGGTTCGTTAACCTCGACCAGGTGTTGCACGCCAAAACGGGCGATTAGCGGCTTCACGCTCTCCAAAAAGGAACCATGAAAAATGACCCGCACCTTCTCAACGCGCGGGCCTAAAAGTGCGAGCGCTTCAAGAAGCGGCGAAGGATCACGTTTACCCGGGTAGATCATTCCCGTGTACAGGATCCTAACTATTCCGTCTGACGAAGGACTTCTTGAATGCTCCGGATAATCCGCCTGATCGAATCCATTAAGGACCACCGCCGCGTCAACGCCATATTTTCTTTTTAATACTCCAGCGAGAGGCTCTGAAACTGTAACGATCCCCGCGGCTGAAGTGAGAACGCGACGCTCGAGTTTTCCCTCCATAAGCTTTCGCCACCTCGGCGGGTCATAATAAGAGTGGTCCATCCATAGGTCCCGCAAGTCTGCTACCCAGGGCACCCTGAATTTTTTCGACAATCGATAAGCGACCAGCAGGGACGTCGGAGGAGGTGAACTGGCGAGAATCAAGTCTGGTTTCCAGGTTTCCCACAGTCGAGATCCTTCGGCCACTGCATATGGAAGCCAGCCGATGTTTGAGTCGGGGAAATCAAACAAATTCTTAAAGGAATACCCGACGGCATTCTTTAAGGCAGGGAGCAACCGGCCCCCGCTCTGCGAATTAGCATGCCCATTGATCGCTGGTTTTGACTCGGCAATCCTTTGGTTTGGTGGCGACCGTCGAAGAGTAAACCACTTGCTGTAGATGATTTGTTCCGATGGCAATTCAACAGGCAAGGTCTGCCGGAAAGGTTGTTCACTCGCTGTCAAGACCCGTATGTCATGTCCAAAGCGTGAAAGATATTTAGCAGTCTTCGCGACCCGGACGGCGCCAATACTATTGAATGGTGGAAAAGCAAACGAGATAACCAGCAAGCGCATGTCAAGGAACTTTCTAGAAAGAAACCTCAAACTTTTGCGACCAGCGAATGATATTCAGCCACCGCCATAGTTTAAAATCGAAAGGCTGCTGACCATCAAGCATAGACTTCCACTGCTGCCTGATGACATCCACCTTCAGTCCAGGGATTTCTGACGCCGTATCGCTCGCCAAAACCGTCTCCACCCACGGGCGCAAGGTAGACATCCAACTCATCTCGGGAGTAGCAAAGCCGATCTTGTCGCGTCGATCCAGAATGGGATCAGGCGCAATTCCGCGCATGGCGTGACGGAATACAGATTTTGATGTCCCGTCGGGCGCGATGATGTACTCTTCAGGTAAGGCCAGAATAAACTCGACTAGATCTGAGGTGAGAAAAGGCACGCGGCTTTCAATCGAATGCGCCATCGAGTTGCGATCTTCGTACCGTAAGAGCATCGGTAGGCTGCTTTCAGATATCGTCTCGTAAAGCTGCTCTTGCAACATATACCGGCTGTGCGGTTTCGTTTGAGATCTGGGCACGACCCCTTGCCGAAGAAACCAGCTCTCGTCGAGCCAGTCCACGTGGATCCCATTCCTTTTATCGAGCGACCGTTTGAAAAATTTTCTAACTAGTTGAAATCTCTTCGGCAAAAGCACTCCTCCAGCACTGGCGATGAGATTAAGACCACTGAGACTCTGATTGCCAGGCAGGGTCGAAACATCTTTCAGAAACATATTAGCCTTGATAAAGCGCAATCGTCGCAACAGCGAGGCGAGTCGCATGGCCAAATACATTCGATATCCCCCCAGCATTTCGTCTGCGCCCTGCCCATCTAGCATTACTTTGATTCCGCGCTCATGAGCAAGGCGGAAAACTCTGGACTGTGCATAGATACTCGTGCTTCCGAATGGTTCGTCCTGCGTTTCAATCAGCGCATCCAGATCAACTACCAGTTCTTCCGGCGTGGGCTGAACTTTGTGTACTTTTGCGCGCGACGTCCGGCCAACAATGTCCACCCACTGCTCTTCGCTCACCGTGGGGTCTTCCGCAGTATAACTAAAGGTATGCAAATCCAATTGAGGTTCGAGGGCGCGCATGCTGGCGACGATTGCCGAAGAATCAATTCCGCCGGAGAGCGCAGCACCCACTTTGACATCACTTCGAAGGTGTAGCTTGACACTCTCCAGAAACAAGTCGCGCAGATGATTAGAGGCATCTTCAAATGAAAGCTTAAGCTCGCGATCGAAAGTTATCTGCCAATAGCGCTTCGGAGCGCTATCTTGAGGATAATCGACTGAGACGATCAAGTAATGTGCTGCCGGAATCTGCCGAACGCCTTCAAAGAGAGTTTCGTCGCCGTAATCGGTAAGTCCGTAACGCAAGTATTCGTAGAGCCTGGTGGGATTTGCCCGGCGATTAACACTTGAGAGCGCCAATAGAGATTTGATCTCTGAAGCGAAAATGAGTCTGTCGGCGTTTTTAACGTAATAGAGCGGTTTGATTCCAAAACGATCTCGCGCCAGAAACAAGTGACGCTTTTTGTCATCCCAAATCGCAAACGCCCACATCCCGTTGAAGTGGGAGAGGCAGTCAACGCCCCAGTGTCTATAAGCGGCGAGGATAATTTCCGTATCCGTGCCAGTATGAAACTGGTATCCGCATTTGGACAATTCTGCCCTTAGTTCGATGTAATTGTAGACTTCTCCATTAAAAATAATCCAGCATCTCTTATCGGGGCTTGCCATAGGTTGATGACCGGCCGGAGAGAGATCAAGGATTGAGAGGCGACGGAAACCAAAAGCAAAATCGTAAATATGATTACCGGATTCTTCGATCGGCAATAAGTTAAGCTCGAGTCTAGTATCGCGCCCTCCGTAGAGCATCTTGCAATTAGTACGGGTGTTGACGAACAAGTACCCCTCGTCATCAGGTCCCCGATGACGGAGACGCGTTGTCGCCTCCCGGACAACATTTGCGTCCACAGAATTGTCGCCAAACTGCCATAGACCAAAAATGCCGCACATTACCGATTGTCCTCGCTCAACAGTTCCTTATAAATTTCAATCACCTTACCCATCTCTACCTCCGCGTTTATTTCCCTGGCCGCTTCTCGCGCCCCTGACCGCATACTGACGAGCTGCTCTGTATTCAGTTGATTCAGAGTCGCGGCAATGTCGCGCGGCTCGAACGTGGGAGCTATGCATCCCAATTGGTATGACCGAACAATCTCAGCCATCGATGGCGACGGGCCGATACAGACCGGCAGATGAGCGGCAATACACTCGAAAAATTTATTGGGTAGAGAAAATAACCAGCTGTAACTGGTCGGTGGAATAAAACAAAAGCCTACGTCGAAGGCCGAGATTTGCCGCGCAACGTCCTCAGGCAAGACTGATTTATGAAAAACGATGCGTCCAGGCGCCAAATTATCTCCCAGTTCTTTTAACTCCTGAAAGTAAGGCGCGTCGCCTGTGAGCATGAAATGCAGACTGTAACGCCGGTCGCACAGGGCTATCGTCTCAATTATATCCTCAATGCGGCGTCCCTTCTGCGCACATCCGTGATAGATCAATCGAATTTGGCTGAAGTCTTTGCTGCCGTTTGATAGTTCCACGCTGGCTGGCGCGTTAAGCACCACCCTCGGATTCATACCGAACTCTTGTCTGTATCTCTGCGCAATTGCGGGCGCGACTGTGATGGTGGCATCCGCCTGTAAAGCGTATCGCCTCAGGGTGTATTTAATCATTGGCGAAAGGAAGATTAACCATTCGCTCCTTTGTTCGAATTCGAGCGGCGCGTACTCATGTGCATCAAAGACCACTCGTCCGCCGAGTTTTTTCGCGGCCTCGACCGCAATCGGCAGAGCGTTCCAGTCATTGGCGTGAAAGGCGTCGCAACCGCTCGCCACTGCCTTCGCCAGCGCATCTCTGAAGGCGAGTTGATTCCAGTACAGGCGATGATAGCTACCGGAATACAACTTCCCTGAAACCAGCAAAGCGCGATTTGCTAAACGAGTAATCCGGCCCCTCAGAGAGCCGTCAGGGGAAATAGGTAGCGCAGTCAGCCACCGGACGTGCTCTTTATTCTTCCACATCGGATGCGGCTCACCGTAGCCCATCACGGTCACGTCAAAATACTGCGAAAAATATTGAATTTGCCTGAGCACACGCGAGTCGCCTCGTATAGTCGAGAACGAAATAATAAAGATGGACTTTCTTTTTTGTTGCATTACCGAACTAGGAGAACGACCTCAAATGCTCTCGCGGCCGACCGCGCCTTGTCAGAGACGCATCATACTTTTATTAATATTCTTCGAGCTACCGACTGTCAGTTATTAAAGATTACCATGCTCCAACAATTCCTCGGACCACCCATCTGTCATTTGCTTCTGCGTCAGATCGTCAAAATAGGCCTGGGAAGCGCCTCGAATACCAATACCGATTAAGGGAATGCCAATCTTCTCCTGGTAAGCCTTGGCATCAATCAACTCAGATCTGAGGCCTTTTTCCTGCATCCACATAATGACCTCTTTGAACGAGTGGCGGTGAGCATATAGGGGTGTCCAGCGATCACGAACCTGATGCTCTGAATCTTTCACGGTCCACGTTTCGCGACCGAGGCTTCCGTACGTTCGGTATTTATAATGAAAATGGCGAGTCAGCAATTTGACCACAAGGTTCTGCCAGAAATCCGGTAAACGGGCGATGCTTGGCCGGAACGTCCACTCCGCCACATACAGCAACGCTGATAACCTGCCCGTGTTGTAATCTTCATAAGCATAGACCCAAATGCAAATCACTCCGTCCTCGGCGCGAAACTGCTCGATAGAATCGAAGGCCTCTTTCGTCGAGTAAGTATGGTGCAACACACCGTTTGAGTAGACCACTTGAAAACTACGAGGCCGCAATGGGAGCCTAAAAGCCGAGGCTATGGCGGTATTGATGAAGGGATTGGAATATAAGAGATGGCCTTTTCTGACAAGCGCCAGATTCAGATCGAATCCGAAAATAGAGCCTCCGGTCACCCGTTCGAGAGAGGCCGTTTCAAAGCCTGAGCCGGCTCCGACTTCTAGTATTTTCAGCGGGCTCTGTTCAAGAACTCCGGGAGGCCAATCAAACTCAATCTTAACGAATTCGTCTCGCTGTGCCGGAGTATAGCCAAATGAAACATTATCGTGGTTGAGTAAATCCCACTCAACCGTAAACGATCTTTGAACAAACAGCTCTCCTTCACGCGGCTTTCCGTCCGCCATGTCGTATTTTGTCAGAACTTCGGTCTTCGAACTATTGCGCTCCTTGAACTCGTGGTGCAGGTTGGTCGGGAAGTCCAGCATAATTGGCGTATAGTTCACAATAGGAAACCACTTGCCGCTCTTCACGCTGTACAGAACGCCCTCTTTGACAGCCGAGTTGGCTTCCGCTGGATCAATACCCAAACGATCGCACCGCTCAATGTCTTGCTCGGTCAACCCGGTCGGAGTCTCTTCAAAACTCACGAGTGATAATTCCGAGCGCGTAAAGGGACAGACCAGCGTATTAAGAGCGTATCGCTTCATTATCAAAACCTCCTGCAAAAATGTGGTGATTGCTAAAGTCGCCCCACTGGTAATGCTGATGATCTACGACCCTTGCACCGTCCATTCACCCTAGATGTTTTCCCGTACTGATCGGCACCTGAGTGCCAGGCTGCGCCGCTCTAGTTGCTTTCGGGTGGTTTCGTTCAGCGCCCGGATCTCTGAAGAACCGTAAAGTATAAAGATGCGGGCTTTGTAGAGCGGAGCAATGATTGCTCGCGGAAACGCGACGTGCATCCATAAAACAAGTGCCCTCGGGCGAAGACTCCATGGCAATAGCGGAATCAACCGCCTAATGCTTGCGGCCGTTTTGCGCCTTTGCTCACTCGTGTCGACCAGAGAGCCGTAAAACAGAACTCCGTTGACTACCTTGTTCATGCGCTTGCAGAGTTTGCTTCTGACTGTTTCCCAAAATTCTTCTCCGAGAGCAGGCTTCATGTCTCTCGCCGCGGTGTAAAGATCAGCGAAGCCCGCCTGCCAAAGGTAATAGGCAGAGTAAACAGATAGAGAATTATGCAGGCTGCTGTCGACTGCCTTCAGTGTGCTGATTAGAGCAGGGCGTTCCGCATCTTTGAGACTCAAACAAAGAACCTGTGTCTGCGGCCAGTTCTCGTTGAAAAACGAGAGGTCTCGCTCTTCAATTACCCGCCGGGCGCGAGGCGCACTGACGATGAAGACCCCCGCGTTTCCGATATCATAAAAGTACCGGCGGTAAATCTCTTCGAAGCTCAAAAGGGTATCCTCCTCGATGTCCTGGAACACGTTGCTGTAATTAGCCTGTTGCACAAAGAGTGCAGGAAGACCGAAATTAACACGTAACAATCCGACAATGGCAGATAAACTTCCCTTGACCAAACGATCGTCGTCGCCCAGCATCATGGAATATTCGCCTTCGGCGAGGCGAAGGACCTGAAGCACATTGAACTTCACGCCCATATTGCGCTTGTTCCGCACGTATCGCACGTACGGGTACCGGGCTATGCGCTCCTCCACGACCGTTTGCGTTTGGTCCTCAGAGCCATTGTCGGAAATCAGGATCTCGACCTCGGCTTGCAAAGCATGGTACTCGATCTCAACCGCAAGCGAGTCTATGGCGTCGCTCACATATTTGGCGCGATTCCACGTTGGGATACCTACGGTCAATACGGGCGTCGCTCTCTTCGTCATGCCTGGGAGTCCACCGTGTTTCTTATATTTATGCTCGCCGCTCGCTCGGGGATTTTTGATTCATGAGGACATGCGCTCCGGCGAAAGTCCTCCGCTCTCTTCGCAACTACTCATCGGGCAGGCCAACGGGACGTGGGCGGGTCAACGCGCACAACGCCGACCCGTAGGCTAACCCGGGTCTTCCGCTGAAAGGCCTGTCAAGATGTGTGAGGTGTGCCGCTATTCACCCTCTTCAAATTCTGAAGCCGTAGGCGCATAGCAACTCAACGCTTGAATTGCGATCTGTGCTCACGATACCACTCCACAGTTTTCGCCAACCCTTCGGCAAGAGAAGTCTGCGGCCTCCATCCTACGACCTCGCGCAAGCGCTCAACGTTGGCTTGAAGGTGCATCACTTGATCTGCGCGAAACGGGACTGCCCCGAAACCAAGGTCAAGTTTCGGGTTAACCAGATCACGAATCTGCTCGACGATGCTACGAAGGGTATGCGCTTCGCCAGAACCTAGATTGAAAACACCGGAAGCCTCCGTGTTGATGGCCGTGCTATAGATGGCATCTACGACGTCCCCAGCATAAATATAGTCCCAACGCTGAGACCCTTTTGTCAAAGCAGGCCGCTTGCCGTCCAGAAGGCTTAATATGAGCTCCGGAATCATCCAGCGCGGATCATCCATCGGACCGTATGCGGAGAACAGACGCAGCCAACAAAAGCGCATCCCAAACTGTTCGCACAGATGGCTTGAGAGCATTTGAGTGCAGAGCTTCGTCACGCCGTAAAGCGTAGTTGGTTTGGTCTCGGCTTGTTCGTCAAGCTGAGCATTCAACGGCCCGTATTCGGCTTGTGACCCAAGTCCGACCCACGCGCGGCAGCCAGCGTCGCGCGCCAAGCGCAAGAGCGACAAACTGGCCGAGAGATTGTCATCCACCTGCACGAGGTCATTGCGAAACTGATTGCCGACTCCAGACCAAGCCAAATGTATGACTAGAGAGGGCGCAAAACTCTTGACTGCATCACGGATGCTCTCAGGTCTTCTAAAGTCGCCCGTGATGCGCGTGATTTTCTGTAAATCCATCAGAGATTCAATGCGCCAGCAATCGCTCTCCGGTCGCAGCAAGATAGCAACCTGCAAATCCTCCCCTGCAAGCCTACGGAGAAGATGGGACCCTATGAATCCTGACGTGCCTGTCACCAGTAGCCGCAATCGCTCTTGAACCTCTCACTCTTCAGGCAATTCAAATTGGCTCGTGCAACCCTCAAGCCTTTCAAGAACCTTCTTTGTCCTGCGCGAAGCCAGTGGCACTCGAGTCTATCCGTGGCCGAAGAAATGACGATGCACTCTCGGAGCCGATTATGCCAACCCGTTAGTCCGCAGGAAAGTCGTCGCGCTGTAATCATGACAGAGGTTGCCTAAGCTACGTCAATGAGGGTCACCGCAGCTACAATCTTTCCAACCGTAATCGCCCGTGAGCCGTCTGCTATCGACAAAATGGAAATTATCGAGGAGACTCTCGGCCTATTTGACCGCGCTCTGCTTCGAGACGTTCCAGATCCAAGTGTAGCGTTTTGAGGGAGGCGGCAACGGTCGATTCTTCGGATCGGCATTACTCGAGCACTGGTTGTGTAGGGCGTGTATGATGGGGCCTTGGAGAAGTCCCGAAAATCTTTTCCGGGTCGAGCATCATCACAGGATATCTTGGCTAGGAAGCACACTCTTTACGAGAGCGGTTCAGGTTCTTCTTTCTCTCGAAGGGTTGATTGAGAAAGGCCTACACGAGCAAGACGCGTGCACATTACGCCTTCGAGGAAGTCTACAACCGCCTCCTGCGCTCCGCCTAGCCCACTTCATCCCGGCATATTAAGACTTGCTCCGATCAGCAACTCCGAGCAGAGGTTCCATCTCTTGATCGTAACCGTTCATTGTCCTGTTCGAATCGGCTCGAAATTGGGCAGCGTCCAGTGTAGCCATGAATGTTTTCACAGTCTAATGAATGTTTTCATTCGAATCTTCATTAGCGATAAGCAGTCTCAGCTTGCTCGGCGAAACGTAGCAGATTGCTTTTGACGGGAACCTGTCCGACTCTTAAGTACCTTCCATGTCCCGCGCTATTGCAAAAGGCTCCATCTCGGTTATAGGATGACCGAACGCTATCTTTGGATAAACATTCGTATAAACATCAATCATCACCTGCAACAGAGCAGGCTCCGATGGATACTGCCACAACCATTGCATCGCATCCTCAATCTGGGACTCTCTCTCTATTGTCAGTTCGCTGATTCCGTAGGCGGCGGACACGCGCCCAAAATCCGGCGCGCTGTAACCCCAGAGCGTAGATTGATAGCGGCCCTCAAAATAGCTCTGCTGAAACTGTCGAACCATCCCATGACAGCCGTTGTTCATTATTATCACTTTGATGGGCAGTCGATTTCGTACAATGGTTTGCAACTCTTGAATGTTCGACTGAAAGCCGCCGTCACCGGCGATCACTACAACGGGCTGCGGCTCAACGGTGAGAGCCGCACCAATCGCCGCCGGCAGCGCAAAGCCCATCGAACCCATCCCACCGGAGGTCAGGAAGCGCTGTTTGGCGCCGATTTCCAATGACTGAGCGGCCCACATCTGATGCTGACCCACATCTACTATGTATGCCGCCGCTTCCGTCGAGACGGATGACAGTTGATGCATAAACTTGTTCGGATTAATGCCGGAGATGTCCGGTAACTCTTTTAGGTCGGTCCAAGTCTGCTTCAACTCTGCAATCTCTGCCAGCCAATGACGGCGTTCTTCAAACTGGTTCTCATCTACCCTTGCCACTGCTTCGCGTAGAAAGTCCCGTAGATCGGAGATAATTGCATGGCACCCTGTGACCCGATTGTTAACTTCTCCGGGTTCACAGTCAACGTGAAAGATGGTGCGCTCTCCTTTGAAGGCTGCGGTTTCAGAGCCGGTCTGACGGATGTCTAGACGGCTTCCCAACACAACCAGCAAATCCGCGCGTCCGATTGTCAGATTAGCCCAGCGATTGCCATAGCTGCCAATTAGTCCAATCCGCAAAGGATCGGAGAAAGGCAGAACGTCCACACCCATCAAAGAGCTAACCACGGGAATACGTGTCTTGCTGACAAATCTCCTTAGCAGCTCCGTCGCTCCAGATGAGCGAACACCTCCGCCGGCCAGAATCAAAGGGCGAGTGGAAAGTTTCAACTGCCTGTAAAACTCGCCCCAGGTAACCTCGTCCAGCTCAGTTGAATAGGAGGAGGGCGACGCGCTTTCATTTGATGCAACCTCGATCTCAGCTCTTTGCACGTCCATAGGAATGTCGAGCAATACTGGGCCCGGACGTCCGCTCAAGGCGACATTGAAGGCTCGGTGCAGCAGATGAGGAACCTCGTCCGGCGTTTGTACCATCACTGACTCCTTCGTGATGGGACGCGCCATATTCACGATGTCCGTCTCCTGAAATCCGAGTTGGCGAATTTGCCGCTCGCCCTTCTGCTCGCTGCGATTCACTTGTCCGGTAATGAAAACGGTGGGCGAAGAGTCGAAGTAGCAGCTACCAATCCCCGTCAAGAGATTGGTCGCACCAGGGCCGCTGGTTGCCATTGCAACGCCGGGGATGCCCGTCATCCTTCCAACAGCATCGGCAGCGAAAGCAGCTGCCTGTTCATGATGGACGCTCACAATGCGCGGCGCTCCCGCGCGATTAATTGAATCCAGCATGTGCGTAATCATGCCGCCTGACAATTCAAAGACAAAGGACACACCCTTCTCTGAGAGGAATTTAGCTATATAGTCAGATACTTTCATATTGCAAAAGTCTCTCTGAAACTCTGCCCATCTCAATCACCTTATCAGGAGATGCCTTGCTTCGAGATGTGTATTCGGCTCCGGTAATCGTCTGGCTCCGACAAGCCTAAGGGCAAAGTAAGATCAATTAAGTCCCGAATCCGCTCTGCCGCATGCCGAACGAATGTCTTCTCAATGCCTCACGATTTCCTTCAATGTCTCTATAATAAACTCAAGCGCAGCGCTTGACAGTCCCGGATAGAGGCCGACCCAGAACACGTTCTCCATCACAAAATCTGCGTTCTGCGAGACACCGACTCTGCGATAGGAAATATCCTTATAAGCTGGCTGCCGAATAAGATTGCCACCGAAGAGCAGGCGCGTACCGATTTTGCGCGATTCCAGATGATTGATTACCTGATCACGCGTCACGGGCGAGCCGGGTCTGATGGCCAGCGGAAATCCGAACCAACTCGGCTCGGCTCCCGGAGTCGCTTGCGGTAGGATGAAAAACTCTTCAAGGTCCCGCGAGCCTTCGTAAAGCATGGCGAAGTTTCGCCGCCGGGTTTCAATAAAACTAGGCAGTTTGTCCAACTGGGCCACGCCGACAGCGGCCTGCATATCCGTCAGTTTAAGGTTGTAGCCGATGTGCGAGTAAGTATACTTATGATCGTAGCCACAAGGCAGCGAACCCAACTGCCAGCTGAAGCGCTTGCCACAGGTGTTCTCCTTGCCGGGCTCGCACCAGCAGTCGCGCCCCCAATCACGAAACGATTCCACAAGTTTCTTCAGCGCCGGGCGATCTGTCAGGACGCAGCCGCCCTCGCCCATGGTTATATGGTGGGCCGGATAGAAGCTGGTAGTCGCCAGATCGCCGAAGGTACCGACAGGTCTTCCCTGATAAGTCGCTCCGACCGCATCACAACAGTCTTCGATTAGCCATAGATTGTGCTTTCGTGCGAAGGTGGTAACCGTCTCAAGGTCAAAAGGATTGCCCAGCGTATGAGCTAACATAATAGCGCGCGTGCGATCCGATAAGCCGGCTTCGAGTTGGGAAGTATCAATATTGTATGTCGGGACGTTGATATCCAGGAAGACAGGAATCATCTGATTCTGGATAATCGGATTGACGGTAGTAGGGAATCCGGTAGCGACTGTAATGACCTCATCGCCGGGGCGCAACTGCCGCTCCTTCAAGGAGGGTGAAGTCAGGCAGGAGAGAGCCAGCAGGTTGGCCGAAGAGCCGGAATTGACAAGCAACGCATGGCGAAGCCCGAAGACAACGGCAAACTTCCGTTCAAACTCTGCAGCAAAGCGTCCGGTCGTAAGCCAGAAATCAAGGCTTGCATCAACCAGATGCTGAATCTCAGCGGCATCAAACACCCTACCGGAGACGGGCACGAAGGATTCACCTGGAACAAAGGCGCGAATCGGAAAGGCTGCGGCGTGGTAGTCAGCCACTAACTTCAGAATTTGTTCCCGAAGGGCGTTAGCTTTTACGTCCATTGCTGAAGAACTCTTTATACCACTTCATCGTCCGTCGCAATCCTTCATCAAGATCAAAAAGCGGCGACCAACCAAGCTGCTCGCGTGCCTTAGCCGCGCTCAAATATTGATGATGAATCTCGTTTTTGGCCTCGCCCAGAATTTCCGGCTGCAAGGCTGACTCCATGATCGCCAGGATGCGGCGTGTTAAATCCAGCACTGTTACTTGCAACTCGTTGGAGAAGTTAAACGCCTCGCCTTTCAAGTCGGGTTGTTCAGCCAACCGCTCAGCCAGAAGAATGTAGGCTGCCGCCCCGTCTTCGACGTAAAAATAGTCGCGTATGTAACTGCCGTCGGAGCGTATGACGGGCCGTTGTCCGCGCAGTATCGAACGAATAGTCCCGGGGACAAGGCGATTCCAATTAAGAT
>JBHENH010000034.1:25584-25911 GCA_046262135.1 Pyrinomonadaceae bacterium
CCGCCGTAGAAATTGCCGCAACGTGTGATTGCCACAGGCAAATTGTAAGTGACGGCGTAGGACTGCGCGATGAGGTCGGCGCAGGATTTACTAACATCGTAGGGGTGTCTGCCCTGCAAAGCGCTGCTTTCATCGTATGGCAACTTTTCGTGGTCTCCATAGGCTTTGTCAGACGACGCCAATATTATCTGCCGCACAGTAGGACTGCGGCGCGCAGATTCCATCAATATCCAGGTGGCCCGCACATTGGTTTCAAAGGTCGAAAGGGGGTTGCGGTTGGCTATGCTCACAATTGTCTGCGCCGCCAGGTGAAAGACGGTATCAATC
>JBHENH010000035.1:0-462 GCA_046262135.1 Pyrinomonadaceae bacterium
GTGTTACGCTGACTATATTCTCCCGAAGAAACGAATTCTCCCCCAACCAGTGGGCAGACATTTTGTCTGTAGTGGCGAGCTCAAAT
The DNA here is from genome assembly GCA_046262135.1 of Pyrinomonadaceae bacterium. Lineage (GTDB taxonomy): Bacteria > Acidobacteriota > Blastocatellia > Pyrinomonadales > Pyrinomonadaceae > PSRF01. Next base: position 87 of record JBHENH010000035.1, read on the forward strand.
GACAGGCAGGAAATGCCTATTCCAGATTTCTAGCGAGGACAGTACTGGCCAATGAAAGCTTGTCCAAAGTGTGGAAAAGAATATCCCGACACTACCACTTTGTGTCCATCAGACGGTGTGGCTCTTGAGAAAACGGGTGACTCTTTACTAGGGAAAACACTGGCGGGCAAATACCGCATTGACGAGCGGCTTAGTGAAGGCGGGATGGGTACGGTTTATCGCGGAACTCACGTCTTAATGGACAAGATCGTAGCGATCAAGGTGTTGCGTCCTTCGCTGGCCGCGGATGAAAAGATTGTAGCTCGTTTTTCGAGGGAGGCGCGCGCGGCGTCTCGAATTTCCCACCCCCACGCACTTAGTGTTACCGACTTTGGCG
>JBHENH010000035.1:472-25435 GCA_046262135.1 Pyrinomonadaceae bacterium
CGGCGTAGTTTTTCTTGTCATGGAGTATTTGAGTGGAAGGACCCTCAAGGAGCTTATTCGGCAGGAAGGACCGATGCCACTCGCGCGTGCGGTCGAAATCCTGCGCCAGGTAGGTGGTGCACTCAATACGGCGCATGCCGAAGGAGTCGTCCATCGCGACCTCAAGAGCGACAACATCATGTTGCTGAGCAGCTCAGGGACGGACTATGCGAAGGTTCTGGATTTCGGCATCGCGAAAATCAAGGAACGCGATGGAGCTTACGATCCGGGATTGACCGCTGCGGATTCAGTTATTGGCACGCCGCAGTATATGTCGCCGGAGCAATGTTCCCAATCACCTGATATTGACGCGCGATCGGACATCTATTCACTTGGTGTGATCCTCTATGAAATGCTCACGGGTCGCGTACCGTTCACAGGCGAGTCGCCGACCGCGATCATGCTCAAGCATCTGCAACAGCCAGTGCCGTCGATTTCAGAGCAAAGGCCAGACTTACCGTCAGGGGTTGCCCGCGTAGTAGCCCGAGCGATGGAGAAGCAGCCGGACGCTCGCTACGCTACTGTCGCAGAGTTAGTTGAAGACTTTACGATCGCTGCCGGAATGGAGGCTCCCAGTCGTTCATCCGTGGGCAATAGCAAGCTCGTCGCTCCTGCCCATGCTTCGCCCCCATTGAGTGATGACGCGGACGAGGAGACAATCGTGCGCCGCAGGGTCACGAGGGCGATGACGCCACCGCCGCTTCCAGCAGGCCCGCTTTCCGATCCTTCCTATGTTGCAGCTTCGACATCGAGTTTTAACCCGTGGAAAGTTTTGATTCCATCGATGCTGGGATTGCTGGTTATTTTTGCGGTCATTTATGCCTTCACTCGCAACTCCGGCCCTGCGACTGCGACTCCGCAGGATTCGTCGTTGACTGCCGACCCGAATAGCCAGCCAGTGGAAGCTGCCAGCCCTGCTACTGGTCTGAACGAGGCTGGGATTGCTGCAGGTGGCGTTGCGAATCCAGGTGCGAACGTTAATATGAACGCAAATGCATCTCCGTCGCCCTCATCCGGTGAGAATCCTGGCGATGTCCCCGGCGTCAACATCAATGAAAACGACAACGCCAATGAAAATACCAACACCCGAAAGGCCCCTCCGGTGCCTCTGCCATCCCCGGCACGTCCCATAGACAACGATCAGGCGCCGGCACCGACACCGGTACTAACAAAGCCGCCCACACCGAAGCCAACCCTGCCTCCGCCTTCGGCTGCACCGCCCGAAATGCTGCAGTAGGAATTTTGGCAGTAGCCACAGACTAGATTTTCCGTTTGGAAATTGTTTCGTGGATGATTCCCAGTAACTGATCGGAATCATCGATGGAGATCATAATCTTGAGATAACAACAGGGAACCGGAAAGTTTAGGTTTGTGAGCTTTACTGCATCTTTTTCTGTCGTTATAAGACTGGTCGCGCCCCTGGCCTTTGCCTTTAGAGATAAAAGGTCGAGTTCTGCTTGTGTGTAACGATGGTGATCGGGGAACGATTCAGTGAATGCCAGTTTGTATCCCTCACTACGAAGATTATTGAAAAATGGTTCGGGACTTCCAATACCGCAGAAAGCACCGAGGGTTCCGCGAAGCAGAGATTCACGATCGACTGGATTGCCAACGATGCCGCGAACCTCCGAGACCAACATGCGTGAAGAAAATACTGGGATCGTGCCAACCAAACGCTTAATGGAGTCCTTTATCGGCGTTACATCCTCCACCTGTTCCGTCCGCGTAATCACTATGCAATCAGCACGAGATAATCCTTCAACGGGCTCGCGGAGTCGTCCATAAGGCAATAAGCCCCCGTTACCCCAGGGATTTGTAGCATCGAGCGAAACAATATTTAGGTCCCGCGCAAGCTGAAGATGCTGAAGGCCGTCGTCAAGCACAAACACGTCGGTGTTCCATGTCTCGATGGCCCACCTCCCAGCGGCCAGGCGATTCGGGTTTGCGATGACCGCGGCAACGCCCAGCAAATTCCTGGCGAGAAGAAAAGGCTCATCGCCGCTTTCCTCTTCGCCCGCTAGTATTTCGTTTCCGTCGGAGACTACGAGGTGGGTTTTTGGATTATCTCTACCGTAGCCTCTCGTTAACACACAAAGCTTTTCCGGCTCACGACCGTTTTCTTGTCCGCGGGCACGCGAAAGTGCATGGCAGATCCAATCTACAAGCGGCGTCTTGCCAGTCCCGCCTATAGTAAGGTTTCCGACACTCACCACGGTCGCAGGAAGTTTTGAAACAGACAGGATTCCACGCTGGTAAGCGGCTAACCGTATCCTCGTGACGGCGCCGTAGATCGCGCTGATAGGAGTCAATAATAATGAGGCAGCCGCGCTCATGAGACCGGCGCGCCCAATGAATGTAACGAGGGAACGCCACCAACGGTAATCGTGGAAGTTGGGAGCATGGTTCTTAGCAGCGTAACCGTGCGGTCGGTTGCGCCTCGATTCAGGTTTACAAGGTTCCTCGCGCGTTCCCCGAATATGTTTCGCCTCGCAGGATCCGAAAGTAATTCCGTCAGGGTGCCTGCGAGTTCAGCGCTCGCTTCCGCAAACGACTCCGACCGTAGTTGAATGATGGCTCCGGCGTTCACACAAGTTTCTACAATAGATCGGAAGTTGAAAGTGTGCGGCCCGGTGATCACACAGCAGCCATTCGCCGCGGGCTCGAGTATGTTATGGCCGCCTTTCCTGGCAAAGCTTCCGCCGACAAATACAATCGACGTGAGTGAATAAACTGATTGTAATTCCCCGATGCTATCCAGAAGAATAATTTGCGACTGCTGATCGTTGTGAGTTGGCGGCGCGGTTCTGCGGCTCCATTGAAACCCTGAAGCCTCGATTAAAGCTGCAACTTCAGAAAAACGTTCGGGATGCCGTGGAGCAATCATCAATCGCAGCGTGCGGTGCGACCCTTGAACTAGTCTTTTGATGGCATTGATAAGAATTCGTTCTTCCGGAGCATGTGTGCTCGCGGCCAGGATAAACGGGGCAAACCCAATATCTTCCCCGAGCTGAAACCTGTCGCGAAAGCTTCGAGTCAAGTAGTCATTAGGATCTGCAATACCAACGTCGAATTTAAGATTGCCCGAAACAAAAATCTTTTCGGGAGCCATTCCGAGGTCCCGGAGCCGGTCGGCGTCCGCCTCGGTTTGCATTATGGCGAGACTCACATTCGTGAGAACGCGAGCCATGAAGCTTTCAATTAATTGGTAGCGACGACTCGATTTTTCCGAAAGCCTTCCGTTCACAATCGCAATCGGAATCCCTTGTATTTTGCATTCGCGTAGAAATCCGGGCCATAACTCTGTTTCCATAACGAGCACTGCCGCAGGATTTACGGAAGTTATCGTTTTGCGCACGATCCATCGCAAGTCAAACGGGAAATAAAAAATCCTTACCGCGTCGTCCTTAAATAATTGCCGCGCGAGATTTTGACCGGTTAGCGTGATTGTAGAGATGGCGATGGCGTATTGCGGTAACTGCGCCCTTAAGGCGTCCACTAACGGCCTGGCTGCTTGGGTTTCACCGACCGACACGCAGTGTATCCAGATTACGGGGCGGTCGGTGTCTATCGGTGGGAATGCGCCTAACCGCTCCTTAAACCCGGCGACGTATTTGCCGTGTCGAAATGCATCGAAAACAAATCTGGGCAGCAGTATGAGGAAACCGAGGACGAATACTACGGTGTAAATAAAATACATTAGCGGTTGACGAACGTTACCGCAGGTAAATCAGTGTGTTCGTGGCCGCGCAAGTTTCGGTGAATTGGAAGATCGAATCACTTGGCTCGTTCGATATAGCGGCCTTCGGTGGGGTCCACCCTTATTCGGTCCCCTTCATTCACGAAAGGTGGCACGGTAACCGTCACCCCATTTTCGAGGGTGGCCGGTTTGTTTACGTTAGACACGGTTGCGCCCTTCATCGTCGGCTCGGTGCGCGTCACCGTTAATTCCATCGACGGAGGCAAATCAATTCCTATAGGCGCTCCCTCATAAAACTCGGCTTGAAGTTTTAACCCGGGCGTCAACCAGGGTGCGGCGTCGCCCAATTCCTCTTCGCTCAGAGCCACCTGCTCATAGTTCTCGGTATTCATGAAATGGTGATGCGATCCGTCCGAATACATATACTCCATTTCATGCTGCTCCAGCGTCGCACGCTCAACGGTATCAGCGGAACGAAACCTATGTTCGAAGGACGAGCCGGTTTTTATGTTCTTAAGTTTCGTTTGAACCATCGCGCGCAGGTTACCGGGCGTGTGATGACGAAATTCCACAACCCTGCAGGGTTCGCCTTCGAACAGTATCAGCATGCCGCGCCGAATATGAGTCGCAGGGATAGCCATAGTTATTTTCGTATACCGTCTGACTTTTGGATTTGCGTACTCTACTCGAACTTATAGCCCCTAAAGTTGGGCACTTGGCTTGTTTTGAAAACGCGTAGTTTAGCGAGCAGGTAAGTGCTTTGTCCAGAGACCAGCAGCCGCGGAAACGGTTCATTGGGAAGCAGGTTTGACCTTCAGGAGCACAGAGCCTCGGGGCGTCAACGCAAAAAGGCGGCTTCTCCGAGACCGTCATTGTCTCTGGATTGGCCGCCCTTTTTGAGGAGCCCACCTACCTCGTTTGTGTAAACGTCTTAATCCCGCAAAGGTTCCAAATTGAGTTACGCGGCACGCGTTCGCGGCACACGCCGCTGTCTGGCCACTCGTTCCAGCCACTGCTGAGCGTCGTCATACCTGTCAAAACGGCGTTCATCAAGTCGGAATGCAGCTGTGTGGTAATACCGACGCCCGTTGATCATTCGAGCCGCATGCTTTATATGCAGCATTTCATGGTAGAGGATGTATTCAACAAACCAGTCAGGCACCTGAGCTGAGTCGAGCGATTTACTAATGGTGATGGTTTCGTACACCCGATCATGATGGCCAAGAATGCTTCGCGTCTTGCGTTGTGACCAGGTAATTGTTGGTTTTTCAAGAGCGGAGTCAAAATATTTGCGATTCAGTCTGGAGAACATCCTATCGAGGTCGTATGCATCGCCCTGGGCGCTGGATATCATTTTTCTTCCGCGTCCCTTGCGAGCGATGTCCGATGCACGCATAACCTCCGGAGTCAGCGAATATTCGCGGTAAGTTCGCTCGTGGACCTCCGGTACTTTTTTGCCAAGCAATCTCGCAACGAGTACAAAAGCTAGCGCTCGCATAACCTCGGGCGGAGAGTCTTTACAGATGTCAGACAGACGGACGTAGACTTGGCCAGAGCGTATCCTGATCGTATGCCGCAATCCCGCGTAGGGATAAAAGCGTAGGTCGATGGCAGGCACCACGCGTGTGCGATTTCCACCAAGGTTGTGGAACGCATCAAGGAAGTACTGTTTTACCTCTTTCATTGCCAACTCCGGGACACTGCACGTTACCTACGAGGATTCGATCGGACTTTTCTGACGCGGGATGCGGATGAAAACTTATTGCCTATGCTCCGAATGATACCCGGGGGGCTTAGATCTAAAACTGGAGGCAAGCTAATCTTACGGACAACTCTTGCCGACCGTCAATTGCCGGCGGGACGACCCGAAGAACGCTCTAAAACGCACGAAATATGTTTAATCTAGTTCAACAAACGTGGAAAGAGGATCCTCGTATATCACCGCGCGGTACGAAGTGCATCGGTGCCGTATTGTCGCCGTTGGGCGAGATAAGTCGTTCAAGAACCGTCAATTATAAAATTCAGCACACCTTTGAGGAATGTTTTGGCCAAAGATTTGCAGCCCTACGAACGATTCCTTTATACTGCCGTGTGAAGGACAAATATCTCTCTTTACGGATTTCCGACCCCCTTTGACCTGAAACTGCGATTCGCTTTCCACGAGTGCTTATTAATAAGAGTTAGATGCCCCGTCGCAACTCAACTTTCCAAGCTGAAAAGAAAATCCTTGACGCCCGGGCGGAGGCGGTACTCGCTGCTGTAATAAAGGAGCATCTCGTGACCGGCGATGCCGTCGGCTCGCTCGTGTTGGCAGATCGGTTCTCCAACAGTCCCGGTTGGAGTTCACCTACTATTAGGAATGTGATGGGCGAGTTGGAAGAGGCCGGCCTCGTAAGCCAACCGCACACGTCGGCTGGCCGCGTGCCCACAGACAAGGGGTATCGTTATTACGTCGATAATATCCTCGAAGAGGCGAGGCTTTCTCGGGCCGATCTTCGGGCGATAGATAGAGTCTTCACATCGAGCGGTCTCGATTCCGCCACTTCGACTGACCGGATAATGGAAAAGATGTCCCATGCTCTCTCTGAGCTCTCCGAGAACGTCGGTATCGTGGTTTCACCCTCGTCGGATGAGAATCGATTGAGTCATATTGAATTTGTTCAGCTGTCAGATAAACGGATTCTCGTCGTTTTGATTACGACGTCCAACACTATTCACAACAAGATTATCCGCCTGGAAGACCAAATTTCGCAGGATGAACTCGAGCGGACAGCGCGCTACTTGAATACCGAGTTTAATGGCAAGAGCCTGGTGGCAATTCGAGCCGAGATACTGGAACTGATGAGCGAGGAGAAAGCTCTTTACGATCGCCTGCTGCGGAATGCAATCTTGCTTTGCGACAAGAGTTTGGAAGGTGAAGAGTCGACCGCGGGCGACGTCTACGTCGATGGGGCGTCAAATATTCTGTCTAAGCCGGATTTTGTTGATGTTGAGAGAATGCGCGAGTTGTTTCGGACCTTTGAAGAAAAGTCTCGGTTGATAAAGATCTTGAATGAATGTGTATCGCGGGACCAACACTCCGCTACCGGAGATGTTCATGTGGTTATCGGCAGGGAGCATCCCATCTCGTCCATGCGGAGTTGTGCGCTGATTACGGCGCCCTACCGGCTGGGTTCAAACGCACACCTTGGAACACTCGGCGTGGTGGGTCCTATGAGGATTGAGTATTCGCGCATTATGGCTATGGTAAACTACATGGCACGTTTGATTGAACGTCGCCTGGATGAAGAAGCACACGTTTGAAGCGTCGCCTGAAATCTTGGAAGGATTAAGATACCAGATGGCTCCTCAGCAAAAGGGAAATAGGTCAAACCGCATTCCGATAAGTTTTCTGGATTCCGACAAGGATGCGGGGAGTGCCCAAGCACCGAGCGCAACAGTGGAGGACGACGAGCAGGGGTTCGTGAATGAAGCTTCCACCGATCTGGATGAGGGTGAATTAGAGGAAATCACTTCTGGCCTCGACGAGCCGGCCGATGCGTCTCCACAAGCAGATGGTGCCACGGACGATATGCCGGTAATGACCGGTGGCCCGGAGATCGCTGAATTAGTTGCGACCAGGGCGGAATTGAAACGGTTGCAAAGCGAAGTCAAAGATCTAAGGGACAATCTGGCGCGCAGGCAGGCCGATTTCGAGAATTACCGAAAACGCATGGAGCGCGAACGGAGTGACACTTACAATCGGGTAGTCGTTGACCTGGCAGCGAAGCTTTTGCCGGTACTCGACAATTTAAAAAGAGCGTTAGAAACCGAAGCGTCGGTGGAGGCCGCAGAATCCGATGAGTTTCGGCACTTTTTGAGCGGCGTTGATTTAATCTACAAGCAACTCAATGGTGTGCTCGATGCTCTCGGCGTAAAGCCGGTTGTGGCCGAAGGTGAGCAATTCGATCCACATCTCCATGAAGCGGTGGTAACCGAACCTACTGATGAGTTCGAACCAGATACCGTGATGCAGGAGATTGTGCGCGGATTCAGACTGGGAGATAAGTTGATTCGGCCAGCATTGGTCAAGGTGTCCGTTAAGAAGTAGGCCCCGCACATCAGGACATTTAAATGGGAAAAGCGATCGGCATAGATTTGGGTACTACCAATTGTTGTGTTTCCGTCTTAGAGGGCGGGACCGTTCAAATTGTGCCCAATAAAGAAGGCGGCAGAACGACGCCGAGCGTTGTCGGTTTCACCGACAAAGGTGAACGACTCGTAGGGCAGATAGCGAAACGCCAGGCAGTCACGAATGCTGCCAACACCGTGTACGCCGTGAAGCGACTGATCGGCCGAAAATATAATTCTCCCGAAGTTCAGCGCATGCGAGAGACTTCGGCTTTTGAAATTGTCGATTCTCCAAATGGCGACGCCCGCGTGCGCGTGCAAGGTCGTAGTTATAGCCCGCCCGAGTTGTCCGGCATAGTGCTGCAACGGCTGAAAGCAGCGGCCGAAGATTTCCTCGGAGAGCCTGTTACCGACGCGATTATTACGGTACCCGCTTACTTCGACGATTCCCAACGACAAGCCACCAAAGACGCCGGAAAGATTGCGGGCCTTTCCATAGAACGAATTATTAACGAACCAACAGCGGCGGCGCTGGCCTATGGTTTTGGCAAAGCTGACGTAGAGCGGATCGCGGTGTATGACCTTGGCGGAGGCACATTTGATATTTCGATTCTGGAGATGAGCGACGGTGTTTTTGAGGTGCTGTCCACTTCCGGAAACACATTCCTCGGCGGTGAAGACTTGGATGAACGCATCATGAATTGGATGGCCGACCAGTTTTTGAGCGATACCGGAATTGATCTTCGCCAGGATCGCCTGGCCCTACAACGACTCAAGGAGGTTGCTGAACGGGCGAAATGTGAACTTTCCTCGTCGACTGAAACCAACATCAATCTCCCTTTTATTGCCGCCGACACTACCGGACCTAAACACTTCAACAAGGTTCTGACACGGGATGAATTTGAAGGGCTGATAGTAGATCTTATCGAGCAGACTATGGAACCTTGCCGCAAGGCTTTGGAGGACGCAAAACTTCAGCCGGCTGACATCGGCAAGGTAATTCTGGTTGGTGGGCAGACGCGATCACCTATTGTCGAGCGCACCGTCGAAAAAATCTTCGGCAAGAAGCCGTCGGCGGAAATCAATCCCGATGAAGTCGTTGCGATGGGAGCTGCCATTCAGGGTGGCGTATTAACTGGCGAAGTGAAAGACATAGTCCTTCTGGATGTCTTGCCGTTAAGTCTGGGGTTAGAAACACGCGGCGGCTTATTTACTAAAATTATTGATCGAAATTCTACGATTCCATTACGGAATAGCCTGACGTTTACCACTGTGGTAGACAACCAGACTTCTGTAGAAATCCACATTCTGCAGGGCGAACGTGAAGTTGCCGAAGGGAACCGCTCACTCGGAAAATTTGAGCTCGTGGGAATTCCACCCAGCCCAAGAGGTGTGCCGCAGATTGACGTGTCGTTCGAAGTAGACGCAAACGGAATTGTCTCGGTATCCGCGCAGGACAAAGCAACGGGCCGGGAACAGCAAATGCGCATTACCCCAAGTTCAGGCCTTGCTCCGGACGAAATTCAGGAACTTATCAAAGAAGCCGAAGGATTTGCCGAGGCTGATCGCGACGCCAAGCAGGTTGTGGTTTTGCGTAACAAGCTGGAATCATTGTTACGCAACACTCAAAAGGCTTTTGGGAAATTTGGCGGCATGCTTTCCTCAAACGATCAAGAAATAGCGGAGCGCATTTTTGGAGAGGCCGACGCCGCGACTCGGGCTGATGGACGCGAAGCGATAGATAAAGCACTAAATGCGCTGGAAAGAGTTGCCGGGCAGCTTACTGCTGCGATGATGAATCCTACCGAAGCCTCCACACCCACAGTTGGAGAAGATTCCGCTGATCAATTTACAAAGTTCTAATTCGCTAATTCATAACAGAAAACGAGAGGGTTTTAGAAAGTAGGAATGAGTAAACGAGATTACTATGAGGTTTTGGGCGTAAGCCGTAATGCTACTGACCAGGAAATAAAAAGTGCCTACCGCCGCCTTGCTGTTCGTTTTCATCCGGACAAGAATCCCAACGACGCTACTGCAGAAGAAAAGTTCAAAGAGGCTGCCGAAGCCTATGGAGTGCTGGCCGATGCGACTCAGCGACAGCGCTACGATCGCTTTGGTCATGCCGGAGTCTCGAGTGGCGCAGGACAAACCTGGGGTGCGCCAGGCTATGGCGGAATCGAAGACATTCTTGGAGATCTTTTCGGTTTTAGTGATGTATTTGGCGGTGGAAGAGCTGGGGGTCGCCAATCAGCAGCACAGCGGGGCGCGGATCTCCGTTACGATTTGGAGATCACATTAGAAGAAGCCTTCCATGGCATGACTGCCCAGTTGCGCATCCCACGACTTGAAACCTGCGAAACGTGTAAGGGAAACGGCGCGGCTCCCGGAACACAACCCGGAGCCTGTAACAATTGCGGCGGCACGGGTCAGGTCCGTTATCAGCAAGGGTTCTTTTCAGTAGCCAGGACGTGTCAGGCTTGACGAGGTGCTGGGCGCGTTATTACGAATCCGTGTTCCGAATGCCGTGGAGCAGGCCGTCTTGAGCGCGAAAAGCAGATGGAGGTCAAGATACCGGCCGGTGTGGAAACAGGATCTCGCCTGCGCGTGCAGGGCGAAGGGGAGTCGGGCACCCAGGGAGGTCCGTCAGGAGATCTTTACGTTGTAATTCATTTGGCTGAACACGAGCGCTTTGAACGGCAGGGAAGCAATCTCTACGCTTCACTTCCCATTACATTTGCGCAGGCCGCCTTAGGAGCAGACGTTTTTGTAGGCACAATTGACGGAGAGGAAAAAATCAAAGTACCCACGGGCACTCAAACCGGCACAGTCTTTCGCATAAAAGGTAAGGGTATGCCGATGCTGGGCGGTCGTGGTCGTGGAGACTTGTTTGTTTCCGTCAGCGTGGTTACGCCGACTTCATTGACTCGTGAACAACGAAAGCTTCTCGAACAACTCGCCGTCGTCGAAAATAAGGACCTGGAGGATAAAGGTCTGGTCGACAAGGTCCGCGATATCTTCGGTTAGCCATGCCAGCTTCAACGGAGGTCAACTCCCGCTCTCGTGGTGGCGGACGCGTCCGCCAGCTGCATGGCTTAAAATGCAATTTCCCTCCTGAAGATTGGAGTAATAATGGAACATTTCCCCCGACGCTCCTTAATTATTCTCGTTCTCTTCTTCCTTCTCAACTCGTTTCTGCCCCCTGTTCAAGCGCAAGAAAGCATGCAGCGCTGGCAGAATTTTGATTTTTCAAAATCTGTTCTTGACGCTACGGAGCTGGCGCGGCTTCCTTTGGAAGACTTGAAACTCATGCGCGGGATCGTCTTCGGACGTCACGGTCGTGTTTTCAAGGACGCAGAAATCCGCACTTTCCTGGCGTCGCAAAGTTGGTATCAGCCGAATGCAAATTTCCAGAATTCCATGCTCAATACCGCAGAGCGCCGCAATTTAGATCTCATACGCGACGCAGAAGCCGCCAAGCACGAAACCGTACAACCGGGAGATATGCGGTTCTGGCGCACGCGTCCGTTGACAGCCAGAAGACTGGGAAAGCATAGCGGCGCCGAGTGGCTGGTACTTAGCTCCGAGATTGAAGCAATTCATGGAAAACGATTTGAAAGTGACCGGTGGCTGCAACAGTATTTTGATGAGCGTTATTGGTACAAACCCGTCGTGCGATACGATCCAAAACGGCTTTCTCCAATTGAGCAGAAGAACCTTCGAACAATTTCATTCGCCCAAAAGCAGTCGCGTAAGGTGGCGCTTGCCCCAGGCGATATGGAGTTGTTTGAGAACAAGACTATTTCAGAGCAGATGCTGCGTGGTTTAAGTCTCTACGAATTGCGGTTGCTACGAAATGAGGTATACGCGCGACATGGGCGACAATTCCAGGCGCCCTGGTTGGCCCAGTATTTTTTCAGCCAACCCTGGTACACGCCCGACGAAAACTTCAAAGACGAGCAATTATCAGGGGCTGACAGGCAAAATGTTGAGACGATCGTTGCTTACGAGAATCAGATTCATGAACAGTTGAGCAGCAAGCTAATCAAGCCTGGTTTGTTGGAAGGTCTGTTTGTGGAGGATGCGAGCCAGATGCGCCAGGAAATCTATGCCCGGCGCGGGAAGGTTTTCAAAGAACCCTGGCTGCAAAAATATTTTTCCAGTTTCGCCTGGTACAAGGCCGATCCTGAGTTCGCTGATACCTCGCTCAGCGATGTGGAGAAGAAAAACATCGCAACAATCATGGCCTATGAAAGGAAGGCGGTAAGCGCGATGAGCGTCATAGAAGGTTGATAAGGCCTAACCGGGTCTCGCGTGTCGAGACCAATAAAACCAAGAAAAAAGGGCGGGCATTGCCCGCCTCTTCCTTTTCGGCCCTCCCGATTTGTAGTGGCTGCCGTTATCGCCTTCGCCACAGCAGCACAAGCCCCAGGCGGCCTATCCTCCGCGCCGCCACTTTGAAAATCAAAGGCGGTAACGCACCTTCGCCCGTCTGAGAGCTTCATCGTCGTTATCGACGTTTTGCAATCGCAGCGTAACATCAGCGTTTAGATCCAGGCCTGCTCGTTCTCCTGACTGCAATTTCACGGTGCCGGCCGCAGCTATCATCGCCGCATTGTCCGTAGAGAGATGTCGCGACGGGAAGTAAACCGGAATTCCCAAACGCGACGCGGCTTTCCGCGCAGCTTCACGCAATGCGCCGTTGCAAGCGACCCCGCCCCCGACAATCAAGGTCCTCAATGCATAATCCTTCGCGACGCGCTCGGTTGTCCCTACAAGAGAACGGACGACAATACTCTGAAAACTTGCCGCCAGATCTTTTATCCCTTGCGACGGTTCCTCCCCGTTTGAGAGAGGCTGCAACCCCGCCTCGCGGATATGTCTAGTAACAGCAGTCTTTAAACCACTGAAACTGAAATCGGGCGAACCATCGCCCATACGTGGAAGTGAAAACGGAACGGCCCTGGGGTTACCTTCAGTCGCAAGCCTTTCGATGATAGGCCCTCCCGGGTATCCGAGGCCCAACATCTTCGCAACCTTGTCAAAGGCTTCTCCGGCGGCATCGTCCCTCGTGCGGGCCAGAACCTTGTATTTGCCAGGGCTGGGTACGTAGAAGAGATTAGAGTGGCCGCCGGAAACAATTAAAGCCAACGCGGGATATTCAACGGGCGGATTCTCAAACGCCACAGAATAAACGTGGCCCTCAATGTGATTGACGCCTACGAGTGGAACTTCAAGTGCAAAAGCCATAGCTTTCGCATACGACACTCCTACCAGCAACGAGCCTACAAGCCCAGGCCCCGCGGTGACGGCAATTCCTTCGATTTCAGTGGTTTGAACCTTCGCCTGCACGAAAGCTTCTTCAACAATCGGGACTATTTTGTCGAGATGTTCGCGCGACGCCAATTCCGGTACGACGCCCCCAAAGCGTTTATGTGTTTCAACTTGAGACGCGATCACAGACGACACAATTTCTCGGCCATCGCGCACAATGGCCGCGGCAGTCTCATCGCATGATGTTTCAATACCGAGTACAAGCATATAGTGATTCTAAATGATTTGAACCGACCTTGAAATGCCGGCGCAAGAGCGGGCGTAAACGACCCTTCGCAACAATTACGCTCCTCTCGTGCAGCGCCCCAAGTTGAGTTGGTCACTCCACTTCATAGAAACTCAGTGCCGAGTCACCCTGTTTCAATATGCGCTTGCGCACTATTTTGCTTACCTTATCCGCTAACCCATTCTTGTGATGGTGTTCTATAACGAGCAGACCATTTGCAGTTAGCAAATTCGAAGCGTGCTTGCCAAATATATCGAGAATAGGAAAGTACTCCATCGCGTATGGGGGATCGAAGAATACAACGTCCCAAGCTTCGCTTTTTAAGCCGCCGGACTTCCGCAGGGACCGACGGAGAAAGTCGGTGACCTCGCTCTGGACGACAAGCGTTTCATCTTCGGGAATCTGGCAAAGATCGAGATTTGCCTCTATTAGCCCGCACATCTTTCGTGAACGATCTACAAATGTTACATGCCGCGCGCCCCGAGATAATGCCTCAATCCCCACCGCTCCTGAGCCCGCGCACAGGTCAAGAAACTTTGTGCCTTCGATCTTCGGTGCAATGACATTGAAAAGTGTTTCACGCAGACGATCAGACGTCGGTCGAACCTGAAGCGAAGGAGGGCTCTTCAGATTCCGGCCGCGGTATTTTCCGCTGATTATTCGCAATCGAGGTTTTTGATCCGCGTGTGACCGACACACTAATTAAGCAAAGTCCACAGCAGACTTGCGAGCCATTGTTCACTTCAAGCGGAATGACTTATCCCACGGCGGCAAGGCCGAAGCGTGTATCTTCTTTAACCCGTTCAATCAACTTTGCGGTTTCCGTAGACTTCGCGCCTGCGAGACAGAAGTCTGCTTCCTTTCGCGCCGCTTCAAGGATGGGTTGATCGCGGACCAAATTGGCGAGGCGAAATTCGGGTAGCCCCGATTGTTTTGTGCCCAGTAACTCGCCTGGACCACGCAACTCAAGATCCTTCTCCGCGATGATAAAACCGTCGTTGGTCTTAGCCATAATAGCCAGACGCTCCTGAGCGACAGTGGAGGTTTTATCCGAGGTTAACAGTACGCAATAGCTCTTTTCAGCGCCGCGACCCACGCGTCCACGCAGCTGGTGCAGCTGTGAAAGTCCAAACCTTTCCGCGTGTTCCACAATCATCAGCGAGGCATTGGGAACATCCACACCAACTTCTATTACAGTGGTTGAGACTAATATGTCTATTTCGCCGGCGACGAACCGCCGCATGATCTCGTCCTTGTCGGCCGGTTTCATTTTGCCGTGAATAAGACCAATGGAGAATTTCGGAAACACTGTGTCACGGAGATATTCGTAGCGGCGCGTCGCATCTTTCAGATCCGTTTTCTCTGATTCCTCCACAAGTGGATACACAACGTATACCTGGCGGCCCGCGCGCACTTCTCTCGAAATCAACCTTTTCACCTCAAGCCTTTGCTTCTCACCCAGAACCTTTGTTTCTACCGCGGTTCTTCCCGGCGGCATTTCGTCTATGATTGACACGTCCAGATCGCCATAGATCGTCATTGTGAGCGAGCGTGGGATGGGTGTGGCCGTCATCACCAACACGTCCGGGTTCAATCCCCTCGCTCGAAGCTGGGCCCGCTGCATCACCCCAAATCGGTGTTGTTCGTCAATTACAGCGAGACCCAGATTTTTGAAGGCTACCGCATCTTGAATAATGGCGTGAGTACCAATACACGCATGGATTTCCCCGACAGACAGATCCACTTGAAGCCTCCGCTTTTCGGAGCCGCGAAGCGAACCCGTCAGCAATTCAACGCGATATGGTGTTTTTGCAAGCAGTCGTTTGATATATCGGGCGTGTTGCTCTGCAAGGATTTGCGTGGGGACCATCAGCGCAGTCTGGTACCCGCTTTCCATTGTGGCCAACATCCCTACTAGAGCAACTATCGTTTTGCCACTGCCCACGTCTCCCTGAAGCAGACGATTCATCGGCGCACGGGACTGGAGATCCCTGAATATATCCTTGACGACCAGGCGTTGCGCGTCGGTCAGCTTAAACGGCAGAACCGAAGCAATCCTGAGCTTCGTCGCATGGTCAATCCTAATTGTGGATCCCTTGGTGTCTTTTGTTCGCTGCCCGCGTTTCAAACGCATGCCCAGCGCCACCCAAAAAAATTCCTCAAAAATCAGGCGGAGATGAGCAGGACTTCTAGCCTGATCATAAAGAGTGACCGGAATCTCCTCGGGAGGGAAGTGGATATGGCGCAAAGCCCTGGCCCGATCAATCAGACGCTGCCTGCGAAGCAAATTCTGTGGGAGGGTTTCCGGAATTGAAGCGTCAGACAATAACGCCAGCGCCGCATGAATCGTCTCACGAATACGCTTCGAGCTAAATTCACCCAGCTTCCGGTAGACCGGCACGCGGCGCCCGACATGAATCATCGCGAGTGTGGGATCGCCGTTATCGTCATCATCAATTCCCGCTAATTCTGTAGGGGCATTTCCCGTCGCGCGGTCACCTCCCGCGTCTGCGTATGCTTGCTCCGTCGGCAACATTTCGAGTTCGTCCGCCGGTTTATTCAACCGCAAAGCATAAGTTCCGCGGCGATCATTCCATTCCCACTTCCCGAAAGTTATGAACCGCGCCCCGCGCGTGAAACGTTTGCTGTAGTAAGTCAGAATATCGTGCGCGCGCGAGCCGGAAACAAACCACCAGACGACCACGGGCCGTCCTGATTTCTCGGGATCCGTAGCGGTGATTTCGAAGATGAACAGGCGGGAACGTCCAAATGATGGCCGGTGTCTTACCTGGTAGCCGCCTGCCACTTTCACGTAAAGTTCCAGCGACGCTTCTATTCCTTCCGTCAAATCGCTAATGCGTGCGGGCTTGGATCGATCTTCGTACCGCATCGGCAAGTAGGCGAGCAGGTCTCCAACTTTGGCCGTCGTATAATCTTTTTTATTGACATGAGTGGCCAGGGCCACCGCTAGTTTGTGCGATAGCGTCTGGCCGAGGCCGGCGAGTCGATATTTGTATAGCTCTTCTACAGGTGTATTGAGGTTGAAAGGCGACGGCATTACAACTGATCATAGCATAATGAAATCATGCGACGGCCTGGGAGACGTGCAGAAAGAGTTGCGGAACAGTGTGTTCTGAAATAACGTTTCATTGGTTAATAGGAAAGCAAAAATGCTTGCAGTGACGTTATGAACAGACTCGAATCACTTACCGAGAAGGCAATCAGAGAAGCGATAGAAAAGGGTGAATTTGATGATCTAGCGGGCAAGGGAAAGCCGGTTGATCTGAAGGAAAACCCTTTTGAAGATCCCGATCTAAGGGTGGTACACCGGCTATTACGTAATGCCGGTTTTGCTCCGGCATGGATCGAAGAACGAAAAGCAATTGACGCTGAATTGATTCAGGCTCAGACAACTCTTTCCCGAGCGTGGACGCTCTTTGGAAAGGCTGGACAGACGAGCGCCAACTCGGAGTGGGAAAGGTGTGTAGCAGAATTTAAAGAAAAAATAGTCGAACTCAACCAAAGGGTAAGGATGTATAACTTGAAGGCACCCGCTGTTGTCTTTCACCGCAGACTGGTTGACGCTGAGAATGCGATCGCAGAGATCACGGGACCCATCGAGTCGAACCGCTAATGCGGCATAGTATACGAATCTGGAGGCTGCGTGGATGACTGACGACCATGTGTCGGAAAAGACGACCGGACGCCTGAAGGATATACGACAGGTCCTAATTCGCTTACACAAGACGCTCCTTGATTTCGAACGCGATGATTACGAGCGGGAACATGGGAAAATTAGCAATAGTTATGAATTCTTAAACCTTGCCATGCAAAGCCCATCATTTGCGTGGCTCAGGAACCTGTCGGAACTTATTGTGGAGATTGATGAATTCCTGAGTGCGCGCGAGCCCGCGTGCGAAAGCACAGCACTGGCATTGATGGAGCAGTCTCGGATCCTGTTGACTCCTTCCGAATCCGGGAATGCATTCCAGCAGAAATACTTTATATCTATGCAGCAATCGCCAGAGGTGTTGCTGGCGCATTCAGACTTCGCGCGGTTGCTCGGTCCATCTAGGCTGTCAAAAGAAGTTCATTAGGGACGAAATCACCGAACGGCTGTTAACTTGACGTCACTTGCGCCGCGGCGCAATGCTGATCGAAAGCCTTCGTCAGCTCACTCGCAACCTGTGAAGCGTCTTTTCCTTCAATCTGGCGTCGCTCCAGCATGTATACGAGTTTTCCATTCTTGAGCAGCGCGATTGATGGCGAAGAGGGTTCATAGCCGGTGAAATAGCTTCTGGCCTTTTCGGTGGCTTCGATGTCAGCTCCTGCGAAAACCGTGGCAACTTTGTCCGGTCGCACGCTGTGTTGAAGCGCGCGAGCGATTCCGGGTCGAGCTTTTCCTGCGGCGCACCCGCAAATCGAGTTTACAACCACCATCACTGTGCCCGCGCCTTGCTTAAGGTTTTTTTCAACCTCGCCGGGTGTTCTCCACTCTTCAATTCCGATCCGCGTCAATTCCTCACGCATAGGGCCAATCATTAATTCCGAATATGGCATGCTCATCTCCTTATTCTATAGGCCGTTCTTAAATTTGATTCGATTGTAACACGAGCATGCCGTGGCGAGACGCGTCGCGGACCCCCTATTCAACGACAATCAACGTCCGGATCTCGCGATATTTGCGATCGCTTATCCCACGCACCATCATCAAATGTTCCGTACGGCGGAATAAGCCGTATTGCAGGCGGTGCGCCACGATGCGCTCGGCAATACCTACGCCTATTCCGGGAAGTTTTTGGAGCTCAACTGCGGACGCAGTGTTGATGTTTATGCGCAGACCGTTATTGGTCGATGGGACTTCAAAGTGGGTTTGCGAGGTCGGTGGCGCGTCTCGAGGAAGGCGGGCGCAGCCTGAAGTGAAAACTACACTTGAAACGACCAGCAGTGTTCCCAGCGCCCGCCTCTTTGCGAAAGTCGAATTGTGTTTCACGTATGCAAATTGAAGACTGGAAAAGACTTGCGATACTGCCGCTCAGGTGTGCACTATGGTGAAAGTCTAACGATTGCAAAAACTTGGTCTGTTTTATGCTGCTGCGTCCACACATTTTTCCACAGCTCATGTGGAAATGTTCGACACAGTTGCAACCCACGGAAGTCGGCGTCGACTATTCTTCAGCGCCGGCTTCATCCCATTGCGCCACCATCTCATACGCGCGGCCTAGCACTGGGCGTGGTCGTGAGCCGTCGGCCTGCCCAATCAGCCCTTCGCGCTCCATGATGTCGAGAATTGCGGCAGCGCGACCGTAGCCGATGCGGAGCCGTCGCTGCAGAACCGACGTGGACGCGCGTTTCATCTCTACACATATTCGCAGAGCCTCTTCAAAAAGCTCATCGTGTTCACCATCGCTGGTCTCCAATCCCAGCGCTTCCTCTTCCGATTGGGTAATCGTCTCATTGTATTCGGGTTTACCCTGAGCTTTGGCGTGATTCACGATGCGGCCAATTTCAGACTCGTCAATATATGCTCCATGAACGCGAATTAGACGCGAAGTTCCCGGAGGAAGAAACAACATGTCGCCGCGGCCCAGCAAATGTTCCGCTCCGTTGGTATCGATAATAGTGCGGGAGTCCACCTTGGAAGAAACCCGGAATGAGATGCGCGACGGGAAATTGGCTTTTATTAAACCCGTAATAACATCCACCGAAGGGCGCTGTGTTGCCAACACGAGATGGATGCCCACGGCGCGCGCCATCTGTGCAAGTCTCGTTATGGATTCCTCGACTTCTCGACCGGAGGTCATCATTAGATCCGCAAGTTCATCTATGATTATTACAATGTATGGAAGCGGTTTATGCGGTTCACCTCGTTCATCATATTCTTTGACGAGGTTTCGGCGCATGATTTCGGTGTTATACCCGTCGATGTTGCGCACACCCCAACCGGCGAGATCGCGGTAGCGACGCTCCATTTCACTCACGGCCCATTTCAAAGAACGAGAAGCAAGTTTTGGATCAGTGATGATGGGAGCCGCAAGATGGGGAATGTCCTCATAAAGGCCCAATTCCAACCGTTTCGGATCAATCAAAATAAACTTAACTTCGTCGGGCCGCGCACGATACAAGATCGATACAATCAGGGCATTAACGCCTACGGATTTACCAGACCCCGTTGTTCCAGCTATGAGAAGGTGAGGCATCTTCGCGAGGTCTGCAATGTAATTTAGTCCATCTATTGTTTTGCCCAGCGCGATTGTCAGTTTGGAGGAAGACTCTCGATATGCGCGCGACTCGATTACCTCTCGCAGGAAGATAGTTTCCCGACGCGGATTTGGTACCTCGATGCCTACGTGTGGCTTGCCTGGCATCCGATCGATCCGAATCGACTCGGCTTTCAAAGCGAGACAGAGATCATCTACCAGCGAAACCACTCGAGAGTATTTAACGCCGGGATCGGGTTTGAATTCGTAGGTCGTCACAACCGGTCCAGGACAGATGTGCTTTATCTGTCCTGTCACGTTGAACTCTTTGCACTTTTCCGCCAATCGAGTCGCCAACCCTAACAACTCAGTATCGGCTTGCTCACCGTGAGGTGGCGCTTCATTCAAGAACTCGAGTGGCGGCATCGAATAGTCGATGTATGAAACAGCGCGTGACCGGTCCGCATCAAATGGTAACTTCCCGGTTGCAGGCGCCTCCCCCTTAGGCCGCAATACAGACGCACCTTTGACCATCTCCTCAACTTCCGGCACCTCATCAGCGACAACTGTTGCCGCACCAGATCCCGGGAAGATGGATCTTCTGCCTGAACGACTTTCAACTACGGTCGCTGCCTGTACCCCTGCCCCTGCGGCAGCGGCCCGAGCAGGTTCAGCAGTGCCGTCGACCGTGATCACCTGTTGAGCAATCGGAGACTCGTCCCGACTGAGTGCCCCGCCTTTAGTGACCTTTGTACCATTCTCCTTCATGTAGCGGGCTATGCGCTGTTCCGGGGGCAGGTCGAGTGATTCCTCGATAGCGGCGCGCGCCGCGATCTGTTCCCGCTTGAAAGTCTCGCGCCTCTCTTTAAGCACCCGCGAACGTTCACGTCTTGCTTCGCGCCATGCGCGTGCTTTATCTGGGAGCGTAGTGACAAACGAGAACCGTTCGCTAATGAGCCTGGCGATCTTTTGATAAAAAGTGATGAAGGAGAAGTTTGTAGCCAACAATAGGCCGGTGGCCGCGAGTGCAACTAACAGAACTGTCGCGCCCACTGTGTTAAGACCGCTGGCCAAGCCTCGTGAGATAAGCGTGCCCAGCATTCCCCCAGGCTGTACGCTGGAATCAAAAATCGGATGAATACTGGCTATTGAGAGTAGCGCTGATGCGGCGACAGTCAAAAGGACAAGCCCTAGCAAGCGGGAGAGAGGTGCGCGCAGGCTGCGCGTCTTAAACCGTCGCCATGAAGCTGCGAGCAATAGGAAGGGTAGAAGGTATGCCGCGAGCCCAATGGATTGAAACAGTAATGCCGCCACGTTTGCGCCAATCGCTCCGGCCCAATTGTGCGTTTCGCTTTGACCAGCCGAGTTCCAGGACGGATCGTTCGGGTAGAAGGCGGCGGAGACAAGACACAGCGTGAGCAGCAAACCAACGGCCAGGAGTGAGATGGCGACAATCTCATTCCGGCGGCTGTTCCGCGGACTGATTATCCTGGCCTTCTCTTCGAACTCAGTAGTTGCCATTAATCCCCCGCAGCAAAATTAGTTTAGCAGTCCAATCCGCATCGAAGCCGTTTAATTAGCCGATGTCAGGCTGCTCATTGTTTATGCCGCTTTCCTGGCGAGTAAATACGCTTTAATGAAATCATCGATGTCGCCACCGAGCACCGCATCAACATTTCCTCGTTCCAGCTTTGTGCGCGTATCTTTGACGAGGCGATATGGAGCCAGCACGTAACTCCGGATCTGTGACCCAAAAGAGATGTCAGCTTTATTCGCCTCCAACTCGGCCGTTTCGGCTTTGCGTTTTTCCAATTCGAGTTCGTAGAGACGCGAGCGGAGCACTTGCATCGCCACTGCGCGGTTCTGGTGTTGCGAACGCTGGTTCTGGCATTGCACGACAATGCCGGTAGGAACGTGTGTTATGCGAACCGCAGAGTCGGTTGTATTGATATGTTGGCCGCCGGCGCCCGTTGCGCGATAGGTGTCCACCCGAAGATCCTTTTCGTTAACTTCAACTTCGATGTTCTCATCAATTTCCGGATAAACAAACAGCGAAGCGAAGGACGTATGTCGTCGAGCAGCCTGGTCAAAAGGAGAAATACGAACTAACCGGTGGACTCCTGCCTCGGCCGATAACAAACCGTACGCGTATTCGCCTTCAACTCGGAACGTCACACCTTTAAGGCCGGCTTCTTCTCCCGGTTGGTAATCAATAATCTCCGTCTTGAAACTTCTCTGTTCCGCCCACTTCAGATACATGCGAAGAAGCATTTCTGCCCAGTCCTGCGACTCAGTTCCTCCCGCGCCGGGATGAACGGTACAGATCGCGTTTAGCTGGTCGTTGTCGCCTGCGAGAAGCATTTCAGTCTCGGCGGCGCCGATTTCCTTCTCGAGACGTTCGATAATCGAGCGCAGTTCTTTCAACGATGCTTCGTCCTCCTGGGCAAATTCGAACAGTACCCCGGCGTCCGAGATCTGCGATTCGAAATGCTCTTGTCGGTTTATTTTTTTTTCCAGTATGGTCCTCTTTTGCAAAAGTTTCTGAGCCGCGTCTTGATCGTTCCAAAAATCCGGTGACGAAGCCTGACTTTCGATACGCTTCAGGGCTTCCTTTCCCGCAGCTACATCAAAGAAACCTCCCGAGTTGCTCGACACGCGTCTGTAACTCTTCATAAGGTGTTCGTAATTCTTGAATTGATAACGTCTCGATCATTTCTTCTCCTGTTAGCAGGTAGCTAACACTACGTCGATCATGTCGTGTGAACTTCGACCGATTGGCGCTTAAACGAAAACAAGAACACCGCCACGCTCAACACGGCGCATCCGGCCGGGAATATATCGCCTTGCGACGCATAAAAAGTTTTCGTTTCGCGACCTCGAGCGATCGCCCAGGTTCTAACATTGGTCTCAAATCCTGCAGTTGCGTTCCTCACCTCGCCGTCCGTTGTAATAAGGGCCGTGATACCCGTGTTGGTAATGCTCAGTAATGGACGATCATTTTCGACGGCACGAAAAACCGCATTCGCCAGGTGTTGTCGCATAACAGCAGTGGGCCCAAGGTATCCGTCATTCGAGATATTGATTAGCACGTCGGCCCCCTGGTTAGTGAAACCTCTTACTAACGCTGGATAAGCCGACTCAATACAAATAAAAACCCCAGCCCGGACGTTTCCAACCTGCATAACTCTATATTTTGAGCCGGGGGTAAAATCACCAACGATTGCTCTCATCAAACCCGCTCCCGGAAGCCACTGTGGGAGCGGAACATACTCGCCAAACGGCAATAGGCGAATCTTATCATATTGAGCGATGAGGTTACCGTCCTGATTTATGAGCATCGCGGAGTTGTAGAGACCGTCGTTTGGTGCTACCTCCTGAGAATTCAAAAGGATTGATGTGTTATTTGTCTTCGCGAAATTAGCGAGGCTCTCGCGAAGTTCAGTGTCGCCGCCGTAAGCGAAGTTCATCGGTGATTCAGGCCAAATCACGAGACGAGGAATATCCCGACGCACCGTAGGGGAGACATCCGTGGCCCAATTGTCCACAGGAGAGCCCACCACATTGTCCACTCGACCTGTACTTTCCCACTCCCTAAGCGCAGTTGTACTCAACGAAGTGTGGCGTGTGATAAGAGTTTGCGTGAGCGCAGAATCCTTTACCGGTTCCATAGGAACATTTGGTTGGATTGCTATAACAACCAGCTCTGGAGTGGATGAGCCGGTTTGTGACGAATTCATTTTCGAGGACCTTGCGGCTAGTACGACCAGACCGGCGGTGAGGAGCAACAGGATTGCTGAAGTCATCCACGCGCGTTTAATGCGTCGTATGCAGGCATAAGCAACAATTGCGTTGACAAGAACAATCAAGAAACCAGTCGCGTAAACACCACCCCACCTTGCTGATTGAATAAGCGATGGATGATAGGCTTGGGAGTAACCGATAGCATTCCAAAGTTGGCCTGTAATTTCCAGTCGCGCCCACTCCAACGACGGCCATATGAATGCAGCGCTCAACAACGCCTGCGTCCCAAACCGTTCAACCGCCCGGGAAACAATCATCATGAAGATTGCGGGGAAAATACCCAACAAGACTGCACCAGGTACCAGCAATACGTAAGCGATTAACGAGGGTATTCCACCGAAGTGGATCATTGAATACGTAAGCCAGTAGCAGGATCCGAAGAAGAAAACCGAGCCGAACAGCCAGCCCAATACAAACGCTTGCGACGGCCGGTTTCGTACTGACGCCGCGAGTAGTGGAACCAGTCCGACCCAGGCAAGGGGCCAGAAATTGAAGTCGGGAAATGAAAGAATTAGACCGACCGAGGAGAGCAAGGCGAAACCACAACTGGCGAGTGAAGGTGCTTCAGGACGAACCCCCAGGGCAAATCCTGAAAGCCGTCCCTTTCCGATCCGGGACGGTGTAGAAACTACGTCCTGCATTGCCTGGGAGTTTACCAAAGAAATGCTGATTATGGCCTACGCTTGACGTCTGCGCTTATTCTGCGCTTAAAAGTCGATCAGTTCGCGTTAAACCGCAGGGGAAAATTTTTATTGAGCAACAATCGTCTACACACTGAATTACCAAAAAAGGACTCAAACGGGTCAATTCGACAGAAAACGTCACCGTCAGACTGACAAATTCCGTCGCAGAATGACTGGGTATTCGGCCCCTAAAATGACCGACGAAAAACAACCAAACGGACGCGCGCAGCCGAAAGATTCGGAGACCACTACGAATTATGTTGTGCGCTTAGGTTAACTGATGGTCAGAGAAAGTTCTCAAAAATAATGGCTTCTAAATGCGGGAGAACCCAGCCATTTCTGACTGGGTTCCATATTTCGGGGGGAGCACTGAAGGGTAGCTCGGCGGGGTGGCTGGCGCAGCGGCAGGCGGCGCTCAGAGGGAAGTTGGCGGCGGGGGCACGTTGCGACTTTACTTTGGTCTCCCGTGCATGCCGGTTCTCCATAGAGCACCTCGCGTGCCATAGGAACGCATGTTTGGAATCTCTGGGCGATTGAGTGTAAGGGCCTAACTACTACTTTGAGTGAGGGTGGGAGTTAACGGGAGCCATTGAGAAACTAGCCACAAACCTTCACGAGAGCCATGTGATCTAGAAATCCAACGACTTCAACTTTGGAGTGCGGCGGAATGACGGCATCATTAATTGATCTTGCTCGCCATAACTCCCCGCCGACGAGAACGGTGCCTTCTGGATCAAGCTCTTTATCGACCACGGCAATCTCGCCAAGCAATTTGATATCCCCGGTACGGGCTTTCTTACGGTGGGACAATGCGGCGATTACTCCTGCGACCACGAGGCATAAGACGGTACAGATACCGATAACCAAAAGAGTTCT
>JBHENH010000035.1:25445-25707 GCA_046262135.1 Pyrinomonadaceae bacterium
ATAACGCAGTCGTGAAACGAAGTAAGGCAATTCTGGATCGAGAGAATTGCCTCGTAACGCGTTCCTATATCTTGATTGTCAATTCTTGCCCACGGTCACCTGCCGATGCAGCGCGATAGCCTCCTGGTTGTTAGAATCGATGGTCATAGCGCTTGTCGCATATTTTGTAGCCTCACCGCGGTCACCGCGTTCGAGAAAAATTCTTCCCAGTAAAATGTGAGCTTCGATAAGCTTTGGGTCCCAGAATATTGCAGTCTTAAGC
>JBHENH010000036.1:0-12175 GCA_046262135.1 Pyrinomonadaceae bacterium
CGTCTGGTGGTCCAAAGACCACAGCGATTTTTCCTCTGGCGTCCAGTCCTTTATAAGCATCGATATTCTTCGACTTGATAAACCATCCGTTTCCGGCGAAGACGAGTGGTGCAGAGCCGATATCGACCGGCCGGGACAAGGGAATGTAGTCCTCGCCAAGCGAAAGGGTCTGCCCGTTAAACTGCGCACGCGTTTGGGTCTTATCTATCACGTCTCTGTACAGGGCAATGTTTTGAAAAAATGTTCCATTGTCCCCCGCGGGTTTCAAGCCCCAACGCGATAGATTCATTGCGAGAAACTTTGCCGTGGTGTCGAGGCCGCGTGAAGGAGTATCTCGGCCTTCCATCTCATCCGAGGCGATGAAGAAGAGGTAGTCCCTCAGCTGGTCACTGGTGATAACGTTGGTGCCTCGTTGCAAAGCGACCAAAGATGACGCGGGAGTCTTTGCGGTGGTGGCTTTGCGTTGAGCATCTGCGGTTGGAGGCCGCAACCCGGCCGCAAGACTAAAGATTACAACGGCCGCTAAAACGAATGATGCCAGAAGTCTTTGCATATGTTGTCAGCGTGATTCTAAATCGGAGTGTTAAATTTCCAGAGCTCTGCGGCGACAGTAGTCAGCAAAACTCACGCTTGCTGGACCGCCTGGACCATTCGGATCAACGTCTCCTTCGCGTCTCCGTACAGCATGCCGGTCACGTCTTTGAAGAACAAAGGGTTTTCAAGACCCGAGAATCCTCTCCCTTGTCCACGCTTCAAAACCACGACCGATTTTGCGCGATCGACTTCGAGAATCGGCATGCCTGCGATTGGGCTGCCTGGATTATCACGGGCGTCGGGATTTACCACGTCATTCGCTCCGATAACAACAACCACGTCAGTGGAAGGAAACTCAGGGTTAATCTGCTCCAATTCGTACAGTGATGAATAAGGCACGTTCGCTTCGGCTAGCAAAACGTTCATATGGCCCGGCATTCGTCCGGCAACTGGATGAATCCCGTACTTAACGGTGACCCCTCGCTTCTCAAGAGTGTCTGCCAACTCCCTCACCGCATGTTGAGCCTGGGCTGTTGCCATGCCGTAACCCGGAACAAAAACTACTTGCTTCGCATAAGCCATTTGTACCGCTATATCATCCAAAGCGACTTCCCGCATCGAACCGTCTTGCTGTGCACCCTTTTCCGACTTAACTGCGCTTCCAAAAGCCCCGAACAGGACATTGGTCATTGATCGGTTCATCGCTCGACACATCAGTATGGAGAGTATGAATCCAGAGAACCCATCAAGAGTGCCAGCAATAATCAAAACGTTGTTTGATAAGACAAAGCCGGTCGCGGCCGACGCAAGGCCCGCATAGGAATTCAATAAAGACATCACCACTGGCATGTCGGCCGCCCCGATTGGCATTACAAGCAGGAATCCAAAAACAAAAGCCAGGCCGACCATCGTGAAAAACAGCGGCATCGAACCGGGTACAACGATCAAGTAAACGAAGATTCCAATCGTGGTCGCCAGCAGCGCCATGTTGAATATGTTCTGACCGCGGTAAGTCACCGGCGTACCGCGAACCAAACCCTGTAATTTGGCGAAGGCCAACAGACTTCCGGTAGTTGTCAATGCGCCCAGCATTACTTCAAACCCGAGCGCGCCCATCGTTATGGTGTCCAGATGTCCATCGTGGCGATAGAATTCAGAAATTCCCACCAACGCTGCGGCGAAAGCGCCAAAGGCGTGAGAAAGCGCAGTTCGCTGGGGCATCGCCGTCATCGGCACCCACAGGCCCATCGCCAATCCGATCAGAGATCCTAATACGAGGCCTGTAATGATCCAGGTGTAGGTGATGATCTCGTAGTGCAGAAGTGTGCCAATAATCGCCATCAACATTCCAAACTCGGCGAGATGCATTCCGCGTTTGGCAGTTTCCGGATGGCTCAACCCCTTCAGGCCAAGAATGAAAAGAATAGACGCGAGCAGGTAACTTAGTTCGATGAAGTAAGTGCGCATTCTCGTTGAGTACTAATTAAAAATCGCGGCGGCGCCCTCGTTCGCTATTGGGGGAGATGCATTTGGGATTGAGCAAGGTGCGGACTAAACACCGTAGGGGCCACCCGCGTCCGTTGTTAGTGCTTTGCACCATCTTTAGGAGTAGTAGGGGTCGAGGACGGTTTGCGCTTAAACATTCTGAGCATACGATCTGTGATCACAAAGCCGCCCACCACGTTTGTAGTTGAACAAAACACGGCTGTGAAACCGAGAATGGTACTGACGGTGTTATAGCGTGCGCCCGCAGTAACAATCGAACCCACGAGCGAAATGCCAGAGATGGCATTCGTTGCAGACATCAGCGGCGTATGTAGCAAGGGCGGCACGCGCGAAATCACCTGATAGCCCAGAAAGGCCGCCAACGCGAAAACATAGAGCGCGGAAATTAGAGTTGACGCAGACATCTAGCCTCCTAAAATTTTAAGTGAACGGTGTCACACGGCGTGTGACCTAAAAGCTGAACCCACCCGCTGATTCACAAACTCACCTTGATGAGTTACGCAGGATGGGCCAATAACATCATCGTTCAAATCGAGATTTAGTTCGCCATCTTTAATCAATAGATTAAGAAAAGCAGTGACGTTGCGTGAATAGAGCTGACTGGCGTGAACGGGAACAGTTGCCGCCAGGTTTGTTGGTGCCGTAATTGTCACACCATTACGCTCGATGATTTCGTCGGCTTGGCTAAGCGCGCAGTTTCCGCCAGTTGCGCCAGCGAGATCTATAATAAGCGAACCCCGTTTCATAGCATTTACTGCTTCTTCAGTTACCAGCAAGGGGGCACGTTTGCCGGGAACTTGGGCCGTCGTAATCACCACGTCCGCGGTTTTCGCATGCTCAGCAATGAGATCACGACCACGCTTCATCGCTTCTTCAGATAATTCAACCGCATAGCCACCCGCGTCTTCAGTTTCGATTCCTCCCAAGTCAACCTCCAGAAATGTGGCTCCGAGCGAACGCACCTGCTCTCCCGCAGCAGCTCTAACATCGTATCCTTCAACAACGGCTCCAAGTCGCCGGGCGGTCGCAATAGCTTGAAGTCCGGCCACGCCGGCGCCTAACACCAGTACGCGCGCGGGCGGCACGGTTCCCGCCGCTGTCATTAATAAGGGAAACATTCTGGGAATTTGCGAGGCACCGAGAAGGACGGCTTTATACCCGGTAACAGTGGCCATTGAAGAAAGCGCATCCATTGTCTGCGCACGCGTAATACGGGGAATCAACTCCATCGCAAAGGTGGTCAGATTCTGGGTTAACGCAGGACGTAACGCCTCCGGCTCGTCGAGAGGGCGGAGGAAGCCAAGCACGGCTGCGCCTTGTTTCAAATTATTAAAAACCTCAGGAAAAGGTCTATTGACGGTAACGAGAACGTCAGCAGATTCAAGTAGCTTACTGCGGTCGGTAAAGATGGTCGCCCCCGCCTCACGGTAATCTTCATCGGGACGGCTGGCGGCGCGTCCCGCATTGCTTTCCATGATTACGGCGGCCTTAAGGCTTAGCAGCTTCTTCACGGAATCGGGCATAAGCGCGACGCGGGCTTCTCCGGAAAGTTGCTCTTTTAGCACTGCAATGTTCATTTAGCTCCAACTCGCGGATTGTGTTGAATGAACCTAGAGATAAGCACGTCTGTTGATTTTGATGACTGAAGGGGTGGCCCGGGGTCATTCTTCGAGACGAGTTTACGCAAAAACCGGGTGGGTATCTCTAGCATGGATGTGGAATCGGAGTATAACATCGGAGCCAAACCAATGTTAAAGACTACCTGGACTCATGGAGACCGCTCGAAAACGGCAAATGAATGGTTTGCCATCCGTTGGTATGGGCCCCTATAATCGCCTTTATTAAGACCTGTCCAAGGCGCATTGGTGTAGTTGGTTAACACGCTGCCCTCTCAAGGCAGAGATCACGGGTTCGAGTCCCGTATGCGCTACCATCTTTAATCACCGCCACACGCCTCGCGTCGGTCCACTCACTCGCGATCCCGTCAAACTAATTGACCGATCCTTCAAACTGACAGCTGTCAGCCTTAGACAGCCTTCTGTCTATAACCCCAATTATTTTAAAACACTGAGCAAATATAAGGGTTTGCCGATGCTCAACCGAAAGGCACAGTCCTTGCTCTGGAGCTTGCACGAACGATTGTGCGGTCGTTTCGAAAGTAGACCATTCCCTGTTGTCCAGAGAGGCTGCATGAAGAACAACAAACGAACCCCCATCATCTCCCTCGTGACTGTCTTCGCTCTTATGTTTTCCATGTGTTCAGGCATACTGATCATGGATGGAGCTCACGCACAGTCTACGAATGGAAAGCCAAACAGCACTGGTGCCGAAAAGGCAAATTCAGCACTAGCGCGATACACCCAGAATCTGACGAAACTAGCACGTCGCGGCGCATTCGATCTCGTAAAGGGAAACGAAGCAGCGCTTCGACCGACCGTTCAGATCCTATCGCGCAGCAAACAGAACAACCCTGTGCTGGTTGGCGAAGACAGTAGTCAGTCTAAGGCTGTTATCGAAGGTCTTGCGCACCGAATAGCTATGGGTAACGTACCCGCTAATTTGCGCCAGACGCGGCTTTACAGCCTGAATCTGTATGCGTTGTTCGAGGGTGTGAAGACCCCGGCGGACCTCGAGGGACGTCTAAAGGCCATGTTGTCTGAGGCTTCGACGACTGGTGGGGACTCAATCTTCTTCGTTGATGACCTTCAACAGTTTGTGGGCAAGCGCGCTGCTCAGACCGTCTCGCAAGCCATGACCGAAGCGGCGTCGAGTGGCAAAGTCCGTCTGATTGGTGCTACCTCGACTAGTGCTTATGAGGAATATATTGCGGGCGATGTGACGCTGGATGGGCTTTTTCAGCAGATTAATCTTAAGGATAGCGACAACGCCTCGGATGAATCAGAGACGGGCGACAATAACAATTCCAACAAGAATGCTAACGGTTTTCAGGGCGAAAAGATTTCCACCGATTTACTTCAGTTAATGCGAGGTTCCAAGGCAGAGCGCGTGGGTGTCATTCTGCAGGTCGACGACGGGAAGAGCGGCCAGCTCAACGACTTTTTCAACCGTTACGGCATTGCGGTGAATGCCCGCATGGCGAAACTTGGGGTCCTCAAAGCAGAAGTTCCAGTCAAGGCTCTTGAGGAACTGGCAGCACGCCAAGAAATTCACTACGTCTCGGTAAATAGAGAGGTGCGGTCATTTGGTCACGTTTCCGCCACTACTGGTGCGGATTCTGTTCGCCAACAAAGCGCGACCTCCCTTCTTGGTGGCACAAAGAATTATACTCTCGACGGTTCCGGCATAGGCATCGCTATCCTTGATTCCGGTGTTGATACGAGACACAGTTCATTCTTGTCCGGTAATAATAACCTTCGAGTTGTCTTCAGCAAAGACTTCACTGGCGAAAATCGCACGGATGATCCATATGGCCATGGTACGCACGTGGCTGCAACAGCTGCCGGTAATGGCCGCATCTCCAACGGCAAATACATAGGGATTGCCCCCAACGCCAATTTAATTAACCTTCGGGTACTGAATGGAGCTGGGGCGGGTTCTGTCTCAGGGTTACTCAGCGCGCTCGACTGGGTCATGACCAATCGCACTACTTACAACATTAGGGTCATCAATATGAGTCTCGGAATGCTCGCGGTTGACTCATACAAGAATGATCCCGTGTGTCGCGCCGTCCGGCGTCTTGTTGATGCTGGCGTCGTTGTCGTCACCGCGGCGGGTAACAATGGTAAGAATAGTTCAGGTCAGAAAATGTACGGTCAAGTACACTCACCTGGCATTGAGCCTTCGGCAATCACCGTTGGCGCGTCAAACACCCTGGGCACGGATGGCCGCGCAGACGATGTGATAGCAACTTATAGCTCACGTGGTCCTACGCGCGGGTCCTGGACCGACAGCGATGGCGTCAAGCATTTTGACAATCTTATTAAGCCCGACTTGGTCGCTCCCGGTAATAAGCTGATTTTTTCCGAAGCGCACGACAATTTTCTCGTCACGCAACATCCGGAATTGGATGCTGGAGTAAGTGGGACTGAAACTCGTCGGCAGATGTACCTGAACGGCACATCGATGGCGTCGCCAATTGCCGCAGGGTCAGCTGCCCTCTTGCTGCAAGCCAATCCAAAATTGACACCGAATATGGTGAAGATGCTTTTGATGTACTCGGCCCAGCAGCTTCAAGGCTTCAACTTGTTCGAACAGGGCGCAGGCGAAATCAATGTAGAGGGTGCAGTGCGAATGGCAAAGCTGGTGCGCACGGATTTGCTCGCCACTACCGTCCTTGGCGCGCCGCTATTAACGACGGCTACGCCCCCTATCCCGAAGACGACTATTGCGGGCCAGACATTCACTTGGTCGCAAGGGATCATTCTGAACCACAGCTACGCAACAGGCGTTGCTGTCATTACGCAGTATCAAAACGTTTATGCCAACGGTGTCCTATTCGGCGATGGTGTTTTGCTAGGGGATGATCCGCTGCCCAGCGACGGAGTCTTACTCGGTGACGGTGTTTTACTGGGCGACGACATCAAGGTCAGCGATGGCGTCCTCCTGGGCGATGGCCCGCTATTCTGTAACAATAGCGTCTTACTAGCAGACGGAGTGCTCCTGGGAGACGGCGAGTGGTTCGTTGACGGTGTGTTGTTGGGAGACGGTGTGTTGCTCGGCGATGCCGTCTTGCTTGGTGATGCTTACTTGCAAGCGCAATCTGCGGTCTTTGGTGGTGATGAAACGGAGTCTATGGAAGTAGAAGTGGACTGCGGGGTCGATTACTTAGGTTACTGAGGAGTCTACCGATGCATACACAAAATACAACCATGCCGAACAAACTCACCATTATGACTACGGAGCTAAACATGAGACAGATTGAGAGTTCCCCATCAATCCACGGGCTGATGACAACGGTTATGGCCGATACGCCCTATCTGCCGGAAGCCGATCTCACAGTAAACGTCGTCGAGTTAACAGAAGACGACCGAAACGAGGTCCTCGGCTTTTTAGCTGAGCGTCCAATACACACAGTGTGCATAGCGGGTTTCATCCGCGACAACGGTGTGGTCAGCCTTCACAACCGCGGCACCTTCTTCGGTTGTCGCAACTCGGAAGGCCGACTGGAGGGTGTCGCGCTGATTGGCCATGCCACTCTGATCGAAGCTCGCACGTCACGCGCCATGCGAGAGTTCGCGTTCGTAGCCCAGACCTACATGACCACGCACATGATTCTTGGCGAAAACGACAAGATCGAGGAATTCTGGAATTACTATGCAGATGAGGGCCAGGAGATGAGGCTTGCGTGTCGTGAAATGTTATTTGAGTTACGACATGCGATGCAGATGCGAGAAGAAGTTAAAGGACTGCGGCGCGCAACTATAGCCGACCTCGAACAAATCGCTCCCGTACAAGCGTCGATGGCCGAATGTGAAAGCGGTGTCAACCCGTTGGAGGTTGATCCTGAAGGCTTTCGTGCTCGATGTGCGCGACGAATAGAGATGGGCCGCGTTTGGGTGTTAGAGGATGCCGGCCGCTTAATATTCAAAGCCGATATCCAGGCTGAGACACCTGACGTGATCTATCTCGAGGGAGTTTGGGTTAATCCAACAGAGCGTAGTAACGGCATCGGTAGGAAATGTCTGAGGACGCTCTGTCAGGATTTGCTCACGCGCACAAAGGCAGTTTGCGTATTGGTCAACGAAGATCATATACGGGCACATACTTTCTACCGTATGTGTAACTTTAAGGTAAGAGGAATCTACGACTCGATTTTTCTTCGCCGGCCTGAACTTCCACGTCTGCAGAACTAAGTCACATTCAGTATTAGTGAGAAACGCCGCTCGCATTGAGCGGCTTTTTTCGTTTGCGATTTCCTTATCTAGACTTAGTTTTCGGCGGTTCCATGGTGGGGGCTGTAATGAGAGCCAGGATGTAATTTCGCCCGACAGGACGTGGGCTGAGAGTGAGGCATCACACCGCGCGCCGACGGTCCTCATTGGTCAACTGGTCAACTGTATAATTTCTTATCACTGTATACTTGGTAACCAACGGCCTTCTGAGCCTTAGATTCCAGCAATTTGCGCAAGTAGACTTTCGCCCATAGCGAAATGTGTAGCTAATATCCACTTCTTTTATCTTTCTCCTTCCTTCACACAGTACGTTTTTACGACGAGTTCGAGCGCGCGACACAATAGTTACGCGCGGCATAAAGATTGCCGCAGAGAAAAGCACAGGCGAATGTCGATTGCGATTTAAGGTGAAGAGAGCCTTCAAAGTTGCAGATGGTCTGATTCTCTTTATCTGCCTCTCCCAGACGTCGCCTGTTTAATTCCCTCAGGTGGCGGCTATGGCTGTAGAAACTAAGCGAACTGAGTCGGGTCGACTGATATCGTCGTGTATTGCTTACCCCCGGGCATCTGTTATCGAAGTGGAAGTCATGAGGGTGGGCGCAAAAAGAGATAAAGAGTCGGAGTTTTCAGAATGGATCGGCGGAGCACTGACCCACTACAACGGGGCTGAGCGACGCGGGAAGCCGCGAATCATCGCGCCGTTTTCCGCGGTGGTCCGAGGCGTTAACTCCAACGGGGAACCTTTTCAGATTTACACCGACTTGCACAACCTTAGCGCCGCCGGCGTGTACTTCGCCATGGAGGAAAACGTCACTGAGGGGTCGAGATTATTCATTGTCACGCGGCTCGCGAGGGGCGACGAGACAAAACCTGCGGCTCAAGTTGCCATTCGCGTCGTAGTGTTACGGGTGCAACGACAACGCGAGGGCCTTTTGGAAGTAGCAGGAAAAATATTGCAGAACCGATTTCTATGGCAAAGGGATTCGTCGTAATTATGCCTAGGTATTTGCGAGCGGTTCGGGATCAGTGAGGCATTCTAGTAAGACTGTGATAGTGGGCGTACAGGACCAGCTCGAAGCGATCCGAAACTTCTAACTTTTCAAAGATCGCGCGCAGCTGCTCGCGCGTTTCTCTTTCACTCATAATCAAACTGTCGGCGATTTGCCGGTCGCTCAGCCCCATTGCGAGCAGGGCGATAATCTGCCGCTCGTTATTATTGAGCGCACCGATCCTGGTCTGCGCCGCCCGTTTAACGTCTTCTTCAGTAATAAATCTACCATTCCTTTCAAATATGCCTTTCATAGAAGTCACCTCCCCCACTTGTTCGTAAGTTCCACTGACTAAATCCATTTTAGACAATTCCTCCTTTCGCCCCTCTACGTCGCAAGGATGATACCGAATGACGCGCCGGCAACATTACATTCATCAAGTTGCAATCGAACAGCAATAATTTCATCTGCTTGTAATCAGACGATCAAGTTCCGCTGTCAACACATAATTACCGCAACGTGATTTTGTACTTCAAGGTTTTTGTCTATCACACAGAGATATTATTCCCGGATTACGAGTGTACGGGTTATGCGCAAATCTGACGAAAATGAAGGCTTTCAAAACACTGGGAAAGTGGAAATATAAGTGCGTATAATGCGCCAAATATTAACAACAAAATCTTGAAGTTTTGGCGGCCGCGCATCTTCAAGAAAGGATTAAGCGTTCCTCAATCAGGAATAGCCTTAGTCGGAACTTCAGCCCAGGCTACCGCGTGGTCACCAATCGAAATTAATGCCCGGGCCCAGTTTATTGCTTCATTACGGGTCGCTACTCAGTGAGGCGCGATGCTCAACTGGGGATCCGACTCTGAAAGAAATTCCCGTTGTTGTTTTAGCGCTCGTGTTGCAACCTCGAGAAAGGTACATCGAATGAAATCGTCGCCCGAATTACTACCGGCAGCCCCTATCAATCCGAATCGCCAACGACGGCCAAAATGGCATCTTGTCTACTTCCTGCTGGCATTTTTCGATGTCTTCACCGTATGCGTGAGCCTGCTCCTAAACCATCAAATCATGCGCATCTATACCCACTCGGTGGAGATCAATCAGAAATGGGCAGGGCGACTCGGTGATTACTCTGAACTTGGTCAACTAGCCGCCGCTGTCAATGCTCCCGGTAACGATGTCTTCGATTCACACAACGTGGAGATTGAGATTAAGAGGATGCGGATGGCCCTGCGTGTCTTCGACGAACGAATGGCAACGGTACAAGACGAGTTGCGCAGTAATCTCAGCAGCGCTCAAGCTGCGCCTCTCCTGAATGACCTTGAACCGCGGTCAACATCGCGATGGACGAGATGACCGACGAGGCCAACCTGATCTTCTCGTACTTTACAAACAAGCAACCCGAACTGGCTGGACAGAGGATGGCGACGATGGACCGCAATTACGCCACAGTGAACATGGCTCTGGCGCGTTTGCGTACACACATTGGCGTTATTCAGAAGAACCTCTTCGAGAAGCAGGAAGCGGCGGCCGCATCATTGCAAAAATTCGAATACCTGATTGCAGCGTTCATTCTGCTGATGGTGAGCGCAGCAACGCTGTACGGTCACAAGATGGCGAAGAAGCTTGAGTCTGACACGCGTGAAAGGGAACGTTCAATCGAAGGTTTGCGCGACGCGGAGGCGCGCACCAGCACAATTTTGAATGCTGCGGCAGATGGGATCATTACCTTCGACGAGTATGGAATCATCGAATCGGCTAACGCCGCAGTCGAAAAGATCTTCGGCTACTCAAATAAGGATCTGATTGGACGAAGCGTTGAGATGCTCATGATCCTCACGCACCGCGAAGGCCGGGGGGATTACTTCGCGGACTACCTTCGCACTGGAGAAGTTGAAGGCGTCACGCATCACGAAGTCATAACTAAAGACGCCTGGGCATCTTGTTAGGGAGCTGGGCGAGGCCATGTATGTAGGCATAGATTAAGAGTTCCAAGCGATCGGAAACGCTAAGTTTGGAGAAGATTGAGGAAAGATGATGGCGCACCGTCGTCTCATGTATGAAAAGACGCTCGCCGATCGTTTTGTTTTTGAGGCCTTCACCAATAAGCGCGATTACCTCGCGTTCCCTTTCAGTAAGCGTGGCGATTCGTGATGTTTCCGGGTCCGGCTTCTTTGGCGCGTTCGCACGCGACATCTCAGAAATTACACCGACCATCATCGAACGATTGAACCAGACGTCTCCATTGTGTACTTGTTTGACGGCCTTAAGAATGTGCGTGTCCGGCTCCTGCTTTAATATCAAACCCATAGCGCCGAGGCGGATTGCTTTTTGATGCGCCTCTAGATCGCGTACTCCGGTAACGATAATCGCGCGCGCTCCCTTGGCTGCGTCAAGCAACTGAGGCAAAACATCAAGACCGCTGTCGCCGTTCATATCCAGATCGAGGAGTATGATGTTCGGCTTTTCCCTCGCTGCAAGCGCCAGGGCCTCTGTCCGATTTGATGCTTCGCCAACTACCTCCACGTCAGGGTCCTTCTCAAGATGCACCCGTAGGCCCAGACGGACTACTGCCTGGTCGTCAACTATCATGACTCGAATCGGCGCTGCGGCGACGACGACTTCGGACACTATGAGTTTTCCTCCTAAGGGTTTAATTGCGACGATTTGTGGCGGTGTTACCGTTTTGGCAATGGACGCTGGGCCATGTGCTCAATCGAGTACGGAGTAGACGAAATTGTCGTTAGGTATTTGGGAAACAATCTCGCCGATTGAAGTGTCTGCGACCTTCAACCACCATCCGGAACGCGTCAGCGGCGTTCTCATCGTTGGCGGGGGATCTCTGGCTTTCTGGGCCTTGACCGCTCAGGGTCATATACCCACTCGCAATTAAACCGCCGCATTCTATTGAGTACCATCTCTTAATGCAAGGATAAATTGCATAACTACACTCGGAAACCCAGGACTGTCCCGTTTCGCAGACATCTTGTCACTTGCAAAAAAGTTTCCGGACTTATGCAGGGTAGCCCGACTTAAGTGCGAATTCTAAGGTCTACAGGCAGGATTGCGTGTGTGATTGTAAGCCTGGTGCAAAAAACGCCAGCATTAATTAAGTTGTCGCGTTTTTGTTGCGGACTGATGTACTGAGGTTGGACCCTCGAATCTCGCATCACGAAGTTTGTGTCGTAACATCAATGATCTGTACTACAAACCTCAGCCGATCGCGGAAGAATTTTTGCTGTTTGGTTTTTAATCCGTCTGAACCATCTTCGTTGGCGCGCTGGACGT
>JBHENH010000036.1:12368-25471 GCA_046262135.1 Pyrinomonadaceae bacterium
ATTAACTTTTGCGTTCAAAAAGTGAAATAGAGTCGCTTTACGAGTGAAGGCGCATTATGAAAACCTCTCTAACTAAAGAGTCGATAGCCGAACTCTCCAAAAAATTACAGCAGGCAAATAATGATTTCGCTGCAAGATATCGGGGTGAAACGGGCAATCGCCAACCCGTCCATACAGTGTATGGAGGTGCACATCTCTTCAAATTCGACTCGGCGGCTCGGTTAGGATCGCTCGCGCGACGCTCGCTGGACCAGTTTGCTCCGGATTTTCTAATTTTCTCGAAAGCGATTGGCCTATCGGGCGCCGATCAATTACCCGACTCCCTTGAACAGGATGATGGATTAACGGACCAGCTGAAAACCGATCCGGAACGAGTGCGTCACGAAAACAGAGCCGCGTGGCTGAGCTATTCCATTTATAACCGGGTGGTCGAGAAGCTCGAGCGCGAACCTGTCGAAGATTTTCGTATTGACTTCGAAGACGGATACGGTAATCGGCCTGATG
The DNA here is from genome assembly GCA_046262135.1 of Pyrinomonadaceae bacterium. GTDB lineage: Bacteria > Acidobacteriota > Blastocatellia > Pyrinomonadales > Pyrinomonadaceae > PSRF01. Next base: position 12,873 of record JBHENH010000036.1, read on the forward strand.
AGGAGGAAGACGGCCACGCTGCTTCCGCTGCGATCGAAGTGGCCCAGGGGATTGAAAAAAAGAGTTTGCCTCCGTTTATTGGTATTCGCATCAAGCCTTTCACTGAAGAACTGCGCGCCCGCAGCATCCGAACCCTGGATATCTTCGTCTCGACTCTGGTAGATAAATCTGGTGGCCGTCTGCCCGCAAATTTCGTCGTTACCCAGCCAAAGATCACGATTCCAGAACAGGTGGCCGCATTGGCTGATGTGTTTGAGTCATTGGAAAACAAGATGCAGCTTCAGGCGGGCTCATTGAAACTGGAGATGATGATTGAGACCACGCAGTCGATCATCAACGCGGAAGGAGGAATCAATCTTCCGCTATTGCTGGCGGCGGCTCGCGGGCGTTGCGTGGCCGCCCATTTTGGTACGTATGACTATACCGCGAGTTGCAGCATCACGGCTGCCCACCAGCACATGATGCATTCGGCATGCGACTTTGCGAAGCACATGATGCAGGTATCATTCGCGGGTACAGGCGTCTGGCTCTCAGACGGTGCGACCAACATAATGCCTGTTGCGCCACATCGCTTTAATGAAGGAGGGGCCCCGCTCACTGCGGAACAGATTGCAGAGAACCGCCTGGTGGTCCATCGGGCCTGGAAACTTCATTACGATCACGTTCAACATTCGCTCGTTAATGCTTTTTACCAGGGTTGGGATCTGCACCCAGCTCAACTTCCCACGCGCTACGCCGCGATATATTCATTTTTCCTTGAGGGTCTTGATGCGGCGTCTGAGCGGTTAAAGAATTTTGTTGAGAAGGCCGCCAAGGCTACATTGGTCGGAGATGTTTTCGACGACGCAGCCACGGGCCAGGGTTTGCTGAACTACTTCCTCCGCGCCATGAACTGCGGAGCTCTGACCGAACAGGAGGCTCTAGATTTGTCTGGCCTGACGGTAGCGGAGTTGCGTTCAGGTTCGTTTGTGAAAATCCTGAACAACCGGCAAAACTTGTAAATCAGTTAACCTGAGCTTCGATTGCTGTCCTTTGCGAACCTTCGCGATTCCTTTGCGCTCTTTGCGGATGGTCTTGAGTGCGCAGCAGGCGAAGAAACCGCAAAGCACGCATGGAATCGCAAAGTCGCGCGAGAAAAGATCAAACAATTCAAGGACGAGCGCGCCACCTTATCTTTCGAGGTTTCCTATGAGAATCATTGTTAGCTTGATGCTTTTGCTGACTATATTGTTGGCAAACATTTCTGGAATGCAAAGACGGAGGGGTATGGCCGGCGATTCTGACCTGGCGAAGAAAATACGACGTTTTGCCCCTACGGTGTTAACCGATAACACTTCCAGGCTGTCCGCTGGTGATCGCAAAGCCCTGGTAAAAATCATTGAAGCGGCAAAGTTGTTGGATCCCCTGTTTCTGCGGCAGGTTTGGATTGGCAACGACGACCTTCATGAAAGATTGAAAGCGGACCAGACAGCGGCTGGAAAACAGCGTCTACACTATTTCCTGATCAATGATGGACCCTGGTCGCGATTGGACAACAATGAGCCATTCCTCGACGGTGCGCCACGTGAGAAACCGCCGCACGCGAATTTCTACCCTGACGACATTACTAAAGATGAATTCAATTCATGGCTTACTGGTTTGTCGGAAGCGGACAAAGAAAAAGCTACTGGCTACTTCTACACAATCCGACGCGATGCCAATAGAAAGTTAATCGCCGTGCCTTACAGCGAGGAATATCGCGAGTTTCTCGACCCGGCCGCCAGGTTGTTGCGTGAAGCTGCAGCACTGACGACGAACAGAACACTTAAAGATTTTCTCGTCAAACGAGCGGACGCGTTTGCTTCCAATGATTATTACGCGAGCGACGTAGCCTGGATGGATCTCGATGCGCCCATTCATGTGACTATCGGCCCCTACGAAACATATGAAGACGAACTTTTCGGCTATAAAGCGGGGTTCGAAGCTTACGTCACACTGCGGGATGCCGCGGAGAGCGCAAAGCTGGAAAAGTTTGGGCAACACCTGCAGGAACTCGAGAATAACCTGCCGCTGGAAGCTCGTTACCGCAACCCAAAACTTGGCGCGTTATCGCCGATGCGTGTCGTAAATGAAGTGTTCAGTTCAGGAGAAGGAAACAACGGCGTTCAGACCGCGGCCTTCAATCTTCCTAACGACGAACGGGTCGTCAAAGAAAAAGGCTCGGCCAGAATAATGTTGAAGAACGTTCAGGATGCAAAATTCAGTAAGGTGCTTGTTCCGATCTCACGCGTGGTCCTGTCTCCGGCCCAGAAACGGGCAGTTTCGTTTGACGCGTTCTTCACACACATCCTAATGCATGAGCTGATGCATGGATTGGGGCCGCATAACATCAAGGTAGGCGGCCAAGATACGACTGTCAGGCTGCAGCTCAAGGAACTTTATTCTGCAATTGAGGAAGCGAAGGCGGACGTCACCGGCCTATGGGCGTTGCAGTATTTGATAGACAAAGGCGTTATCGAAAAGCAGATGCAGCGGACGCTCTATACGACGTATCTCGCGAGCATGTTTCGTTCAGTCCGTTTCGGCCTTACTGAATCGCATGCACGCGGTGTGGCCATGCAATTCAACTACTTCACCGATGAAGGCGCGATTAAATTTGACGAGCGCACGGGCAAGTTCAGCATTGACGCACTGAAGATTAAGGCGGCCGTGAAGAAGTTGACTCGAGAGTTTCTAACTCTCGAGGCAGAAGGTTCGTACGACAAGGCCAGGCAGATGCTGGCGAAGTATTCCGTGATTCGCCCGGCGATGAAGGGCGCAATGAACCGCCTCAATGATGTGCCCGTGGATATCGAGCCGATCTTTCCCCTTGCGAATCGCTAGCACAGGCATTCCTGCCGGTCGGTCCGGTACATTCCGAATTAGACAGACAGGAATGTGTGTTCTACTACGCTCTCCTTATGAATTTTGCCGCGATCAACCCGGCTAGTATCAAAACTGACAGGACGAACCAGTTGTAACGGTCTCCATAAGTAGCGCTGGGAAAGTGATTACTAATCATTATAAAGACCACAGGCACTGCCATGAACGTGTTCTGTTTGGACCGAAGTTTCGCTTGAGCGCTGAGAACGTCATCGGGTTTCCGTCCTTCGTTGATTGCGGCGATCATTTTCTTCTGAGCAGGCAGGATTCGCATCCAGACATTGGCGGCCATGATAGTGCCAAACATTGCCCCTACGTGAATGTAAGCAGCGCGGCCACTTAGCATGTGGGTCAATTGATAAGTAACGCCAACGACGATCAGGTAGGCGATAACCGCAAAGGCCTTCTCATTTTTCCCCAGCGGCGAGATCATCATCAAGTCGTAAATAATCCACGCGACAATCAATAACCCGATTCCTAATGCAATTGCAGCGCCCACACTAATGTCGCTGACGTCCGAATCGACTAACGCGCCACCACCGAGATAATAAACGATAACTAACAGCGCCATGCCACTAAGCCACGTGGTTCCCGCTTCCCATCGAAACCAGTGAAGCGTACGCGAAACCAGATCCGGCACCTTACGTTTTTCTACTACATAAAAACCACCGCTGTGGACCATCCAGCTTTGCGCCGGCGTTCCGGTGTTCGCCACGGCTTTTTCTTCTTCGCTCAAGCGCGCGTCAAGCCAGGTAAAATAGTATGTGGTTCCCACCCACATGATGCCCGCGAACACGTGCACCCAACGGAAAATGAGGTTTAGCCACTCGCTTAGAGTTGGATTGATTGTCATCGAGTAGGACTCAAAGTTCGGTAGTGCTATCCGAATTATCTCTATGAAACTGTGCTCTGTGGTGAGCGATTCACCGATATAGATTCACCACAGAGACACAGAGAACATCAAAGTTCAGATCGCCACTTAAACAGTTGTGTTTACCGTGCGACCGACGTTTGTGACAGTAAATTAGCTTCCGCGATACGTGGAATAACCGTACGGGCTTATCAATAAAGGAACGTGATAGTGCTGTGCTTCGTCATCAATCTTAAACACCACTGTTACCTGAGGGTAAAAGAAATCAGTATTAAGTCCGGTAAAATAAGGCTCGGTGTCAAACACCAGCCGGTAAGTGCCGCCCGGAAGCGGTTCTTCAACCAGAAAGAAGGGTTTAACCCTACCGTCTTCGTCGGTCCAAGCATGGCTGAGTTCAGTCCAGCTTTCGTCCGTATTTTGCGCTGCCAGAAAAACTGCTACGCCGCCAGCTGGCGCACCGCGAGAGAGATCGAGTATATGAGTTGAAATAGTACTCATGATTCCGAGTGGTTAGCGTCGTGGCCTGTGGTCGGGTTTACAATACGTGCTTGCACAGCTGGAAGTTTACCAAACATCTGATAACCAGCCACTGACGATCGAACTAGGTTTCGACTAATTTCTTCAATCTCAACGCTGTGATCTTAGCCTGTTCATCTGCGGCTCTCTGTAATTCCTCCTCTGGATTATTTCCCAGACGCAGACGCAGGATGTCCAACATCTCCTCAGAGGTCTTCCCCGTAGCGCAAACGATGAAGATGTGCCCAAACTTCTCTTCGTAAACATCATTTAACACCGCCATAGCTTCCGCAGTCTTGAGGGTCGCATCGCGAATTCCTGACTGTTCCTGCTCCGACCACGCTTGAACTTCTACTGATGTTTCGTGCTCAGGCTTCTTCTCGCCAATCTTCGGGTGTCTATGGAATGCTTCCAACCAATCGTGAGGCGGCAGCAGCCTCCATACGTGATCGGCCTTGGAAAGCAAATCGTCGACGTCCTCAAAGGGCCTTTCAACGATCATTCGTTTAGCCCATTCCCCGGAACCACAACATTTCAGGAATTCCTTTTCGGCCTGGCCCGGCTCCATTGAATTCAATCTAACGAGAGCCGGTGGAACATTTTTTGACATGCTTTTATAGCGTCGGCTTGCAATTCTGTTCTGACGAATTTACGCATCCCTCGGATCATCAATGCTTCCATAAACTCGCAGGCGGCTCACGCCACCATCGGGAAAAATATTGAATCGGAGATGCGAGACGATGCCGGCATCTAAAATCTCTTTTTCGTAATAATGCCGGGTATGGGCCTGTAACCTCGTGCGAGGCAAAACATTCTTCCAGGCGACTGATAAATCCGTTAGAGAATCTGCAGATGCATCAACAGCATTAGAGGCTTCGAGGGAACAGCTTTCAGGAAAATTTCCCTTGAAATAGGAAGTATCAACTTCGACGCGACGAACGCGACCCGGTTTTCCCAGTTTGATAATTACCCAATCGTGGCCCGCGCCACGCCGCCGCTTCGTTTCCCACCCATCACTCATGTTGGCCGGCCTGCCGGGCATTATCAGATTGTGCCGGTGACCGAAAAACATATCGCTGCACGAAAGGACGAGCCCGCCATTCTCGACCGCTGCCAAATCGATGTCGCCGCCTATGCGTTTTAAACGTTCCCACTCTGGAACTACTTCCCCGTAGACCCGTAATCTCGCAACGCCGCCATCAGGGTAGATCTTCAGACGTACATGCGTAAAACGCTGGTCTGTCTCGATCACAAAAGGATTCTGCGTATCCCCCGCAAGCGGCAATTGCGGCAAGATCCCAATCCACTGAAGTGTTTCATTTGTTAACTCAGCCGTTCCCGGTTGGCCTTCGAGCGCGCATGCCTCCAGTGAGCAATGTTCCGGGTAATTGCCTCTGAAAAAACTCGTATCCACGATGACGCCTCGAACTATTCCAGGCAGGCCCAGGCGGATAACGCACCAGTCAAATCCTGGTGTCCGGCGCCGGCGCGTTTCCCATCCGTCCATCCACTTTCCTAAATCGGTATATTCGCCTTCAATGAAGATTGGGGGTTTGGGTTTGAGCAGATTTTCTTTCGTCGCAAAAAACTCATCATTCGCGAGGAGCACTGCGCCTCCGAGTTTCTCTGACGCCAGATCTATTAATTCGGTGAAATCCATTTCGTCCGGACTAACAGTTCCCATTCGTTCAAGGATAAGAGACACGCCTGCGCGTGGGCGGTCGTCAGATTAGGTTAGAAAAAGGCCGAGCGGTTCATCAAACACCTGGCCCTCATCATATATCTTCCTGCCACGAAGAAAAGTTTTCTGTGCTAAACCGTATAGCATACGGTTCTGATAAGGCGTCAACTTGTGCCGATGATGAAGGGCAGTACTCTGCACCCTAAATTGCTTCGCAGGATTCCAGATTACCAAGTCAGCATCGCAGCCAACCTGAATTGAACCCTTTCGTCCCTCCAATCCCACAAGTTTTGCCGGAGCACTACACAACCACCGGCTCAGATCCAATACCGAGAAGCCACGTGATTGAGCCTCCGTCCACACAACTGGCAAGCGAAGTTGCAATGAAGATATACCACCCCAGGCGCCAAGAAAATCTCCGCTATCCGGCATTTTGAGTTCCGGTGGGCACGGCGAATGATCGGAAACAATCATATCAAGTGTTCCGTCTGCCAGAGCGTCCCAAAGTTGTTCGCGATTTTCCCTCTCACGGATCGGTGGGCAGCATTTGAATTCCGTCGCGCCGTCAGGAATGTCTTCGGCGGCGAAGGCTAAATAGTGCGGGCAGGTCTCAGCCGTCATCTTGAGCCCCGCAGCCTTTGCTTCGCGCAACATCGAGATAGCATCGGCGGATGAGTGATGAACTATGTGAACACGCGTTCCAAATTCGCGAGCCAATTTGATCATTAACTCAACTGCCTCGTTTTCAGCAGCACGCGGCCGAGAAGCAAGAAATGTTGAGTATTTATTTGGGCCGCTGAGGTGCTTATCCGCGGACGTTCCGCTGTAAGAATAGCTCCCGGGAATGCCTGTTCTATTTATTGGTCCAGCGAGCTCAGCGTGAACGATCAGTAAGGCGCCCAACCTCGAGAGCTCAGGCATCGCCAACCGAAGATCTTCTTCAGTCACATTTGGAAATTCATCGATGCCCGAGTGAATGAGAAAACATTTGAAGCCCACGACATTTGCTTTATGGAGCGGAGCCAGCTCAGCAGTATTTCCCGGAACCACGCCGCCCCAAAAACCGACGTCAACGTAACACTGTCCTTGTGCGGCCTCTAACTTCCTCTTGAAACCTGCGATCGTGGTTGTCGGGGGAATGGAATTAAGGGGCATATCGACGAGAGTAGTCACTCCGCCCGCTGCAGCTGCCCGCGTCGCCGTGGTGAACCCTTCCCACTCAGTGCGGCCCGGCTCGTTGATGTGGACGTGAGTATCCACTAAACCGGCCATCACAACGGATTCGTCATCGGTGTTTACGACGTCCTCTTTAGCAGGGATGTCGTCGTAGGGCTCTATCGAAGTAATGAGACCGTCTGCGAGGTGAATTGACGCCGGCGCAATCGTCCCAGGCAATACAACTCGTTTGGACCGAATAGTGAGATGCGCAGCGGACATGATTCCTCGTTGGATCGCATGAGACCCTTACGCGAAGACGTCTATCATAGTTCAAATGAACGACGGTGGTGGTGGCGGTAGGTTAGGTTGCACGTCGCCGAGACCAAACACTTGTTCATATGCCATTGCGACCGCAGCAAAACTTACCGGAAATGCCAGAAATATTCCGACATAGCACAAGAGTAGGCCGCAGAAACTCAGCATTCCCGTAAGCAGAAGCAGGCCAAGCAAGCGCCAGAAGTTTCCCATTGCTGCTTTAATGCTCAATTTCACGGCATCGAGTCCTGATAATCGACGATCTACTATCAACGGATATGCAAAAGTGAAAGCCACTGAAACCACGATCAGGATTACCATCAGTACCAGCCAGAAGACGGCGAAGATTCCAAAGAAACCGAGCATAGTTCCCGGATCGGGCTCGCCGCCTGGTCGGGCAAGAACCAGGAAGAAGGATGCGTAAAAGATTATGTAGGAGGGAACAAAGATGACCACCATTGGAATCATGTGAAGGAGGGTGGCAATGAGACTATCGCTGAAGTAGTCAAAACCCTTAAAGAGAGTTCCAAACTCTATGGGCTGGCTCCGTCTTACCTGGAACAGCGCCAGGTAGATGCCGCACATCATCGGCCCCATTAGGATGCCCAGCGGCACGAAGCTGCCAATCAGAAAACCGACAGCTGTCATGCCAACGAACAGCCAATATTGGCTCCTTATCACATCCCAGCCACCCTTAATACAGTCGATAGGCTGAACGACGTTTCGTTTGAATTCGATTGACCTGGATGGAGCGTTCATTCTTTCCGATCCTTTCACCGGGCAGCGAAGTATCAGTTCGTTTCCAACCTACCTTATCTATTATCCATTGCAGCCGTCCTTTTATAGCTTCGGCGTAAATTAAAGCTCCCATCTGATTGGGATGTCCGAGCGAAGCATACTTGCAAACCAGCAGACTGTCCTTCCGAAATCTCTTTTCCGCTTCAGTCTCTTTCGTTTCTTTGGGGGCTTTGAAGGTCTGATTACAACTCTTGTTTCTGCTTTCTCTAACATCGTCATTAGGTTTATAGGCAGCTGTTCCAAACGAAAGCGCAATGAATAATTGTCTAAAGCCTGAAAGGTTTGTTGAACCAAACATGAAATTCCACAACAACGTGTTGGCTGCCGAGAATGAATGTTCGGGCCAAAAATCGATTTCCGTGAACATCACTCGCGGTACCGGATTTCTTTCTGCCAGTACGCCATTAACTTTTCGCACGGCTTCGCCGAGGCTTGCCGTCGACGCCCTATACCACAACTGCGAGAGTGTGATAAGCCGAGACCTCATTTCCCTGTCACTCATTTGGCGGGCTTCTGGTCTTTCGTTATTCAATTTCTTTACCAGTAACCGAATGAACGCATTGTCAGCAGTGCTTGAAGAAATAATGGGGTAATAGCCGGTAACGACGATGTAGGCTCGAGGGAAACCGTTGTTGATTCGAAGCAACAGGTCATGCATTCCCGTGCCGCAGCGTTGGGAAATTTGTTCACGCAATCCGTTAAGTGTGGCTGCGGCGTTAAGGAGGTTGCTGACATCGATATCGTTTATGCAGCCATCGACAAGAATCAGATTTACCTTCGAGCGGTTTTCGCCATAAAATTCCAGCGCATCATCCACCTGTTCATTCACTGTAGGAAATGGCAGGTTAACTTCGCCATCATGCGATCTGAATCTGGAAGGCGGTCTCGATGACGCGGCAATGACTGCGCCCGAATGGGCCTGAATTTTTTCTCTAACTGCCCTTCCGGTTTTCTCCTGGAGCCAACATTTAACTCGCCACCATGTTTTTTGCTCCAGCTTCAGGCCCTGGCCCCACATTATCGAGTCGCCCAACACGAGCATGTGCAACGGATCATCTGTCGCGGCTTGGGCCTGATTGGGACAATCTGCAAAAGTCCTGCTTGCCGTAAGAAAGAAGAAAAAACTCAGACCGAGTGCAATAAGGAATGTTTTTCTTGGCTGTTTCGAGGTCATGTACGAACTGACGCAAGCTGTTGTAAGAAGTCCTCAAGCAAATTTAGAGCAACCCTGAGACGGTAATTTCTCGTGGACCGAATGTCGTCTATGGGAACGATTTCGGCAGCAAGCTCGGCCCTTGCTTTCTCGATGGCCCCTCCGTCGAGCCTGCGGCCTCGCAGAACGTCCTCCGTTTTGATGCAGCGAAGTGGGATCGGAGCAACACTCCCCAGCGCCATGCGTGCATCTTCCACCGTTCCCTTCGTCACGCGTGCTGTCGCAGCGAAACACACTTTCGAGATCGCCTGGGCTTTTCGAGTCCCCACCTTACGATAGTATTGAATCATCGCGCCGGTGTTGCGTGGAACGCGAATGCGCGCGAGTAGTTCTTCTGGCTGCATAATAGTTAGCTTATAGCCCGTGTGAAAATCTTTGTACGCTACCCACCGCGCCGAGTTCAAAGAAATGAGTTCTACTTCCGCCTCATATGCGAGGAGCGCAGGGGGCGAGTCGGCAGCGGGCGACGCGTTTACGATGTTGCCGCCGAGCGTGCCCCGATTTTGTATGGCTAGTCCACCCGTTTCACTCGCTGCCTGACAGAGCATGGGAAACTCATCCCGAAGGACAGGGTGCGCCTGGACCTCCGTGTAGGTCGTAAGCGCGCCCAGCGTGACATGTTCGGCAGAGACTTCCATGCCCCGCAGGTCTGAAATTTTCCAAAGATTCAGATAGTTTTTGTGCGGCAGTTTACCGGCCTCGAGTAAAACCATCAGATCCGTCCCGCCAGCGAAGGGATGCCATACGCCAGGTTCGCGCGCTCGTAACGTCAGAGCTTCATCGAGATTTTGAGGAGTCCTGAAGTGGTAAGACGGAAGGTGGGCTCTCATGTGCCTCGGTTATTGATTGCTTTCACAATAAAAAGTAATTTGGCCCACCGCGTTACCCCAAACCGCGAGCGGTAGCGAGCGGCTGAGTAATCACGTCTCACGATCGAATCGGAGCATCAGGCCTACTATGGCCGTCGCTACCGGTCCTGGTTGCGCGTGATAAATTTCACCGCTAACACGATTCAACATTTACGTCTGACAAGCGCGCACAACCGAGTCAAAAATCTTCATATAGCCGGTGCAGCGGCAAAGGTTTCCGGCAAGGCCCTGTCGAATGTCAGCCTCGGTCGGGTGTGGATTGCGAGCGAGCAGATCTACGGCAGCTATTACCATGCCCGGTGTGCAAATGCCGCATTGTGCTCCCCCACATTCAATGAACGCCTGCTGCACCGCATGCAATTGCTTGTCGTTCGCCACACCTTCGATCGTCTTAATGGAGGCGCCATCAACCTGGCCAACCGGAACAAGGCAACTGTTTACGATCCGTCCATCCAGGATGACGCTACAGGCCCCACATTCTCCTTCGCCACAACCTTCTTTCGTGCCTGTCAGTTTCAGCTGCTCCCGTAAGACGTCGAGCAGGCGTTCCATCGGGAAGGCCTGAAGGGTTCGCTGTTGGTCGTTGACAACACAGCGGATCTCAGTTTTTCGTTCAGTTAAATCCATTCTATTTGGGCAAGAGCGGGGGCATGCCCCCTCCCGACCTCGAGTTTACTAACGATGTTCTATTCCGTTCCGGTTGGAAGCTGGACAGAGTTGGCTTTCTTGTGTCACTGGCTCGGGGTCAGGAACGGGGATACCCCCGCCTTTGCCGAACACGCTGCAACACCATTAATTAACCCAACGCTTCCATTAACGCCTCCGGCATGAGTGGCACATGATTGAAGCTAACGCCCGTCGCGTGTTCTATTGCATTTAAGATTGCGGGCGCTGCGCCATCCATTGGCAGCTCACCAATACCTTTTGCGCCGCCTGGCCCATAGGCGTACGGGTTCTCTTCAAAATGAACGCGAATTGGCGGTATGTCAGCCGGAGTTGGAATGATGTAGTTCGTCATCTGGTTATTAATCATTCGTCCGTCTTTCCACACCACGTTTTCGAAAAGTGTGAATCCGATCGCCTGTGCAACTCCGCCTTCAATCTGTCCAGCCGCAAGCACGGGATTAATGACCCGGCCGACTTCCTGCACGGCGACGAAGTCATCAACACGTGCTTCGTAGGTCAAAGTGTCGACCGTGACCTCGGCGACGTAAACGGCCCAGGCGTAAGCGCCATATGCGTCCCCCTGATACTTCTCATCATCCCAATACACATTCGGCGGCGGTTGATACTTGCTGAATGTTTTGAGTGGACCAAAACTCTTAACGTATTCACGACAAGCGTTTTGAAAACCGGATTGATCATAGTCTTCTTTCAAGAGGCCGCTTCCTATCAGAGTTTGCTTTAGACCAAGTACGGCTGACTCCACCAATTTGCCCACAACCATGCAGGTACGTGAAGCGACAGTTGGTCCACTGTTTGGGACATCCGCTGTGTCTGGTTGCGCAACTTCAATCAGATCGCTGCCCACACCGAGCGCTTCGGCTGCGATTTGAGAAAAGATTGTATTCGTTCCCTGACCAATCTCGGTGCTGGCCGCAAGAATTCGAACTTGCCCGTCCGTTGTTACTTCAGCGCCAACTACCGATTCGAGATAAACCTCACCTGATCCGGTGAAACCGGCCCCGTGCATGAATGACGCAAACCCAATCCCTTTCTTTATTCGCGAGTTTCCGCCCGCATCTGTCGACGTCTCCTTGGCTCCGACCCCCTCCGTAATGGTCGGGCTACTGCCCCGATGGGCGTTCTCGCGCCCGAAGCGCTCTCGTTTTTCATGGTAGCCGGTTAGCTTAAACGCGCGATCAAGCAAGCCGTCCATATCAACTCTTTCACGGATGACCTGACTCGTCGCCGTCGTCTGGCCCTCCTGGACGAAGTTCCTACGACGAAACTCATCCGGAGTAAGGCCCAACGTGCGGGCCACTTTATCGAGGTGACGCTCCAGGGCAAATATGCTTTGCGGGGCTCCAAATCCTCGAAAGGCACCGTGCGGCGGCATATTCGTCGCTACCGCACTGCTGCGGATTCGCACGTTAGGGCAGTAGTAGGGCCCGGCAGCATGAATCGTTCCACGTGACAGGACTACAGGAGAGAGCGTGCAATAAGCACCGCCGTCGACGATGAATTCAATTCCCATCGCTAGTAGCTTTCCATCCTTAGAAACGGCGGTTTTATGCCGTGTGCGAGATGGGTGTCGCTTGGTCGTCGCCACCATGT
>JBHENH010000037.1:0-17599 GCA_046262135.1 Pyrinomonadaceae bacterium
AGAATCTCAATTCGATTTAACGCGTAAAGATCGACCGAGTCTAACGGTCCGTAGGTTGTTGAAAAAGCAGCAATGTGACCGGCGTTTGCGATGACCCGCTGTGCGAGCGGGTTGTAATGACCTGCGGGGTAGGCGAAAGTTTTGCATTCCTTCTGCGTCAAATTCTCTATTTCCCTTTTCGCCACTTCCACTTCCAGTACGATTTCGTCATGGGGCAACTGGTGCAGCAGACGGTGATTTAGTGAATGCGAACCAAACTCGATCCCCGCCCCGGACATTTCCAGGACTTGTTCTCGCGTCAGATGTTCGCGAAGACTCTCACCTTCGGCTACAGCTTTCGTCGATCGCTCCCCAAGGCACGATGGAACTATATAAACCGTTGCTACTAACCCGAGCGCCCGCAACACCGGGAAGGCATTTATGTAATTGTCTCGCCACCCATCATCGAAGGTGACAGCAATTCCTTTTTTTGGAAAGCTGCCATGCGAGGTGAAATACTCTATCAACCCCGAAGCCGTATAAAAAACAAAACCGTGTTTCTTCAGAAAAGCCATCTGACGGGCAAACCTGCGAGGCGGTGTAAAGCCGCCTCTCACGAGAGTCCCGGGCGTTGGTTTGTCGATCTTATGATATTGAATGACGGGAGGAATTATCGCGCGATTACCTGTATATCGATCAGACATTTTGTTGCTCGAAGATGCTAACATCGGAGTCTGCGCGGGTCAGGTACCAGTTGCGGGGGCTGTAAATCAACCGCTGTCGCTCATTTGTGCTCGCCATAAACTGCGGGGCGTTCTTAATTTGCCAGAAGCCATAACGTTTGAGCCAGTTTTCTACGCGCTCGTCGAGAATATCCGTCACCAGGCTCCCCGCCCTTTGCTCCAATGCCTTTTTCAAAGCTGCTGCCAGGAGACCTTTAATTATCTTGTCAGCGTACTCCGGCTGATAACAAAGGTCCGTAATGGCCGCCTTCGGCGAGACTCCTGCGCGCTCAGGTTTGCGGAAGAAAAGCACTACGTATCCAACCAACAGATCGCGTTCATAGTATCCAAGCACATTGAATTGTTTTCCCGGTTGTCGCCTGAATTGCCAGTCCAGAAAAGCAGCACCGCGTGTAACGGAACAAGGCCATTGAACCGAAGCGCGCCCCCACAGATCGTCAAAAGCGCTACCAAATGTGTCTACGTTTTTGATAGCGTCGTTATCTCCTCTGACGCGTCGCCTGATCCTGGCGCGCGATACCGCAAAACCTAAATTCGCGATAGCTCGCACCGGCGCAATCCGGGCAAACTCACCGAGCGCGTAGCCAGGAAAGATGAGTTTGTGATAACGGTGCAGTCCCTCCAACCCCTTCCATTTCAAACTGCGAAAGACCGCGGTTGATTGTTCATTGATTCCGAGCGTGATCATCGTGGGACACCACTCCCCCGCAGCCAGGACCAACCGTTTGCCCAGACCTCGGCCGCGGTAATTTCCGTCAACGATAAAATCGAGGATCCAGATCGCCCTCGTTATTTCGTTTCCCACTTTTAGGTCCACCGGAATAGTGGCCAGCTGACCGACCACTTTGGTACCGCTTTTCACAACCCAGAGCGGAACATTGTCGGTGGAAGTAAACGGATTCTCGAGATAGTGCCATCTCCAATATGCGGGTTCGCTTTTGCGCAAGTCACCGGGATAGGCTGTGCGAAGGAAGGAAAGCAGCGCTGGCTGATCAGAAACCTGAAACTGCGCGATTTGAACTTCGTCCGGCATGTAGGAAGACAGATGCGCGAGCCGAGGGCTGGCGAGATGGGCCGAGGTAGTTTCGCGGCTGCCTTCTAAATTATTGCGCGAGCCCGTTTCAAAACGTTTTCCAGATTGAACCCCAGCTCGCGCATCGCGATCTCACCCGGTGCTGACCCACCAAAGCGATCGAGGCAAATAACATCGCCGGCTGATCCAACGTAGCGATCCCAACCCTGGAGCACCCCTGCTTCGATAGCGAGGCGCCTCGTAACTGTAGGCGGCAGGATCTCGTCTCGATAAGCTTCAGGTTGTTCTTCGAAGAGTTCCCAGCAGGGCATTGACACTACGCGGGCTAAAACGCCCTCCCTCTGCAACGCCTCGCGGGCCTGCAGCGCCAGGCCCACTTCTGAACCAGTTGCGAGCAGCATCAGTTGAGGGGTGATAGTTTGCGGACTTACCGAAGGTCGGACCTCTGTCGTGTCCGTTTCCGGGCTGTCATTTCCTGCCTCAGCTAATACATAAGCGCCACGACGCAGACCGTCGGCGGAGTTATAACGGCTGCGATCAATCACATCGACTTTTTGCCGCGTCAACGCCAGTGCTGTCGGTGCATGCCGTCGCAAGATGGCAATACGCCACGCTTCGCTCACCTCGGCGGGATCCGCGGGACGGATTACAAAAAGATTCGGGATCGCGCGAAGGGCGGCTAAGTGTTCAATGGGCTGGTGTGTGGGCCCATCTTCTCCCAGTCCGATTGAATCGTGCGTGAAGACGTAGATAACCTGGACTTCGGAAAGAGCCGCAAGGCGTATGGCCGGTCTCATGTAATCGGAAAATGTCAGAAACGTTCCGCCATAAGGAATCAATCCGCCGTTTAAAGAAATTCCGGTGAGCGTTGAACCCATCGCATGCTCTCGCACACCAAAGTGAATAATCCGGCCCTGATAGGAGCCCGCTTCAAAGTCGCCTCCACCCTTAATGTCAGTATTGTTCGAAACTCCCAGGTCAGCCGAGCCACCTATCAACATGGGAAGGTGAGGCGCCAGCGCATTAATGACTTCGCCACTTGCAACGCGCGTCGCTATCGGTTTCGCGTTCTCGAATGTAGGCAAATGTTTTTCCCAGTTCTCAGGTAAGTCACCTTTCATGGTTAAGCGCCAGAGACGGCCGAGTTCCGGGTGTTTCTGTTCATATTTCTCAACCAGCGCATTCCATTCCGATTCGCGTCGTGAACCCTGCTCCACCGCCTGACGAAAATGGGCAAGCGCTTCATCAGGAACATAGAACTGCTTGTCTTCAGGCCATCCCAGGTGGCGTTTCGTTTCTCGCACGGCGTCTTCGCCCGGTGGATCGCTGTGAGCTTTACGAGTTCCAGCCGTTGGCATGCCATAACCGATCACTGTTTTGACTGAAATCAGAGATGGTTTTATTGCCACTGACTGAGCTTCGCGAATTGCGGCGTCGATCGCCTCCAGATCGTTGCCGTCATCAACTGTAACGGTATGCCAGCCATACACCCCGAACCGCTTGGGAACCTCTTCACTGAAAGCCAGATTGGTGAACCCCTCGATGGTCACATTATTGTCATCGTAGAGGTAAATCAGTTTTCCTAATTTTAGGTGACCGGCAAGGGAGGCAGCTTCAGAAGCAACGCCCTCCATCAAATCCCCATCCGAAACAATTGCGTAAACGTAGTGATTGATCAGCGAGAGATCTTCCACGTTGAACTTCGACGCCAGATGTGCGGCGCCCATCGCCATGCCGACGCCGTTGGCGAATCCCTGGCCCAGAGGTCCCGTAGTGATCTCAACTCCCGGCGTCATTCCATACTCGGGATGGCCCGGTGTTTTCGACCCCCATTGGCGAAAATTCTTTAGCTCTTCAAGAGGCAGATCGTAACCGGTTAAATAAAGCAGCGAATACAGCAGCATCGATCCATGGCCCGCGGACAACAGGAAGCGATCTCTGTTTTCCCATTTTGGATTCAGGGGATTGTGGCGTAGAAAACGTGTCCAGAGGACATATGCCATTGGCGCCGCGCCGAGAGGCAAACCCGGATGGCCCGAATTGGCCTTCTGCACAGCATCAAGCGAAAGCGTCCGGATTGTGTTAATGCAAAGTGTGTCCAATTCGGGTACGACGATAGTGTTTTCCTGTTGCACTTGAGCGCTCATTTTCCTGCCTTACTTTTGATTAGTTTTTTCCCCAATACTTTCCTTAATCCGTTCGCCCACAGGACCCTGCTCGTGAGCTCGACGCTCGAGCACTTTGGCTTCGTCTCGACGAGCAAATTGTCCGTTCGTATGGAGTTGCTTTGATCAGACGTATTTTGCCCGCCGCGCATCGCGCAAGCAAGGCGAAGCGCGCACTGGTGCGATGAAGGTTTAATAGGGACGACATCCTTTTGGGAGTGAGAAGGATCGCACAGCGCAGACCACTAGTCCACATCTCGTCGTTAGAACGTGCAAACTGTTAAAATCCGGGATGTGCAGGCGGAAACATTAAATTGCCCAAATTGTGGCGCGGCGAGTTCGACTGACGCCCCGCTCTGCCAGTTTTGCAACTCCCGACTCGCGACTATTGCCTGTGCTTCATGTTTCGCAATGATGTTCATCGGCAGCAAGCACTGTCCGCGTTGCGGTGCGGCGGCAGCAGTCCCAGCTCTCCACGGTTCGCAAAAACAGAAATGTCCGCGCTGCAAGATCGAAATGTCGTCACTGACTTTTGGTTCCACGGCCGTGATGGAATGTGAACAATGCCTGGGTCTCTGGCTGGACGTGCCGGCTTTCGAAAAAATTTGTGCTGACCGCGAGCAACAGTCCGCAGTCCTCGGGGCTGCCTCAGCTGCGTCCAAAAACGCGGTTCGTGAAATGGGTAAGTTGCAGTACATACCTTGTCCGCAATGTTCGCAGCTGATGAATCGAATGAATTTCGCGCGCTGTTCCGGCGTTATCGTGGATATCTGCAAAGGTCACGGTGTTTGGTTTGATCGTGATGAGTTGAGCCGCATTGTCGAGTTCATACGCGGTGGCGGCATGGAAACGTCGCGCGCCAAAGAGAAGCTTCAGATAGAACAGGACCGTCAACGTCTGCGCCAGGAACAACTATCGGCGGACATGCGAAGGTCAGCGCTTGTCGGAATCCAACCCAGTGATCATCGGGCGGCAGGCATTGCTTCAGCGAAAGGATTACTCGAGTTCTTGCTCGATTAGACTCGCCAAGCGCTGGCCCATATCTCCGTCCCGCACATGGAAAGATTAACTATCTTCCCCAGGAAGATGTGTGCGATGACGACGCCGGCTTGGATCTCTTTGGGCCATTCGTGGCACTAAGCGAAGCTCAGGCAATACCTAACTCAAAGTTCTTTTTACTAAACTCACGAAGTCGTTAATATCGTCTTCCGTCGTATCGAAAGACGTCATAAACCTCACTTCTGACGTCTCATCATTCCAAACGTAAAAGAAATAGTGTTCCTGTAGCAACGGAACATATTTTTCGGGCACCAGCGCGAAGACTCCATTTGCCTCCACCTTCTGTGTGATCGTTATCTGCGGAATCTCGCTCAGATGGTTCGCCAACAGCCGGGCCATTCGATTTGCATGGTCCGCATTTTGACGCCAAAGATCGTCACGTAATAACGCTTCAAACTGAGAGGCGATGAATCGCATCTTTGATGGAAGATGTGTGCCCTGTTTGCGGGTGTACTTGAAGTCCTTAGCCAGCGATGCGTCAAAAAACACCACGGCCTCGCCATACATCAGTCCATTCTTAGCTCCACCGAAGGAAAGAACATCAACGCCTGCATCCCGCGTGATCGCTCGGAGTCTGGCCCCAAGACTTGCGGCGGCGTTTGCAATGCGTGCTCCATCCATATGTAGCAACATTTCGTTGTCATGCGCAAATTGTGAAAGTTTTTGTAACTCGTCTTCTGTATAGACTGTACCCATCTCCGTTGCTTGCGAAATAGAAATAACTCGCGGTTGCACGTGATGTTCAAAGCCGATTCCGTGAAGAAAGGGTCTAATTCTTTCGCTTATTAATTTGCCATCAGGCGTCGGTACAGAAAGGAGTTTGCAGCCAGTGAACTTTTCCGGCGCACCGCATTCGTCGACATTGATGTGCGCAGTCTCTGCGCAGATGATTGCGTGATGAGTTTGCGTAACAGCTTTCAAGCCCAACACATTGGCACCGGTACCACCGAAGACGAAATAAACCTCCGCGTCTTTTCCGAAGTGGTTCCGGAAGGCTTGAACCGCTTGCTCGGTGTAGGGATCATCACCATATGCGATCACGTGACCATCGTTTGCGCGGGCGATCGCCTCAAACACAGCCGGATGAACGCCTGCGTTGTTATCGCTGGCAAAACTTCGCTTTGGTTTCATGCGGACCAGTTTCAGGTTTCAGGTTGCAAGTTTCAACCAACCAGCCGCGAAGCGGCGGCATTTAATAGCCCCGTGCGTTAGCGCGGGGTTGCAAATCGATTACAGACAGGAGCGCCGAAGGTGCGACACCGACGATCACCGAAATCGGTGCCGGCCCTCTCGGGCATCTTTGCGTGATTATCCTTCTCAATGCCGTCCCTCTGTGCGCATTTTGGTTATGGCCAGGACCGCGAATATCGTGGTGCCGCACCTTCGGCGCTCGGTGCGTCATCCCTTCTTAAACCCCGCGCTCACGCACGGGGCTATTAAATGCCGCCGCTTCGCGGCTGGTTGGATGGTTCAACTCTCGTTTTTAATTCCAACTTACTCGTTTGTGACTGAACTCACTCGTTTGTGGTTCAACTCACCTCGTTTGAAGTCCTTCAAAATCTCGCGTGCGGCATTAGCCCCTGGTCCACCGGTCACACCCCCGCCCGGGTGAGTTCCGGCGCCACATAAATAAAATCCCTTTATGGGAGTTCGATACTGGGCCCAACCTATGATCGGTCGGAACGCAAAAAACTGATCGAGCGACTGTTCGCCGTGATGAATATGACCACCACTGAGACCGTAAGTTTGTTCCAGATCAAGAGGAGTAATGACCTCCCTCGCAACAATTGTGTCCTTTAAATTCAGCACGTAGTTAGACAACGCTTCCAGGACTGTATCCGCCATTTCGTCGCGCCGCGAATTCCAATCGCCTACTTTCAATTTATACGGGGCATACTGGACATATATTGACATCACATGCGCACCTTTGGGTGCAAAGCCCGCATCGGTCAACGACGGAATCGTTATGTCCATGTAGGGTTGGGTTGAATAATCACCATACTTTGCGGCATCGAATGCGCGTTCCAGATAGTCGATCTCGGGCCCAATATGAATGCGTCCAGACAGCTTCTCCTTAACGTCCTGACCGTCGACGCCCTTAAAAGATGGCAGACCCGACAGCGCAAGATTTATTTTCGCCGAAACCCCTGTCGCCCGGTAGTTTCGAACCTTTAGCAGAAAATTGGGATCCAGCGCCACGGGATCGATTAATTTCAAGAACGCCGTACGCGGATCTGCATTGCAGGCAAACGCTCGTGCGGGAATCGCTTCGCCAGTCTTTAGTATTACTTGCGATGCTTTATCATCGACCACTTCCACTCTATCAACTTCCGCAAGCGTCTTTATCTCAACTCCAAAGCTCTGCGCCGCTCTGGCCAAAGCTTGCGTGAGCGCTCCCATTCCCCCTTTTACGAAAGAGGCCGGCGCGATTGGATTCATACCCATCGCAGCTTGCCACAGTAGCCCCATGCTGGTGCCGGCCGACCATGGACCGGCAAACGCGCCATAGATCCCGCGAGCTGCCACCGTGGCGCGCAATAGTTCGGTGTCAAACCATTCGGCAACCAGGTCCGCGACAGCCATCGGCCCCCACCGGAGCAGGCGATAAGCGTCCTTCTTACTCAGACCGCGAAACGAAAGACCCAATTTGCCAAGGTTCCAGAGTTCGTTTCGCGATGGATGTTCTATGGCCGGCGGCGTCATAGTCAACAATGGCGCCAACACTTTGCCGATACGCGTGAAGCTTTGTTCGAACTCAGGATAGGATTGCGCGTCTTTGAGTGAAAGCTTTCCTATTTCACCAACCGTGCGAGCGGTTTCGTTGTAGATGCATATAGAGCGACTATCAGGCGCAATGGCCATGACACGGACCGCGGGTGTGATTGTCTCCAGTCCATGTTGCGGCAAGTCGAGATCTTTTGCGATTTGGGCAAAGAATGGGGCGGCCGAGTGGGCCAGCGTTGAGCTACGAAATCCCGGATGAAATTCTTCAGTGATCGCCGATCCTCCGACCATCTCTCGACGTTCCAGGATCAGTGTCTTTAGTCCCGTCCGGGCCAGATAGCACGCAGCGACGAGGCCGTTATGCCCGGCGCCAATGATTATTACGTCGTACGATGTAAGCATTTTCAGAATCTCGATGCGCGCGCTTCACGACTTCGCCGCTTTGCGCTAGGTTATCGCCAAGCATTGGCGGCTCTGCCGCTTTCCTTGCGGTACGCCTACGGCTTACCGAAGAGGCTTTTTTCCACGAGGCTAAGCCTTGGCGTTGGACTCGACGTGCAATAGCCAGTGGTTGAGGCGGAGCCTCGAACAAATATCACCCGTTGTGGGTAAGCCGAAGGCTTACCGCAAGGAATGCGGCGAAGTCGAACGAGGACGAGCCGCAAGAGCGACAGACAGGAATGTCTGTCCTACTTTAAATCCTTCAACATTTGCATGGCTGCATTTCGCCCGGGCGCACCCATGATGCCACCGCCCGGATGTGTTGCGGATCCACACATGTAAAGATTGCGAATTGGCGTGCGATATTGTGCCCAACCTGGCGCGGGCCGCAGAAAAAAAAGTTGCTCCAAAGTTAACTCACCCTGGAAAATATTTCCTTCTGACAAACCAAACTCGCGCTCGAGATCAAGCGGCGTTAAGACTTGCCGGTGCAAGATCAGATCCTTGATGTTAGGAGCATGTTCGGCAATAGTGTCGATGACGGTGTCGCCAAACTGGTCGCGCTTGTCGTCCCAGGTTCCTTCCTTGAGGTTGTAAGGCGCGTATTGCACAAAACACGACATGACGTGTTTTCCAGGAGGGGCGACCGAGGGATCAGTCAAACTCGGAATTACAATGTCGATGTAAGGCCGGCGTGAATAGCGGCCATACTTTGCCTCATCATAAGCCCGCTCCATGTATTCCACGGAGGGGGAGATAGAGATAGCGCCTCGCAAATGCGTGCCCACGCCCGGCAAAGATTTAAGGTCGGGCAATCCATCAAGGGCGAGATTCACTTTGCCGGAAGAGCCGCGAAACTTGTAGCGATTCAAATCTTCCACGAAGTCATTGGGAAGATGTTCTTCGCCAACCATCTTGATAAAAGTCAGACGCGGGTCAACGCTCGAGGAAACAATGTGCGCGTAGATCTCGTCGCCACCTTTTAGCACGACGCCCTTGCTCTGGCCATTCTTTAGGATAATTTTTTCAATGGTCGCCTCGGTGCGAATCTCCGCTCCCGCTTCGCGCGCTGCGTCGGCTATCGCGTTTGAGATCGCGCCCGTGCCTCCTCGAGACAATCCCCACGACCGAAAAGCTCCGTCAATTTCTCCCATGTAGTGATGCAGCAACACATAAGCAGTACCGGGCGAGCGAACGCCGAGAAAGGTGCCAATAATTCCGGATGCAGACATCGTGGCCTTGAGTACGTCAGTCTCGAACCATTGATCGAGAAAATCGACGGCGCTCATTGTCATCAACTGCACCTGATTGTATTTATCTTCATCCGGCAACTGCTGGAACCGCCGTCCCAGAAAAAGCAGATCTCGCAAGCCTTTCGGATTTAATGACGTCGGGTCGGGTGGTGTCATATTCATGATCGGCTTCACGAAGTGGGCCATCTCGATCATCGCTTTGCCGTAGTCGTCATAGGCTTCGGCATCGAGCTTCGAATGGCGCGCAATTTCGCGCCGAGTTTTTGCATGATCATTCACTCGCCACAAGTAGTCTCCGTTGGGCATGGGCGTGAATGTTCCATCCAATGGAAGTATTTCCAATCCATGACGCGGTAGATCAAGCTCGCGAATAATCTCCGGACGAAGCAACGACACTACGTAGGAACAGACCGAGAATTTAAAGCCCGGAAACACCTCCTCTGTTACTGCCGCGCCACCGAGTACATGACGCCGCTCAAGCACCAGAACTTTCTTTCCGGCGCGTGCGAGATATGCAGCGTTAACCAGTCCATTGTGTCCGCCACCAATCACAATGACGTCGTATTTGTTACTCATGAATTGTGCGGTAATGCAGGTTGCTGAAGTCCGTCGAGGATACCTATAATCGCTGGCCCTGACAATCACTCCCGGAGGTAACTCATGCCCGTCGGAACCGCACTCCATGACAGGACCTTTGAACTCTGCGAGAGCTTGAACTATCGCGAGTGGTCAGGCTACTACGCAGTCAGCTCATACGAACCACATCACGAGCACGAGTACAATGCAATTCGGAATTCGGCGGCGCTCATCGACATCTCGCCGTTGTTTAAGTATCGCGTTAGTGGGACAGACGCAACACGGTTGGTCGATCGAATCATCACTCGTGATATGCGAAAGGTGTTGGTGGGCCAGGTGATCTACACGCCATGGTGCGATGAATACGGCAAAGTCATCGACGATGGTACAGTCTCGCGTCTGGAGGAGAATATCTATCGCTGGACAGCGGCGGATCCCAGCCTGCGCTGGTTCACGCAGAATGCCACGGGAATGGATGTGACGATTGAAGATATTTCGGAAAGTGTGGCGGCGCTGGCGCTTCAGGGTCCCACATCCGGGCGCCTGTTGAAAAGTATGGTCATGGAAGCAGAGATCGAAAATCTAAAATATTTTCGGGTTACCACAGCAAAGATTGGCGGCGTTTCAGTTGAGATCTCGCGTACCGGTTATACGGGTGACCTCGGTTATGAGATTTGGGTTTCAGCGGAGCAGGCCGTGAAGGTGTGGGACGCTTTGATGGACCAAGGCCGCGCTTTTGATATCCATCCGACCGGAATGCTGGCTCTCGATGTTTCCCGCGTTGAAGCAGGGTTGCTTCTGATTGACGTGGATTTCAATAGCAGCAAAAAAGCGCTGATTGACGAACAGAAGTATTCACCATTCGAGATGGGCCTGGGCAGGCTGGTACACCTCAACAAAAATCGCTTCATTGGTCAGGCTGCCTTGATTGTTGAGCAACGGCATGGGACTCTGCGGGAAATAGTAGGGTTGGAGATCGACTGGCCCGAGGTTGAAAGTCTTTACGAAGAGATTGGCCTACCTCCTGCAGTTTCACCAGTAGCTTCCAGAGTTGCCGTTCCAGTATTTAAGGACAGTAATCAGGTCGGCAAAGCAACTTCCAGCACATGGTCACCGACTCTGAAGAAGATGATTGCTTTGGCCACGATCAAACGTCCGTACACGCGCCCCGGCACACAGCTTCAATTTGAGATCACAGTCGAAGCGAGACGTCATCGTGTGCGCGCGACGGTTGTGAAGACGCCCTTTTTTAATCCCAAGCGAAAGACGGCAACGCCTGTGGTCTAAGCGCCGAAGCGCGGCAGATAATAGCCCCAGGCGTAAGCCCGGGGCAACTTGAGTTAGCAAACCAGGCCCGCAAGGGCCGACAGACGCCGGCCACCAGTAATTATCCAGCACAGTGTTTTTCTGTCGCCCCTTCGGGACTCAGGGATTTTATGAACGCGATCCCCGGGCTTACGCCCGGAGCTATTAACTGCCGCGCCTCCGGCGCTGTTTCGGTCAAAGTGTAGTGACAAGCCACGCACTCGAAGACATCATAAATCAGTACGATCCTAACGCATCGCTGGATCACGCCTCAACGATCCCCGCCTCATGGTACACCGATCAACGCATTTATGAACTCGAGCTGCAAACCGTTTTTGCGAATTCATGGCAGATGGTTGGACGACTCGATCAGTTAAACGAACCAGGTCAATACCTGACTGCGGAAATCGCACAAGAGCCGGTGATAGTTGTTCGAGGCGCGGATAAGATTCTCCGCGGCTTCTTCAATGTATGCCGTCATCATGCTGCCGCAGTTATGACTGAGCCTGCAGGCCAAGCAAAACAGCTTCGTTGCCCCTATCACGGTTGGACCTACTCGCTGGAGGGTGAGTTGAAAGGCGCGCCGGATTTCGCGGGTGTCTGTGATTTTGATCGGTCACTAAACGGTTTGGTGCCTATTGAAGTTGCGGAGTGGGAGAAGTGGGTGTTTGTTCGTGTGGCAGCGAAAGGCGGCCAGGATCATGCTGCCTTGAAAGAGTTTCCAGGAAATGATTTGCTTAATCAGATTCGGCCCCTTCATCTTGAGCGCCTCCATTGGCTGGAGCGACGCCACTATACGTTCGACTGCAACTGGAAGGTGTTCGTCGACAACTATCTGGACGGTGGTTATCACGTGCCTCATTTACACAAAGGTCTCGACAGTGTGCTCGACTACAGTAATTACATGATCGAAAACGGTGAACACTTTTGTCTACAATGGAGTCCAATGGTCAATGAGGGGGCGGAACCGCAGACTGGAGCTGTACGGCGGGGTGAACGAGCACTTTATTACTGGGTCTATCCGAACTTCATGATCAACTGGTATCAGGGAGCCATGGATACGAATCTGGTAATTCCGCTTGGGCTCGAAAAGACGGAAGTCGTTTTCGATTTTTATTTTCCGGATGTTTCGGCAGCTGCCCGGGAAAGCAATCGCGCCAGCATTGAA
Organism: Pyrinomonadaceae bacterium; assembly: GCA_046262135.1. Taxonomy (GTDB): domain Bacteria; phylum Acidobacteriota; class Blastocatellia; order Pyrinomonadales; family Pyrinomonadaceae; genus PSRF01. Next base: position 12,447 of record JBHENH010000037.1, read on the forward strand.
GTCGGCCAGCGCATTCAGGATGAAGATGTAGGGATCTGCAAATCGGTGCAGCGCGGGCTGCGTTCGCGAGCTTACAAGGCAGGACGCCTATCTGTGAGACGCGAAGCAGGCGAACATTTGTTTCATCGCCTGCTTCATGCCGACCTCAGTGGGGCTCTGGAAAGATAAGCAGTGGTCCCCAGCGGCTTTACAGAAAGTCCATTCTATCGAGCTGAGTTCAACGACCGGTACTGAGTCCCAGCCTGCGGAGCAGGCGATAGCATAAAGCCTGGGGTGAAGCGCAGCGGAACCCCAGGATCGTCAATCCAAAAAACTTCTAGAGCCCGCGGGCGGGCGATAGCGGGTGTGACTCCAAGAACGTATTCATGCCGCTGTCGACCGCTTCGCGGGCTTTATAAATTTCTTGTGCTCACCTCCTGGGGTTTCGCTGCGCTTCACCCCAGGCTTTACGCTATCGCCTGCCCGCAGGCTGGGTCTCCTTTCGTCGCAGACTTTTGTGCAGCAAATTATCCTAACCTGCCGATTATCCGTACCTGACAAATTTTCCTTAGTTTGAAATGACCTTAGATCCTTTGGCTTGGCCAAAGTCGCTCCAGGACTAGACAAGAGCCCCGCCTCTACTTCAACAAATACTCCTTCATAAACATCACCGTAGCGTAAAACTGATAGTCCTGGTTCTTCTTCTTTGCAAAACCATGACCTTCGTCTTTGGCCATCAAATACCATACGGGGGTATTGTTCTGCCTCACAGTCTTAACCATTTGCTCCGCCTCGTTCACCGGTACTCGAGGATCGTTGCCGCCGGCAACAATAAAGATCGGCTTGGTGATGCTCTTTGCGTTGTTTAAAGGAGCGGTGCGAAGCATGAACTCACGCATTTTTGGATCGCGCTCGTCGCCATACTCCACCCTGCGCAAATCGCGTCGATACGACTCGGTGCGCTCCAAAAATGAGACCAGATTGGAGATACCGACGACGGGGAGCGCCGCGCGGATGCGGTCGTCGTAACGCGTGGCAACCGCAAATGTCATGTGGCCTCCATATGAGCCGCCGGTCACCATTATCCGATTTGCATCAAGGCGCGGTTGCGTCTTGATCCAATCCAAAAGCGCCCCGATGTCCTTGTAGGTATCTTCGCGAAGGAAGCCGTTGTCCAGCTTGAGAAAGGTCTTGCCATAACCGGAAGAGCCACGGACATTCGGATAGACCATTGCGACGCCAAGTTCGTTCAAATAGTAGTTTGTGCGACCAAGGAAGCCAGGTCGTGATTGTCCTTCGGGGCCGCCATGAATATTAATTACAACAGGTCGCGGGCCGCTAAAACGCGCCGGCGGCATATATACGAAACCGGAGATCATGCGACCATCAAAACTCTTCCAACGAACCAACTCGGCCTCGGAGAAGGTCGATGTATTCAGACCTCCCGTTTCACTTTCGGTCCAGCGTTCAACCTTGCCCGTACGCGTGTCCAGGGAATGCACGTCGACAGGGGAACGCGCCGAATTGATTACTAAGCCCAGGTCACGAGAATTCTTATGCCATTCGAGACCGCCAATAATACCGACAGGCAAGGCGGGTACTGGCCGTTCCTTGCGCGATTTAGTGTCAAGCAGGTGTAGACGGCCGATGCCCTCTTCGTTGGTAACGAACGCGATCGTGCGTCCATCGTTGGAGAGAACAAATTCGTCGACGTCCCACTTGATGTGATCTGTTAAATAGGTGTGTTGCTTCGTCGCTAAATCGATGTAGGCAAGTCGTTGAAATTCAGAATCTTTGTCAGTGGTGACGTAAAGGCCCTTTCCGTCTTTGCTGAATACGCCGCCCCCGTAAGCAATCTTCGTGTCTCCACCTTTGGGAGTGAATAAAGTCTTCTCACCGGTGGCTCCGTCAACGAGCCACATATAGCTTTCATTGGCGGACAAGAATTCAAAAAGCAATAACTTTTTGTCGTCAGGAGACCAATCGGCGGTCCCCCATCCGCCACCCTGAACCTGGACCAGCAACCGATCGCTCTTCGGGTCAGTTGGGTTGATGATGTACTGGTCCGCATCTGTGCCGTTGCGCCGCGTGGAGGTGTAGACAAGTCGATCGCCCGCGTTTGACCATGCGCCTCCGGTGTTACGTGATTTTCCGTCGGTCAGCAACGTGACGCCGCCATCTGACATATCGTAGCGATAGAGTTGGAAGAATTCGTTTCCACCGACGTCACGACTGAAAACGAAGTAATCGCCGGTAGTTGGCTGGTACGAAGCCCCACCCGCCCTCTCTGCGAAAAATGTTATTTGCTTTCGATCACCGCCGGGAAACTTAACGAGATGTACCTGGTTAGTGTCGCCAAATCGCGTACTGATCAGCATTTCACGACGGACAGGATGCCAGCTTGAGAGGCCGGCGCCGCGAAATTCCGTATATCGTCTAACATCCTCAGCCATCGAGGCTGGTATCGGCGTGATGCCTTGAACCACGAGGTTCTCGGCAGGAACAATTACTCCGCCCGTCTGGGCGAGGGCTGATGCCGCTAAGAGGGCGGCAAGAACAAAGATAATCGCGAACAAATGTGCGTGGTTTCGGGTTTGACCAAACTGTGCGTGTTTTCTCATGGGACGAACTCCTTTGCCGGATACCAAAACACTTTCAGGATTACATAATATATCTCAAAATCGCTCTCAATGATCATTCGGCGTCGAATGATATTTGATAATTCAACTTAAAGAGGCTCTGAGTTGGGAAGGGGGCATGCCCCCGCTCGTGCGGTTAAGACCGGCATGCTTGAAAAGTTTAGACTGGAAAGGAATTATGGAGTCAAATGCCCGCTGCATTTTTAGTATTAGAAAACAACCCAGCGAAGAGCGGGGGCATGCCCCCTTCCCAACCCTGAGCTGGTTCAGTTGAGCCGTACACTGAACCTGAGATTTGGACTAAGAAAGTTAACATAGATTCCCATTCGGAAAGGAAGATTCAACCTGACCGAGAAGAAATTAACAAACGACCGTCGTGGTCGCCTACTGCGCGTACTCGGTGTCGGTTTCGGCCTCGCTGTGATCATAGGCAACACGATTGGCGCAGGAATCTTCCGCGCGCCTGGATCAATCGCTTCACAGTTGCCGCATCCTTGGCTGTTTCTCAGCGTATGGATTTTCGGCGGCCTTTACGCTTTGCTCGGCGCGATCTCTTTGGCAGAACTTGGCGCCATGATTCCGCGTTCAGGAGGCCAATACGTATTCGCACGCTACGCTCTGGGCGAATACGCGGGCTTCATCGTGGGATGGAGTGATTGGATATCCACGTGTGGTTCCGCCGCTGCGGTATCACTTCTCATTGGCGAATTCGCCGGCGCGCTGTTACCGGCGCTTAGTGGAAAACAAGTCGGTGTCGCCGCTACGGTGGCGATTTTCTTCGCGGTCCTGCAATGGCGCGGAATCGTTTGGGGCAGCACAACGCAGAATATTACGAGCTTACTTAAGACGCTCGCCTTCCTCGCACTCATAGCGGCTGCATTTCTACTCGGCGGTCAGGGTTCGCCGGCACCCCCAACTACACAAGCGGTGCCCGCGGGATGGGCCTTGATTGCGGCGTTGGTTTTATCACTTCAATCCGTAATCTACACCTACGATGGCTGGAACGGAGTGGTCTACTTTTCTGAAGAAATCACGGATCCCGGTCGCGACATTCCCCGATCAATGTTTGGTGGAGTGCTTTTAGTGATCGTGATCTACCTGCTCGTCAATATGGCGCTACTTTACGTTCTCCCGATCTCGCAAATTGCGGGACAAGACTTTGCAGCGGGCGCGGCGGCGACCGTGATCTTCGGACGCCAGGGGGACACTATTTTCCGATCCTTGACCATCCTGTCTATGCTCAGCGCCATCAACGCCTACCATCTGATGGCCACACGTGTGCTTTTTGCTATCAGCCGGGACGGCCTGTTTGCGAAACAGGCGGCTACTGTCAACGAAGGTGGTACGCCCACAGTCGCGTTATTCACCAGCGCGCTAGTCGCAGTGCTGTTTATTGCTTTTGGCCAGACCTTTAACCAGGTTATAACGGTGCTCGCCTTTTTCTTTGTCGCAAATTATACGTTGTCGTTTGTTTCAGTGTTTGTGTTGCGACGTCGCGAGCCGGAAAAGGAACGGCCTTATCGAGCCTGGGGGTATCCGTGGACCACCGCGTTAGCCCTGCTGGCGTCTGTCTTATTCCTCGCCGGAGCGATTCGCACCGACACGCAAAATAGTATCTACGCAATTGCACTACTCGCGATTAGTTATCCTGTGTTCCGTTTGATGAAGTTATGGAAATGAGCGCTGGTGTGCCCGGACGCCCTCGGAAGAAATTCGGTTAATTGAGTATTAATGCAACGCGCCCACCAGCTACCCCAGGGTGGTACTGACCTCATACACGCGCCCGTCGCATTTCTGCTGGACAACTGCACCATACAGCTTGCGGCTCGAAAGGCTGTTGACTTCGGTTGCGATTTCACTTAGAACGCTCTGCTTTGAATCTGAACACTGATGGGAGGACCAGCCCAATGCTGCGAACCTTTTTAACCTTTCTTCTCATTCTGACGATAATTAGTTTGACCGCGGCCAGCCACGCCGTTTATAGCCAACAAGATGATGAAGCGGCTCGAATAAAAACGAGGACGCAACTGGCTCAATTGCTTGAAAAGGTCGGGCCGGAGATTAAAGTCGCTTTCAGCCAGAGCGAGAAGCAGCCATTTAACTATGTGGGTTCATTAAAGACAGGATTAACTTATGCAGATAGTTTCGAAATTGTTATCAGCGTCACTCCTAAAGCTACTATCGGGTTCCGGATCTACCCTCACTACAAAGGTAAGTACGTTAATATTGATAAAGCTAAGAACCGTGCGAACCTGATGCGTTTATTGTTGAGGTTAAGCGATCGCGCGTTTCTATTCTGGGGAGCAGATGACTCGGGCGATGTCTTCACAGGTTACACGTTCACTTTGGAATCCGGTTTTCCGGAGGCAGCAATCAGGGTCGTCCTTCGCAGCATCGCGAATAGTGACAAGTTTGTCGGGGAGATGAGGCGCTTTCTCGATGATAATCCGACGCCTTAAGCACTTCTCGTGTGGCCGGCGGGAAGCTTACTTCTCAGCTGAGAAGTTCAGTGCCGGCGGGTAAACGATCCAAACC
>JBHENH010000037.1:17609-25022 GCA_046262135.1 Pyrinomonadaceae bacterium
CTCCGGGACTGCTTTGATGATTTCGAAGTTTGTTATTCGAATTCCGCCTTATTTCTGCGCGTCCTTTTTCTGCCATTCTTCGCGCGTTAACGGCTTAATAGTTTCCAACTTCTTTTTTTCGAGATCCGAGTTCACTCCCGCCAGCTCCTGCGCTAGCCAGGTGTCGAAGTCCTTTACAACATCGGCGAGTTCACGACCGAGGACGTCGGTTCTGCTAATTTGGGTAGCGCTGGGCCTACCTTCATAAAAAACGACGTTACCATAAAGGTCGGCGAGGTTTTCACGCAGCCGTTCCTCGCCGGTTATCGCTCCGCCTTCCGTAGTCGCAACTATCTTTTTCCGCAGCTCTCCTACTGCAGCGGAAGCAGCGTGTAGGCGCTTCACAAGAGGATCACTTGCCGGCAGCTTCGAGGCGCGATCGTCCAGGGCCAGACGAACTTCGTTAATCCGTTCCACATTAAACGTCATGTGGCTAAGGAGGTCATAGAGTTTCATGGCTAGTTCGAATTGCGCGCGCCGATCCTCTGCGGTGTGCTTTGATCGTGGATCCGTAAGTACGCGTAACTCCGTCGTGTAAACCTGCTTGTCCTTCGTCATCTTCACCGTATATGTGCCGGGCAGGAGACGAGGCCCAACCGCCGCTCCGAAAGCGGCGCTTGCGGCCCGAGGAACCTTGGGCGGCTTCAAGCGCATTGGCCAGGTCGCACGATTGAGCCCGCGACGCTTGCTGCTGGGAATCGTACTCAGGAGCTTGCCACCCGAATCAAAGACTTCGATCTTCAAATCACCGAAAATATGACGCTTCTTCTGGTAGTAGGTAATAACCGCTTCATCGGTCGGATTAGGTCCCACGTATACGGCATCGCCGTTTGCCCATCCGCCACCGCCCGAGATGCTCTGCACACTGGGCCTGGCCTGCACGAACAGGACTTCTTTCGGTAAGGTATCAGCAGTCAACGAACGGAGTGGCGTGATGTCGTCAACGATCCAAATGCCGCGGCCATGCGTCGCAATCACCAGGTCGTGGTCACGCGGGTGAATGGCCAGATCGCGCACAGCAACGTTCGGCAGATCACCGCCCTTGTACTGCGCCCACTGTTTACCGCCATCCACAGAAACCCAGAGGCCGAGCTCGGTACCCACAAACAGAAGATCTTTGTTAACCAGATCTTCTTTTACAACGTGCGCATATCCACGGACTGCCCCGCCTTCCGTGACGACAGGTGTCCACGTCTGTCCAAAGTCGGCGGTCTTATAAACAAACGGACGCATATCGCCGAAAGTATGAACATCGAAGGTTGCGTACGCTGTTCCCTGATCGAAGTGACCGGCCTCCAGTGAAGACACCCACGCGTTTTTTGGCAGACCCTGAATATTTCCTACCACATTCGTCCAGCTCTTACCGCCATCGCGTGAAATCTGGACATTCCCGTCGTCAGTCCCAACCCACACTGTGTTTGAATCTTTTGGCGACTCGGCGATCGCATAGATCGTTGTGTGCATTTCCGCAGCAGAATTGTCTACGGTGACGCCGCCAGACTGTTCTTGCTTCTGCTTTTCTGGATCGTTTGTCGTCAGGTCGGGTGAGATGCGCTCCCAGGTTTGTCCATGGTCACGCGATCGAAAAAGAAACTGTGCTCCAATATAAATTGTGCCGTCGTTTTTCGGACTCAGATGAATTGGAGTGTTCCAGTTGTAACGAAGCTTACCTTCCTTGTACTGCGGTAGCGGTTTGATATTTCGCGACTCATGCGTCTTGCGATTGATGCGAGCGATCTCTCCGCCTTGATATTCAGCGTACAGATAATCCGGATCCGAAGGGTCGGCAAACATCCAGAAGCCGTCTCCTCCATACATGTTTTCCCAACGGCTATTGGTAATGCCTCCAGGATATTGCGAGTCGCCTACCCACGAACTGTTGTCCTGCAAGCCGCCATAGACGCGGTAAGGTCTCTCCATATCGGTGCTGACATGATAAAACTGCGAAATAGGCAGATTCTCGCCTTTCCACCACCGGTTCCCGCTGTCATACGAATACCACACGCCACCATCATCGCCGGTGATCAGATGATCAGTGTTGTTGGGATTGATCCAGACATCATGGAAGTCGCCGTGCGCACCGCCGGTGATGCCGCTGAAACTCTTGCCGCCATCCGTTGACACAATCAATGGACCATCGGGTTTATAAATCTTGTTTTCGTTTTTAGGATCGACGATTAGATTAGCGAAATAGAACGGGCGCCAGATCATGTTTGCGCTGCGGTCCAGCGCAGTCCAGGTCTGGCCTCCGTCGTCCGAACGGTAGAGACCATTCTTGGGCGCTTCGGCCTCAATAACGACATAAACGATGTTCGGTTTCGAAGGGGCCGCGGTTACTGCCAGACGGCCCCACGGTTTGGAAGGGAGTCCTTTCGCGCTTTTTTCGTCCAGCTCTGTCCAGGAGGCACCTCCGTCAATGCTCTTAAATAGGCCACTACCACTTGCTGCATTTGGACCATCTCCCCCGGAACGGAAAGTCCAGCCCCTGCGGCGAAAATCCCACATGGCAGCATAAATTGTTTTTGGGTTTTGCCTGTCCATCGACATCATGGAACAGCCGGTTGAGGCATTCGCCCCTTTTAGGACCCTGGTCCACGTCTTGCCACCATCCGTGGTTTTATAGACGCCGCGCTCGTCGCTGTCGCTCCAGAGTTTGCCAGTTGCACACACGTAAACTGTATCCGTGCTGGTGGGATCGACGAGCACTTTCGCAATTCTTTCCGAGTCCTTCAAACCGACGTTGGTCCAATTGTCGCCGCCGTCGATAGACTTGTAGACACCATCGCCCACGGAGACGCTATTGCGTGTCCACGATTCACCCGTGCCAACCCAGATTATTTTCGGGTTCTTCGGATCAATCGTTACAGCGCCAATTGATTGCACCGGCTGCTTATCAAAAACGGGTTTGAAGGTTGCGCCGGAATTAACGGATTTCCAAACTCCACCGCTCGCAGCTCCTACGTAAACCGTGAGTCGCTGTCCTTCCTGCACCGCATCGAGAGCCGACACGCGGCCGCTCATTGCTGCCGACCCGATGTTGCGCGCGCGCAAACCCGATATAGTTTCGGAGTCAATCTTGATCGGAGTGGGTAGTGGCGTCTGTGCCCTTGCTGCTGATCCCAGTACGGCGCAAAAAAACACTGTCGATATGCAGGAGACTAAGTTTGTCTTCATTTTTGATCCCTTTATTCTCAGAATTATCTCTAGGGTGTTTGGTATTGACATGCCGGAGAAAGGCGGCTCAGCCGCTTCCTTTGCGGTAAGCCTACGGCTTACCGCAACGACGGTATTTGTCAGAGGGCTGTGCCTCAACCCCTTTGCCTCACAAGTGAATCAACGCGGAGGCATAGCCTCGTGGGAAAAAGCGTGTTTCGGTAAGCCGTAGGCTTACCGCAAAGAAAACGGCAGAGCCGCGATTGTTTATCGTCGACTTTTGACTTAATACCACCTGCCGTCTTCTAGGGCTTGGTGGCTGGCGTCGCAGCTGGCTTCGCGTCATCTTTTTTCTTGGGAAGAATTTCTGAAGCGTCCGCAGGTTTTACCCCCGTCTGTTTATTCACGGCTGGGGCAGGAATGTGGAAGCGACCATCGTCAATGGCGACGTTCGCTTCAATCTTGTCATAGGTGACTTTCTGACGGTTCGCGCTCCCCTTGACGTTCACTTCTATAGAGTGCGGCAGATACCACCCGGCCACCTCTTTATAGTCGCTTAACGATGTTTCGTATTCGCGCTCTGCCCCACGAACCATTCTCTTAGTATCGATCTTGATAGGAACGTAGTAATCCGTATCCATGTAGTAGTAGCGAATATCTCCATTAGCGAGTGTTAACTTAAGCTTGAAGGCATCCGTCCCTTCGACTGGTTCCATTCCCACAAACTCAAGCTTGTTGCCCTTCTGTTGATAGTTGACTAATGGGCCATCGAAATCCGAATCCTCCAGGATCTGTTTCATTTCTTCTTCGCCTAACGGCTCCGGATCCTTCTTGCCTTGCCAGGGCTCGATCTTCCAACCAGTTTTCCCGTCATAAGCGCTAATGCCGGTCAGGCCCTGCAGAGAGAATTCCTGCCGCACCATGTTCGTCCGTTTATTTTCCTCAAGGATGGCAGCTTCAAAGCCTCCTCCGCCCGTAAATTTTCCGGAGCGGCGCAAGGTTTTAACGGCTTGGATCTTGTCGGCTCCGCCCACGGTTTTAATATATTTAGCCACTGTATCCTCCGCGGTCTGAGCGGAACCGGGGATGGCGAAAAGCGCCAAGCCAGCCAGCATAAGCAGGACTCTACGCATGGTCGTCTCCTTTATGACTGATTGAATTGGGATACGAAATCCCGTGACTGAATCCTGATGATCGGAACCGTACGTGGCACACACCGCTGACTTCTCTTAGCTTGCGTCGCACATTATACGCAGGGTAAAAGTGCCCTGTTTCGAGACAACTTTCCCGAATAACGTGGTTGAGACGTTGTCCACGCCTGCAGAACCTGAATTCGGCTAACTTCTTAAACGTTTGAAGAAAAATGATATCTAGGAAATGGCGCGTTTGAAAACTTTTTTTGTGCTACGACCGAAGTGCTTACCGGCGCGGCCCATGTGTTTTCCGAAGTGCTTTCCGCCTCTGACTATACGGCCACGTCTCACGTTGCGGCCCATCCCTTTGGCAGCGTTACCAACTTCACTGCCGCTCTGTTTGATCTCACCTTTGGCGGTGTTGCTATTCTGGGCTTTGGCCGGCGCTATCGCGACTGCCATTGATACCGTTACTACTCCAATCATGAAAAACTGCGCTACTTTTCGTTTCACAATTACTCCTCATTAAACGCATGCATTACTGTTTTCAGGTTATGAAAGAGGGAGCCATTACTCTACCACAAGGAACTGACAAAGATCCTGCGCTTTTTTGGAAACCGAAGTTCATTCGTCTTCAATGAAGCACGAGGCCGGCGAGATTCTTTCGCCGGCCTTTTCATGTATCACCAGCTCCGGACAGCACGTCCGTTCGTTTCTGTCCTCCCAATCCAACAAAACTGCTTAACGTTTTTCCTCCCCTGCGATACTATTCTTGCCACTCCATTCAGTGACTACGTTGCATTTGAAGTCTCCCAGCGGTTGTCAGCGATTGATTAGACCAACGTTTAGGCGTCTGTAATTCAGGGACAGACGAAGGTTTGCCCGGCCTGCGAGACCATTATGAAGAGAACATTGCTCGTCGTCGCCGTGATTCTCCTCTACTTTCTGCATCAGGACTTCTGGTTCTGGCGCACAGCGCATCCACTCGTGTTTGGCTTCATTCCTATCGGGCTTTTCTATCAGGCGTGTTTTTCAGTGGCCGCATCGTTGCTGATGTGGTTGCTGGTGAAATTTGCCTGGCCGGGTCATCTTGAACGCGAGATCCAACAGAACGCGACTGAGGAGGAACGCGGCCGTTGATTCCTGCAATCGTCGTTTTCATCTATCTCGCTGCCGTACTTTACATCGGGATCTTCGCCTTTCGTCGTGCCACGGGTAAGGAAAAAGCTGAGGACTACTTCCTCGCGAACCGCTCCCTGGGTCCTTTCGTATTCCTCTTCTCACTTTTCGGCACAAACATGACTGCGTTTGCGATCCTGGGTTCATCGGGCCATGCATTCTCAAACGGCATCGTCACCTTCGGTCTGATGGCATCTTCGTCAGGGCTGGTTATTCCTCTCACCATTTTTTTAATCGGAACTCGCGTCTGGGCACTCGGGAAGAAATACGGATTCATGACTCCCGTGCAGATGTTCCGCGATCGATGGGAATGCGGGCACATCGGCACGGTGATTTTTGTCGTTCAGGCCGTGCTGCTCATTCCATACATCATCATCGGGATCATGGGCGGTGGCACCACACTAAACGCAATTAGCGGCGGACTGGTTCCTTATTGGTTTGGCGGCGCTATCGTTGCCATGGTTGTGATGAGTTACGTCTTTTTCGGAGGCATGCGTGGCACGGCGTGGGTAAATACTTTTCAGACTGTTCTGTTTCTGCTGTTCGGCGCTGTCGCCTTGATAGTGATCGGTGCAGGCATGGGAGGGTTCCGCAATGCAGTTCAGGCCATGCAATCCTCGCCGGCTCTTGCTCCATTGCTGACGCGCGAGCGGATGTCGCCTCTCTACTTTTTTAGTTACACGTTCATTCCCTTATCGGCGATCGCATTTCCTCACATTCTGATCTTCTGCCTGACGGCGCGGAAGATGAATCAGTTTAAGAAGACGGTAATTTTTTACCCGCTTTGCATTCTTGCGATCTGGCTTCCTTGTGTATTCCTCGGCGTAATGGCTAACCGTGTAACAGATATTCCACAGATAAGGGCGAAGCAGGAAGCGCGTCGGACGCTCGCCACGCAAGGCAAAACGATGACGCCGGAAGCACGCGACGACCTGCGCGAGAACGCTGCAGGAGACGATGTCATCATGCTGTTGCTTCAGCGTTACGCGCCATTATGGCTCGCAGGATTGCTTGGCGCCGGAATTATGGCGGCAGTAATGGCGAGCGATTCGCAGATCCTTGCGCTATCGACGATGTTTACGGAGGATGTGTTTGCCTTTTATGGAGGGAAGAGACGTTTCGGCGAAGCCGTACAAGTTCAAACTGGCCGTATCTTCATTGTGCTCATTACGATGTTCGCTTATGCGGTGGCTCTGCGCGCGCCGGAGACGATCTTTGAATTGGCAATTCAGTATGCATTTTCCGGTTACGCTGCACTATCGCCTCTACTCGTGGCGGCTCTCTTTTGGAAGGGAAGTACGAAGTGGGGAGCACTTGCCGTAACGACTTGGACGGCTCTTGCTGTGGTCGCAGTAGCCATTTTTCAGCACAGCGTGCCGGCGCCAGCACCTGGGCCATCGACTTTGATTTGGTCACTGGGTGGCAACGAAGTTCTTTCACGCACTCCGGGCGGCACCGCAGTTTTCGGTTTCATGCCGGTCGTGCCGATGGTTATTGTCTCGGCGCTATTGATGTACATTGTGTCGCTCGCGACACGCAAACCCACAACGGCAACGATCGCCAAGTACTTCTTTACGTGAGGAAAGAGAGTAGTCTCGAAGCGATCGAGGCAAGATTTTCCATTTATTATTTGTCATTTTTCATGATTTTTCATTATTTTTCATTTTTCATTTCATAAGGTCCATTTCACAAAAGTTCCTATGCATTTCCTTTTAGAAACAACTGTCCAGGCGATTACCAATGAAAAATGGTAAATGGTGGATTCAACTTTGAAGTGCAACAGAATATGCGCTGTTGCTTCGCCCCAGCGGGGCGAGATGTTTATAGCTCGAAGAACCTTGCACAAGACCTCGCTCCGTCAGGAGCGAAACCCGGCAGCGGAAGCTGCGCCGTAGGTAGAAAAGCAGTT
>JBHENH010000038.1:0-296 GCA_046262135.1 Pyrinomonadaceae bacterium
CGGGCACGATTGCCCTGGTTGGGAGAACAGAGAACAAGCAGCTCAATATCACACTCAATACGGGACTACTTGGTCCATCGCAAGCCATTACTGCACAGGTCAACCTGGCGAGTGAGAAGCTGGCGGCAAACGTCGAAACCACGCTAAACAATGCTGACCTGACGACTTTGATGAGAATGATTTTGCCGCAAACAACGGTGAAAATTACCGGGACCGCGACTGGTAGTTTGAAGGCCAGCGGAAATCTGCTCGACGAAGATGGATATTTTTCCGCAGGCGGGCTGCATGGCACGGCA
>JBHENH010000038.1:306-23074 GCA_046262135.1 Pyrinomonadaceae bacterium
TGAGTTTCCGCGTAGAAGATGTGGCACTCATCGCTACTTCACCCTTGATTGTTCAGTTTTCACCGCACGAATTAACCTTCGAAAAAACTCAATTTACGGGTCCGGGAACAAACATCGCGCTCGGTGGAACGCTAGCCGTGGGACCGGAGGGTAGGCAGACTTTCACCGCGGACGGCCAACTCAATCTCAGGGTCTTAAATGGATTGTCTCCGGACGTTTTTATGTCGGGTACGGCGGACGTGGCGGTTAGAGTTACCGGCAGTTACGAGGTGCCGCGACTTAATGGTACGGCCTCAGTGGGCGGGGGCTCGGTCTCCATGCTCCTTGGTAATGAGCGTTGGACTGTATCCAACTTGAAAGCACTCGTGAGATTCACTTCAAACCAGGCCCAAATAGATACGCTCTCAGGCACGATGGGTGGTGGCCGCGTTTCCGCCACCGGTGGCGCGCTCCTCGAGGGCTTCGCAGTTTCCCGCTTTCTTTTCAACATCCACGGCCAGGATGTAACGGTTCCATTTCCTGAAAACTTCCGCACTACTGCAAATCTGGATCTCGAGATCAGGGGATCCGCGCGAGAACAGCTGGTGGGCGGCACAGTGAATGTTCGCAGGACCGAATACACAGAGGACATCGAGCTCGCTGACCTGATTAACTTCCGGCGTCAGGAGTCGATCGAAGAAGGTGGTGAGATTGAACTAACGCGGGCCGCATTGTTTAGCGGTTTGCGCGTAGAAGGGCGCAACGCTCTTGTCGTCAGAAACAATCTCGCTGATCTAGTCGGGTCTGTTTCGTTGCAGATTAATGGACCGGTTAAGGATCCGGTAATTTCAGGCAGGATCACTGCTACTAGCGGCACGCTGAATTTCCGGAACGATCGGTATGAGATCACCCGCGCGTTGATGGATCTGCCGGCGCAGCGGCAAGCGGATCCAATAATCAATATCCAGGCAGAATCACAGGTTCGAGGCTATCGCGTCACTGTCGGACTCGCTGGGCCATTATCACAGCCCCAGGCCATCGTCAGCTCTGAACCCGCGTTACCGCAAGCTGATGTTGTTTCTTTGATCACGACGGGCCAACTCGCAACCGGGGATACGAGCACCTCCACACTTTCCCAGTCGGGCTTAGGAACCGCGACAAGTCTTCTTACAGACGCGTTAATCAATGCGCCGGCGCAACGTGCTACCAGTCGTCTTTTCGGATTAACCCGGTTCGAGATCAACCCGGTGATCGGTCGCGGATCAACGCCGGCGGCCCGGTTAACCGTGGGAAAAAGAATCAATAAAGACCTTTCGGTCACCTACTCTACCAACGTTGCTTCTGATCCGAATCAGATTTTAGCCCTCGAATACAGGCTTTCAGACAGGCTGTTTTTCATTGCGCAGTATGAGCAGGCATCCACGCAAAAATTAACGGCGCGTAGCAATAATTTCAATTTTGAGATCAGGTTCAGGAAACGGTTTTGAGCGATGGGTTTGCGCCAGAAGCGGAGTCGAAATCAAGCGCAAGTCGAAGCGCAAACTGGAGTGCGGGATATTCTATCTAGAATCTCGTACCTGTTTTTGCAGCGTGGCCACCATCCGCGTTGGTCCGCTCAATTAGTCTTTGCATTGTGGGCGCTGGCCATTGTTCTGTCGACTTGCGGCAGTGCAAAAGCCTTTGGAGTTATCAATGAGTACGATGGACGTATTATCGCTTCAGTCGAGATAGTGTTTGAAGGATCGCCGGCGGATCCGGCAGCCGAGGTAGAGTTTCTATCTATTCTCAAAATCCTCCCGAATAGCCAGTATTCAGCTGTGGCTATACGCGATTCGCTGCAAGCGCTTTTCGAGTCTGAAAGAGTGGCGAACGCGCGCGTCGAAGTTTATGAAGTGGGCGCGGACAAGACTGGTCCCGTGCGGCTACGTTTTCATATTCAGCGCCAGGTCCAGATCGGTGACGTCAAGTTTGAGTTGGCCGCGGCTCCAGGTACACCCATTACCGAAGATGAGTTGCGCGCCCGCGTAAATCTCACCCAACCCGGTACTCGCCTTTCCAAGCAGATCATTGTGCGTAATACCGACGAGCTCCAGGTGTATCTTCGTGATCGCGGATACTTTAACGCCGTGGTGGAGTCGACCGAACTGTTGGATCCAAGCGGGACGCGCGCCACCGTGACCTACCGCGTCGTTCCGGGCGATCAATCGCGTGTTGATTCTTTCAATATCGACATCACCGGGTTCAATCCAGGTGTGGTTAAACCGTCATTACAACTTCAACCTGGCACAGCCTTCACACGGGAAGCGCTCGGCGCTGACGTAAAGCAGATCCGTCAGACGATTATCGACCTGGGATATCTTTCGCCGTTAATTGAAGACCCCAGAGTTGAGCGCGACCCCGAACGGAATGTAATAGCGATAAATATAAAAGGCGCTATCGGGCCAAAGGTCAATGTCGTCGTCAAGGATTTTCCGATGAGCGAGAAGACCGCGCGCGAACTTTTGCCCGTAAAGCGTGAGGGTAACATCGACCAATCGGCGATCATCGAGGGCGCCCGGCGTTTGCGTAATAAACTCCAGGAGCAGGGATATTTCTTTACCGAAATAACGCCGGTATGCACCGTCACACCGCCAACGACCGAACTGGGTGCGAATGGTTCCGCCGCGACATGTGAGGTTCTAAATCCGGAGTTGTTGAGTGGCCGCACAGTAGAAATACGTTATGACATTGAACGGGGGCGCCGGTTCAAGCTCACTGATATGCGAATAACCGGGACCAATAAACTTACCATTGCAGACGTTGAGGCAGATCTGAGAACTCAGAAAGCAAGTGCTTTAGGCCTGATACCATTGCTCGGATACGGTCGCGGCTATACCAGTCTCACCTTGCTGGAACAGGATCGGCGAACCGTCGAAGCCTATATGCGGGATATCGGTTATCGCAGGGTGCACGTGGATGTGCTTCAGGGCGTTTCGCTGAATGGGGAAGGGTTGATCATTACCTTCCAGGTCAACGAAGGGCCATTGACGCGTATCGCCGATGCCGAAGTTCGTGGCAATAAGATCTACACCGAGGAACGCCTGCTCAACGAGTTGAAAATTGTAAAGGGATCTCCCTACTCCCGGTCGCAGGCCAGAGCCGACGGCGAGCGAATGATCGCACTTTACGCACGTGAAGGCTACGTGACCGCGCAAATGGAATTTTCCATTGTGGAGCTGCCTAAGAAGGGAGAGGACGAACAGGTCAGACTTATCTACTCAATCATCAACGAAGGAGACAAGGTCTACATCAATCGAATTATTGTTAATGGTGTAACTGGAAGTGCCAAAACACAGCGTACCAAGCGCGACGCTATCGCCCGAGTAATTCCGATCGCCGAAGGAGACGTGCTGCGGTCCGACCGCATAGCCGAGAGTGAACGGGAACTTTATCTAACCGATGCATTTCGCCAGGTGATAATTCGTACCGATGCCGCAGGCGAGACCCCCTCCGGTTTCAAGCGACGCGATGTGATCATCGACGTAGAGGAGAAGAAACCGCGCGTGATGGATTATGGCGGTGGTTTTTCTACTGACACCGGTGCCCTGGGTCTGTTCGAAATAAGCAACGTTAATTTAATGAATAAACTCCGGCACGGAGCTATGCGTCTCCGGGCCAGCAAACAGCAACAGCTTCTAAGACTTGAATATCTCGATCCACGTTTTGCCCGCTATGGGGAAAAACAGTTTGCGCCACTCGCTCTATCTCTCGAGTACCAACGCGACTCCACGGTGACGCGGTTCTTTCGTTCCGCGATTGACCGGGGCACGATGGGAATTGTCCAGCGTCTCGATGAAAAAGGTAATCCACTGGACGAATTCGGCGCCAGAGTTAACCAGCCAACCATTAATCGCTTTACTGCGGCCATTGAAACCCAACGTGTCCTAAACAAGAAGACACACTCCATCATCTTTGCTCGTTACAGTTATGAAGATGTACGCCTGTTTAATCTTCAGAGTCTTCTGGTGCGCCCCATACTTGAGCCAGACCGGACAGTTCGACTTTCGCGGCTGGGCGCTTCGTTTGTTCGCGACACGCGCGAGCGATGCGAACGCGGTTTGATCGGTGCAATTCAGAACAAAGATGAGACTGAAACAGGGGCCCCCGGAGAAATCTGTCGATACAACCAATTGGATGCAACGCGCGGCGACTTCTTCAATATTGATTACGCTGTAGCGCTACGACAATTGGGAGGAAATCTGTCCTTCAACAGACTGCAGGCGACTTATCGCCGTTATTACAAACTAAACCGCTTCCGCGGTACCGTTTTAGCTGGAAACGCGACGCTTGGCTTGGCAAATCTTTTCAATCCGCGCGACCGGGACGGCAACGGAACAATCGACGAAATCGATCTCACGTTGCCGATCAGCGAGAGATTTTTTTCCGGTGGCTCTACGACTCTTCGCGGATTCAACTTTGAAGAAGCAGGGCCGCGGCGGGTGATAATACCGCAAGGGACTTTCCTGGATCATGACAAAAAGGTAGTGGTGTTAGGGCCGTTCACAGTTCCTGTCGGTGGCAACGCACTGGCGATTATCAACCTGGAAGCGCGCGTTCCACTGAACAGGACCCTGCAAGCCGTTCCTTTTTACGATGGGGGCAATGTTTTTCGGCGAATCGGAGATTTGTTTGGCAGGAAAGACGCTCCTGTGGCACCCGGCGACTTGTTGGCAACAATAAATGCAGCAAATCTCCGAGCGCACTGGACGAACACCGTTGGGCTCGGCTTTAGAATTCAAACCCCTTTTGGTGGCGCACTCGCGGTGGATTACGGTTTCATGCTCAATCCGCCTGAGTTTCTCATTCCTCAGCGCGGGCCAACCGGGTTTGACGGCACACCCGCCATCTATCGCCTCAAGCGAACGCAATTGCATTTCCGGTTTACGCAAACGTTCTAAGAGCAGGGGAAAAGGAAAATCGGGAAAATGGGTAAAGGGGAAATGGGAAATGGGGTAAGGGGTAAAGGGTAACTAAGTCGTGATAGGTTCGTTGCGAAATACAGGTCACTGTTGGGTTCGAAGGGTCATCAGGATGCTATCGAGCGCAGGATTGGTACTGACGTTTACGCTTACCCCGTTACCCTTTTCCCCCTTTTCCCCTCTTGTCCGTTTCTGCCATGCCCAACAGGCGCAGGTGGTCGACAAGATGGTGGCGACGGTCAACGCGGGAACCCTTTCAGAGTGTAATCAGATTTGCTTGATTACCTATTCTGATCTTTTATGGCAACTGGCGTTGGAACCAAACACCCCGCTCGATAATCCCACGTCGGAGGATCTGAATCATGCCTTGCGCCTGATCATTGACCAGAGATTGATCCTGCAGGAAGCGGAAAAACTCCCGACGCTTGGCCCGACCGAGAGGGAGATTAGCGATGCACGAGATGAGCTGGCAAAACAATTCCCATCTGCGGCAGAATTTCAACAGCGCCTGTTAAAAGTGGGGTTGACCAGTGAGAAGCTTGCCGAGATTCTGGATCAGCGCGTGAGAATTGAGAAATATCTCGACTTCCGCTTTCGCAACTTCGTAGTAATCACCCAGAAGGAGATCGCCGACTACTACAAGGATGTCTACGCGTTGCGTTTGCGCAGCCGGGCGCCCGGTCAAATCGTCCCAACTCTCGAACAAGCACGCTCAGAAATTGAGAGAACCCTCACCGAAGCGAAGATTGAATCGGATACAGATGCCTTCCTCGACTACTCTCGAGAGCGCGCAGAGGTTGTCATACTTAACCCCGTCTAAATTATGTCCTGACTCGCAAATCCAGTTCTGGAAGTGCTTCATCCTGGCCTGCTCTTCACGGCCTAACTCTGATGTGAGTTGAATCGAGCAACTCAACTCAACATTCCTTCAGTAAAGTCGCTGTTCGTTCACGTCGTTTCAGAATGACTAACTCTCGTAAGTCAATACGACGCATGATGACCGTGCCCTGCCGAACACTGACGTGGGCGACGAAAGAAATCCTGAAAAACCTTTAACATCGGTGTCCGACAAGTGCACCAACCGTTGGCACGAAAGATGCCCTGTCGTTTTCCGTGCGAATTTAAATCTCGATTGCCTAGCCAGGCATGCCCTCAACCCTCGACCTAAGGTCACTGTCATGAAAAGTCGCAAATCTTTTTTCGGCAGACGGTTTGTTTCCTGCGCCTTGCTGTGTTTTTTAAGCACAGCGTTGGTACCGAACCCCCATGCCCAAACGCAATCTACTCTCCGCCCTGAACGACGAACCTCAAGCGGAGCCACACCCCACAAGATTTCCAGAGACTTGCGCGAGCGTGTACACGGGGCCCGTGCGGCCAATGACACCCTCCGCGTCATACTTCAAACCAAAGGACTGGAGAGCGCCAGCCTTACGAGTCTCCTTCAACGTGCTGGCGTGAAGGTCCGCGGCAACTTTCCCAACCTCAACGCGCGGGTGGTCGAACTTCCCGCAAGCATGCTTGATGAACTGGCTGCCAACGGCGATGTGTCGTATGTCTCGCCGGATAGGGACGTCAAATCGCTTGGCCATGTGTCGGTTACTACTGGCACTGATGCGGTACGTGCGAGTGGCCCCGGGGAAGCGGGCGCTCTAGACGGCTCTGGTATCGGTATCGCCGTGCTTGACTCAGGGATTTACACAAGCCATCAGGCGTTCCTGGGGAGCAATGGCGTCACCCGCGTTGTCGCAAACGTGGATTTCACCGGCGCGAAAAGAATGAGTCTCTCTGATCCCTTTGGCCACGCTACGCACGTTGCTGGACTGGCAGCTGGCAGCAGTAGTCTGTACAACAGCGGCTATACAGGTATCGCGCCCAAGGCCAACCTTGTGAACCTCGCTGTGCTGAATTCGCAAGGTGTGGGTTACACATCGTGGGTGCTCAACGCTCTCGAGTGGGTGATGGCGAATAAAGCAACCTACAACATCCGCGTAGTCAACATGAGCCTCGGCACACTGGCTGTTGATTCGTACCGCAACGATCCACTGTGCAAAGCAGTGCGTCGTCTGGTAGACGCCGGGGTCGTGGTCGTCGTAGCTGCAGGCAATCTTGGGAGCTTTGGGGGACAGAAGTATTACGGCCTGATTGAATCACCAGGGAACGAGCCTTCAGCGCTTACGGTAGGGGCCTCGAACACTTTTGGCACGGACTCGCGCGCGGATGACGTCATTACAACTTACAGCTCTCGCGGCCCGACGCGGAGTTTCTGGACGGATCAGAATGGCGTGGCGCACTACGACAATCTAATCAAACCTGACCTGGTCGCGCCGGGCAACAAGCTGATTGCTGCTCAAGGTAACGACAACTGGTTCGTCAAGAATTACCCCTATCTGAATGTCTATAAGACTAATAGGGATGACGTGAAGATGATGTATCTGTCTGGTACCTCCATGGCGGCGCCCATTGTGTCAGGGGCAGCAGCGTTGTTGCTACAGGCAAACCCGTCCCTCACGCCAAACATGATAAAGATGATCCTTGAATATACGGCCCAGCCGCTCAAGGGTCACAACATGCTCGAACAGGGCGCAGGCGAGATCAATATTGAGGGCGCGGTCAGACTGGCTCGTCTCGTGCGCTCGGATCTTTCTGCCGATACACCCCTCGGCGATCCGCTTCTGGTAACGAGCGCTTTGCCGGATCCCTATACAAGCATAAGCGGACACACCTTTTCCTGGGCGCAAGGATTAATCTTCGACCACACCTACGGCACCAGTACCGAACTCATCAGCTTCAATCAGAAGATCTATGACAATGGAGTGCTGATCAGCAACGGCGTACTAATCAGCAATGGTGTCCTAATCAGCAATGGCGTCCTGATCAGCAACGGCATCATGCTTTCTGACTCGATATTGACGAGTGACGGCTACTCGCTGGGCTGGGGCTCAGAATTTTGCAGCACCGCGAGTTTGCTTGAAGACACTAACGATGCGAGTCGGGGTGGGCTATCGTTAAGTGGCGGTGTGCTTTCCGACAATGGTGTCTTAATCAGCAACGGCGTGCTCATCAGTAATGGAATCACGACAAATCTCTCGTACGTTTGGTCAGCAACGGACACGCGAGTGGCCGTGACTGGTGATGCGACCTCCTGCATGAAATAGAGGTCCGATAGTGCTTCTGAATACTAAAACGATACGCTTGGAGAATGAGGTCGGTTGCACTCATTGGAGGAATGAATGTTTTTCCACACCGGAATAGCTACAGCGATTGCACCCGCTGCCAGTTTGATGAAAACCGATGCGCTGGATGTCGCCCCACTGGGCGACGACGATATCGCGGAGGTGTTGGCCTTTCTGGCTGAGCGTCCGATCCACACCGTCATGATGGCCGGCTTGATTCGTGACAACGGTTTGGTGAGCGCGCTCAATCGGGGCACGTTTTACGGTTGTCGCGACCAGTCTGGATGCCTGGAAGGTGTCGTCTTGATCGGCGAGATCATGATGCTCGAAGCACGCAACGAGGCCGCACTCGCCGCCTCAGCCCGACTGGCGCAAGGCTATCCCAGCGCCTACATGATCATTGGCGAGCAGGAGAAAATAGAGCGGTTTTGGACTTATTACCACGGCAGTGGTCAGACCCCGCGCCTTTTCTGCCGCGAGTTGTTGTTTCAACTGGGATGGCCGGCAAAGCATCGTGAACCTGTTTCTGGATTGCGGCTGGCCACAATGGATGATCTCGAGATTGTCATGCCAGTGCACGCTGCGATGGCTTTTGAGGAAAGCGGGATCAATCCACTGGAAGTGGATCCCAACGGATTTCGCCAACGCTGTGCACGCCGAATTAACCAGCAGCGTGTCTGGGTGTGGACCGAAGGGCGGCGTGTGATTTTCAAAGCCGACGTTGTTTCAGAGACCGCTGAGGTCACTTACCTGGAGGGTGTTTACGTCGACCCTGATGAGCGTCGCAAGGCTGTTGGATTACGTTGCATTTCTCAATTGAGCCAGCGTCTTCTCACGCGAACAAAATTGCTTTGCCTTCTGGTCAATGATGAAAATCCTGAAGCCCAAACACTCTATCGCAAAGCCCGCTATCAGTTTCGCGGCTACTACCACACAATCTTCCTACAGCAGCAAAGTAATTAATTCAGGTCTCATTTCTCCTCGAAACTCCGTCGCAAATAGATGAAAGATCTTAAAGGCACACAGAGTTTGGCTAAGCCTTTCACCTGGCTGGTCGTTGGTGTCGGCGCGGGGACGTGTATTTACTCCGCTTATGCATTGTGGGCCACGCGATTCGATCTGCGCTTCTGGTTATTGGCTGCATTTACGATCGGACTTTGCTCGCGGCTCACCATCCAGGTGCCTCGTGCCAAGGTCCATTTTTCGGTTTCTGACGCTTTTGTCTTTCTTATCTTGCTGCTTTACGACGGGGAGGCAGCCGTTCTTGTCGCAGCGGCAGAGGCACTCTGCACCTCTTTACGATTCAAAAGACGGGGAATCACGATCCGGACCGACGGAATTCTATTCAATTGTGCCCTGATGGCCTGCTCGACGACTTTAGCAGTCTGGACTTTGCGTCTCGCTTTCGGGCCGATTGTTGGTCTCGCTCGCGACGGCTACTCCGTGACTTTCATCACGGTGCTGTGCGTCTTGTCGCTCGTACAGTTTGCAGCCAACTCCATGTTAGCGGCCGTGTACACTGCGTGTGAAAGTAACAAGTCGGTATGGACAACGTGGAACGACCATTATTTTTGCTCTTCTTTCACCTACTTTGCGGGCGCTCTGGCTGCCGGCGCGACAGTCAGGCTGGCAGGTGCCAGCCTCTACGCTGCCCTCGCGATTACCCCTATTATCGCCATCGCCTATCTCACACTTCGACGGTACATCAACGATGTCAAAGCCTCAACCGCGCAGACCGAACAGGCGGAGCATGCGCATGCTGAAGCCGAAAGAAAGCGGGCGGAACAGGCCGAACGCCACATCAAGGAACTCAGTCACTACATTGCTGAATTGGAGAGAACTAGTGGAGCGTTGGAGGAGAGTAAAGAGCATTTCAGACATGCTGCTTTTCACGATGAATTGACAGGACTCCCCAACCGCAATTTATTCAATGAACATTTAAGAGTGGCCTTCGAGCGTGCTCAAAGGCACAGAGGCTACTTATTTGCTGTTCTCTTTTTAGACGTTGATCGCTTCAAGAACGTCAACGACAGCCTCGGTCATTCCTACGGCGATCAGTTACTGCTGGCGATCTCGCGGCGGCTGGAAGGTTGTCTTCGGCAAACGGATACGGTAGCCCGTTTCGGCGGAGATGAGTTCGCTCTCCTTATTGATGAGGTCGCAGATCCTGCTCACGTAATAGCCATAGCAGAAAAAGTTCAGCGGACGCTGTCAGGGTGCTTCCACTTCGGCAGGAACGATGTCTTCGTAACTGCAAGTATCGGGATTGCACTTAACCACACCGGATATGACCAGCCCGAGGAGATTCTGCGCGACGCCGACATCGCTATGTACCATGCGAAAGGCAAGGGTAAGGCCCGGCACGAAGTGTTTAATCAGGCTATGTATACACGGGCCGTTTCGTTATTGCGTTTAGAAAACGATTTGCGACGGGCGCTAGAGCGTCGAGAGTTTTGTCTCTACTACCAGCCCATCATGAAACTTGAAACCGGCAACATAATCGGCTTTGAGGCCCTTGTCCGCTGGCAACATCCAGAGCGCGGGCTCGTGGCGCCCACGGAGTTCATACCCCGGGCAGAAGAGACGGGATTGATCATGCCAATTGGCCTGTGGGTACTGGAAGAGGCTTGTCGTCAACTTCAGGAGTGGCAACAACATTCGGCCGCGGATCATATGTTGACCATCAGCGTGAATCTCTCAGGCAAGCAGTTGGCCCAGCCAGACTTGATCGAACAGATCCAGAATGTGCTGGAAAGGACCCATTTGGATCCCCGATGCCTGAAGCTCGAGATGACTGAAAGCGTAGTGATGGAAAATGCCGACGCTATCATTTCGAAGTTCAGGCGGCTACGCGAACTGGGAGTGCAATTAAGCATCGACGATTTCGGCACAGGTTATTCGTCACTGAGCTACCTCCACACCTTTCCTGTAACGACTCTCAAGATCGACCGCTCTTTCGTAAGTAAGATGCATTTGGGCACGGAGAACCTGGAAATCGCGCGGACGATCACGACGCTCGCTCACAATTTGGGAATGGAGGTGGTAGCTGAAGGGGTAGAGACTGAAGAGCAAGTAGAACAACTCAGGGCGCTGAGGTGCGAATACGGTCAGGGCTACTTGTTCTCCAAGCCGTTAAGCAAAGAGGACACTCAGGCGCTTATTCAGACCGGATGCCAACAGTTTGTAGTCACCAGCCCGGCAATCACTCCGCAGGAAGAGATTGGTGCTTTTGGCAATACCCTGGTTATGTAATCATCCGACTCGCGATCTCGATCACCTGCCAGTAAGAATTCTCGCCACACAACGCTAACCAGTCATACTCAAAACAATCCCCGCTTTCTAAATCAAAGGTAGACTCGCCCGCGCCATTGAAAAATGGCTCTCTCCCCGCTTTGAACACCGCCGCTGATCATTAAGTCTTGTATTTTCCAACGTCCTGTAATAATAAAGTCCCTCGGAAAAGGCTTACCTGTCATTGGAATCGGGCGTAGATTTCTCGCGTCTCGCTCGGCTTACTCACAACCTTCCGTTGTCCGCAAACGGCCCGCAACCTCAGGAGGGCGCATGGGACTATTCAACTCCACAGTTCTGGACGTAATTATTGGTCTCGTTTTTGTCTATTTGCTGCTGGCGATTCTTTGTACGGCGGCCAATGAATGGGTCTCGGCCGTCACTAAACGGCGCGGCGAAATGCTGCGAAAGGGTATTACTCAACTGCTCGCAAACCAGCCGATTCGCGATGATGACAAGCCAGACGGGTTCTTGCGTGAATTTTACAAGCATCCACTTATCAGAAGCATGATGCATGATAAGAACCATCCCACCTACATCGCGCCGCGAACTTTCGCAGCCGTGGTGACAGCTGTCGTGACCGCTTCGAAACCCGGGGTGATAGCCTTCGACGATCTGGAGGCTGCCGGGATGCAGTTACCGGATGGCGATGTAAAGAAGAGTATTCTGGCTCTATTTCAGCGGTCAGACAGGCAACTCGAAGTAGCACAAAGCTGCTATTGAGGGTTGGTTCAACGACGGTATGGATCGTGTGAGTGGTTGGTATAAACGCAGGACTCAAATCTGGACTCTGGTAATCGCTCTGGCGCTTACTATTGTTGCAAACGCTGACACGGTTCAAATCGTAAGAAGGTTATGGCAGGACCCGGTGCTTCGGTCGAAAGTTGTTGAGGAAGCGAAAGTCAGAGCGCAGAAACCACGACCGACAATCTCAGTGGAATACGAGGATGAGGATGATCCGACTAATCCCACGGTGACACGCAACCCGGGTAACGAGCTTTCGGAGAAGGAAGGCGAGTTGCTGGGCCAACTTCTCGGCTGGCAAGGCCCGGTAAGGGATAGTTTGCGGCCACAGGTATTCCTCGGGTGGCTGCTCACCGTGTTGGCGCTCACGCTGGGCGCGCCATTCTGGTTTGATATGCTTAATAAATTCATGAACATCCGGTTCGCAGGCAAATCGCCAGACGAAGCTTCAAAGAAACCGGAAAAACAGGATACCAAGCTGCGTGTCTAATCTGGCAAAGGAGAACAGCATGCGAGCACTTAAATCATTTCGTATTGTGTTGCTTCTCGTCTTGTTGATCACATCCTCGCTCGTGGTCCATGCAGACATCACGGTGGCGCTTACTAAAGGTTTCGTGAAGAAATACAAAGACAAGGCCACCATTCCCACAACCTTTCGTGTGGACAAACATCACAATAGCCCGAATCCCATCGGCGGTGGTTCTGAGGATGGGGACATACACATCGCAGGCCGCGACACCGTCGTAAAGTTGCCGATGGTGGCGGAGATTATCAACGGCAAAAGAGAGAACGACACTTTTGACTTTATGATGCAAACTACGGCTGGGCAAACTATTCCGCTGGTCGGCGTTTGGCGGCTGTGGTTTGAACATCCCGGCCATGAGGATCAGTTTCAGGGCCAGACAATTCCTGTGCCCACTAATACAAACCCCGATCACATATTTGAGTTTCATCCGGTCGCGAAGTTTGGCAACTTCGACTGTCTGGATTCCTTTCTGCCTATAGGTGACGAGGAGACCGAGTTTCGCGGTTATCCAGCGGAGAAAGCTTTCCGTTCATATGAGCAACGGCCCGGTACGATCACTAAAAGCAATACGGCCATCATGATCACCAGCAACAAGGCTGCCTACAACTATGTGGAATTCCAGATGAGATTAACCGGCAAACCGAAAGACGTCGGCGACGGCTATATCGTCCTGGCAGACGTTTTCAACGCCGACGCGCCAGCGAACGCGGAGCCGTTGACCGAGGAACCGCGACGAATGATTTTTGTGAAAGGCAGCCCACCCGCCGACAAGGTCGCCATAATGAAAAAGGGCGACAAGCTGCACGTCCTGGGGATCCCCCGGGTGAACCTGAATGAAGTTTACGCGGTTGCCAACGGCCTTCAGGGCCACGAAGAGTATTCGGAAGGCGGACTGCCTTACGAGATCATTATTGTGGCGTTGTTGCAGTAAGCTGTGCTGCAGTAAGCGTTGTTCCTAGGCGGGTCGCCGCAGGTAGGTCCGCAGTTGGGGCGGTGTGGCCTTGCGCATCAACGCGCTCTTGGCTTTCCATTCCATTGTCCGACTAAGCTCGACGAGAAAACGTGTTTCACCTGACTCTAAGATCGTGATGGGTTCACCGTTGTTATATAGGATGCGGTTTGACGTGTGGGCCGTAACTCGTCCACCTGGTGTAATGATACCGACGAGATTTAGCGGGTCCGCGGCACTCACCGAAATCATATTATCTCCAGTAGATGTTTGTGAGGCTGGCGGAGGAGACTGATCTTCTTTCTGGATCGGACTTCGGAACCCAAAATCGACCGCTCCGGTGCGTGCGCGTCGAATCGCACGCAACATTCCGACAGCCTCCGGCAACGCAAACTGTTCGCCTGAAATTCCCGCAACAAAACGACCGCCGCGAAGCTCTCCACGCGCCTCCAGCCGGTGATAGATTCTGAGCAGCACGCGCCAGGGTATTGTTATACCTTCGCGTTCAAGCAGACGCTTGAACACAACGCCATAGCGTTTGAGAAGTATGCGCGCAATTTTCTCGGCAGCTTCGGCGCCCTCCTGTTCAAGAACCTTGAGTTTGTCAGACTCCCTGTTAAGTATAGACCAGCGTCCTGCGCCCGACATCTCATAGACGGGCTGGCGATGCTTACGACGCGCGGCTGCCTGCGTCTTGTGACTGGACGGCGTCAGCAAAGCTCGCAGGCCTGCGAAGCTATCCGAGATAACCAGACCGTTAGCCACCAATTCGCCGAGGGATTCTTCCACCTGACTCCGCAAAAGCTTTGTGCCCTCGACGATATCTGTGAAAAACGAAGCGCCACGAGTCGTGAGGTAGTCATAAACCGCGCGAGTCGTGCTCGAGAATTCGACTTCACTCCGCGTTGGTTGAGGGAACACCGAATTCCAAATGGCGAAGTTTTTCCGTAGTAGTAGCGCGATAGGAGTGTTGCGGACAGGAGCGGAGCCGCGCACCCGCTCAGCACCATTTTCAGAAGCGACTGCACGCGCCGCTGACGAAGAAGAAGAAGGAGGTGTCAGCCGCGCCCATACGACTTCTCCTGATAGGCATAAAGCATCAAGCCACGCGGGATCGTATTCCGCCAGACGGCTGGGGAGTAGCTCGCCCTCCCACGAAGCCGCCGGCGCTTCAAAGCCCTCCAATTGCTGAATTATGGCACGCACACTTTCAGGCCCTTCCATCTGATGATCGGGCGCAACTTTTTGCCAGGCGAGGAGGTATCGTACAAAGTCGGCAGTAGAAACCGGTTCGATTTCCTGCCGCAAACGATTGAGTGTGTAACTGTGAATGCGCGCGAGCAGACGCCGCGCACACCACTCAGTTGCTGTTGATCCGGGTGTGAACTGTCCGCGAATAACGAAACCTTCCGCCTCGAGTCGGAGCAAACCTGCTTCGATTTCGTTCGTAGTTAAACCGAATGAATTCACCAGAGCTTCGACCGTTACGGGGCCCGAACCTTCCAGTCTCCCTCGCAGAAGTTCAACCAGAGCGTCCTCAAAGGACCAGACCTTGGCTGCAAAGCTCTCAGGTGCAGCAATGACCGGCTTGAGTGAAGCGGAGGGATAGATAGCCTGCAATTGAGGTAGCCGTTCCGCGGAGACCCAAAGACCCAACTCTCTCAC
Organism: Pyrinomonadaceae bacterium; assembly: GCA_046262135.1. Classification (GTDB taxonomy): domain Bacteria; phylum Acidobacteriota; class Blastocatellia; order Pyrinomonadales; family Pyrinomonadaceae; genus PSRF01. The sequence goes on from JBHENH010000038.1 coordinate 15,592, forward strand.
TGGGTCTCCCGGTGCTTCGCCCTCATCGGCGCCCTCCCTGATGGTCGGGCTACTGCCCCGTTCGGCTTCGCCGCTCTGCAGTGCGGAAAGGCTCTGCCTTTCCGCGACTTCGACGTGTTCTGATGAGGCTCTGCCTCCCTGCATTGCGGAAAGTCTCTGCCTTTCCGCTAGTTCGACCTTATTGTCTTCGGCGAGGCTGCGCCTCGCCGATGGACCAATTACGTGAAGCACCGCGGCCCGCCGCTCGTTCTTTAGTTCACCAAAGAATTCCTGCCATTCGTCGCCTTCCGGCTCCGTTATGAATCCCAACTCTGCAAGCGCGTCATGCAACTCATCCGCATTTTCTACTCGAGGCCACGACTCATCACGTACACGGTCGATCGCACCCTGGTCGAGTTTGCCCATATCTCCGGCTGTTTGAGGATCAAGCCAGCGGCGTTGATAGACAGCGCGTGTGCGGCGTTCCTCAAGTGGCGCGTCGTCGAGATACGCATACGGTCGAGCGTTGAGTATCTCCTGAGCGAGAGGCGATGCTTCAATAACATCCCGCGCAAAAAGATTTTTTTCATTGCGCTCGATCGCCGTCAAAAGCCTTTCAAGACTGTCGACGTCCATTGCCTCCTCCAGACAATCTTTCACTGTTTGGTCAACAAGGGGATGCGCTGGGATCTCGCGTTCGCCGGCGCCCAGATTTTCCGCACAGGCTACCTGATCGGGAAATACTGCTGTCAGCAAATCCTCTGCGTCCATGCGTTGCAGTTGTGCTGGGATTTTCTTGCCGCCACGTCGACGCAAAACGGCGAGCGACCGCGTCACATTCCAGCGCCAGCGAATGTTCCACATGGGCGCATCCAGCAGGGCCTGACACAAAAGTTGGCGAACTGTTTTAGAGTTTAAGTAATGAAATACCTCGTCGAGGGGAAAACTATGGGTCGGCCCCAACGACAGGACTATTGCGTCTTCGGTCGCAGCCGCTTGGAGCTCAAAATTGAACTTGCGACAGAAACGTTTACGCAGCGCCAGGCCCCAGGCTCGATTCAACCTGCTGCCAAAAGGTGAATGCACAACAAGCTGCATACTGCCGCTGTCGTCGAAAAAACGTTCGAGCACGAGGTTGTCCTGCGATGGCATTACCCCAAGCACAACTTTTGCGCCGGCGAGATAGTCAACAATCTGTTCGGCGGCGGCGCGAGAGATGCCGACTTCGTTTGTTAGATAGTCAATCGCTGGTGCCAAATTGATTCCGTTGCCAAGGCTGGGATCCGCGTCCTCATGCGCGGGTGACCCGGGCTTACGTGAATCGACGTCACCCAGATCAGTAACATCTGCTGGCGACGACGGACCATTGCATCCACCACCCGAGCCACTAACATCAACCCTGTCGGCGACCTCGACGCGCAGACGGGATACCGCAACGGAGAGTTCATGCGTACGCGCCGGCGCCTCGCCCAGCCAGAAGGGAATTGACGGTGGCTGCCCGTGCGCATCCTCGACCCGCACTTTGCCTTGCTCAACCCGCAATACACGCCACGACGTGTTGCCGAGCTGAAAAATATCGCCCTGCAAACTTTCGATTGCGAAGTCTTCGTTAACAGAGCCAATAACCAAATCGCTCGGCTCGAGTACAACTGCATAATCCGCGGTGTCAGGAATTGCGCCGCCAGATGTAATCGCCGAAAGCCTAGCATTGCGGCGGCCACGGATTCGATGATTGACGGCATCATGATGCAGATAAGCTGACCGCCGGCCGCGTTTGGTGGAGAAACCTTCGGCAAGCATGCGTATGACAGAATCAAATTTTTCGCGTTCCAGGTTGCGGTAGGGATAAGCGCGCCTGACCATTTGGAAGAGCGCCTCCTCGGTCCACTCTTCCGGAGCCGAGGCGGCCACAATTTGCTGTGCAAGGATGTCGAGCGGCTGTTCCGGCAACTCCAGGCGGTCGAGTTCGCCGCGGCGTACGGAATCAATGATTGCGGCACACTCAACGAGCTCGTCGCGCGAGAGCGGGAAAACCCTGCCCTTAGGAAAACCGGCAACCGTATGGTTGGAGCGACCCACGCGTTGCAGGAAGCTGGCTATTGAACGAGTAGAGCCAAGCTGGCAGACAAGATTCACGTCGCCGATATCGATGCCGAGCTCGAGTGAAGCCGTTGCAACTAAGGCGCTGAGTTCCCCGGCTTTCAAACGCTGTTCAGCGGCGAGACGTTGTTCCCGTGCCAGGCTGCCGTGATGCGCAGCAATGTTTTCGTCACCAATTCGCTCGCCCAGATGACGGGAAACTCTTTCCGCGAGGCGGCGAGTGTTGACGAAGATGAGGGTGGTCTTGTGTTGCCGGATTAACTGGGCCAGGCGATCGTAGACTTCGTCCCAAACTTCGCCGGACATTACGGCCTGCAGTGGCGATTCAGGAAGTTCAATGGCCAGATCCAATCTTCGGGCGTGCCCGCTGTCGATGATGGCGCAGTCTGGCGCACCATTCGACTTGATGTTAGCAGTACCCACAAGAAACCGTGCAACTTCTTCGATCGGACGTTGAGTGGCGGACAAACCAACCCTGATCAATTTCGGATTGCGGAATTCGGATTGCTGATTTGAATTCTCACTGCTTGCGGTTTCGCGCTGGTTGACGAGTTGTTCCAGACGTTCGATTGAAAGCGCCAGGTGTGAACCGCGTTTGTCACCCACAACTGCGTGGATTTCATCAATAATGATTGTTCGCGTCGTCTGCAACATACGACGACCGCCATCGCTCGTTAACAAAATGTAAAGCGATTCAGGCGTGGTGACCACGATGTGAGGCGGCCGTTTGGTCATGGCCGTGCGTTCTGAAGCCGGCGTGTCTCCCGTCCTTACGAGAGTGCGGATATTGATCTCGGGCAAGCCCAATTGCCGAAGTTCCTCCTGTATTCCCCCGAGAGGAACCTGAAGATTTCGCTGGATGTCGTTGCTGAGAGCTTTCAGGGGGGAAACGTAAACTACATGTGTCGTGTCATCGAGTTTTCCTTCCACTCCCAGACGCACGAGGTCATCAATCGCGGCCAGGAAAGCGGCCAGAGTTTTTCCGGATCCGGTTGGCGCCGCGATCAAGGTATTTTGACCGTTTTTTATTGCCGGCCAGGCCTCTTGTTGCGGCGGAGTCGGCCCGGGAAAGCTCTTGGCAAACCAGCGCGCCACCGCTGGATGAAACAACTCAAGATTCATAGGGACGGAAATTATAACTCAGAATCGCTTGAATTGCACAAATGAAACACTGGCCTAGGCGTGCAATTCCGTGAAACCGATTTATCCGCAGATTACGCAATTTACACAGATTAACGAAGGCTAGAAGTTAAAAACTGCGGATTCCAACACGTGACCTTGCGGCTGCCTTGTTGTGTCGCGCGTTCGTTTAATCTGCGGAATCTGCGGAATCTGTGGATGGATTTGGTTTTACTCGAATTGTTTTTTAAAGTCCGCGAATTGTTGCTGGAGCCGGGCAAACTGGTTTTTCAGATCTTCAACTTCGCTCTCCACCTTTGAAACACGATCGCCCTGACTGGAGCGTGCGGTCGTCTCTCGCGGTTTATCTGTTTCAGTATAGGATTCGACCGCAACTTCTCCGGAAAGCAGGTGCGCGTAACGAACTTCTTTCTGACCGGGCTGTCGTGGCAGCCGTATAACAAGCGGATCGGGTTCTCTCGAAATCAGCGAATTCAACGTCGCATCAACTTCTTCCAACCCGGCAAACTCGTGCAGCCGAAAAGCTCGGGTTGCCAGCTCTCCTGTTGTTTGTGGGCCTCGAAGCAGTAACACGCACATGATTGCCAACTCGGGCTGGCTTAGGTGCATTACTTCGGGGAGAACGTGTTTGTACTTCGGCACTCGACTGGTGCTGCCATAAAACACGTAAGCAAGATTCTTTTCGCGTAAAGTCTCCAGGGCCTGTGCCACCGTATCTTCGTTGTAGGCCGTTACCGGGTTCCGATTGTTCTTCTGGTTACAAGCAAGCATCAATGCGTTGAGCGTCAGTGGGTAATATTCGGGCGTGGTCACCTGTTTTTCAACCAGCGAACCAAGTACGCGGACTTCAGTTTCATTCAGTATCGTTTGCAATGGATGTCCTTGGCTTGCACAAGAAGTGCTTTATTAGTATCAGAACCGGCGCGAAATCGTAACGCAAACTGTTAGTTTGCGGAACTGGCGAGAACAGACGACTTCAGCCGGAGGAATTTCAGCGCGAAACTAACCAAACGGGAATTGACCTTCTCTCCAAAGCGGCGGTAACGCAAACTGTTAGTTTGCGTACGCAGAAAATCTTGCAAGCTCACGTCAAACGGGACTCGATCGATCACCTTGCCTTATAGGCTTGTTTCGTTAAATGTGGCGCCGTGAGTCATCTCGATTACCAACGGTCTTACCGCCGCAATCTGCCACACATTCAACCTCCAGCCGCAACTTTCTTTGTGACATTTCGTCTCGCTGGCTCGCTCCCGCAGAATGTTGTAAGACAATGGAATGATGAGCGTCAGTGGCTGGCGCACTTAGCCCGTACGAACGTCGTGTGCTATGACCAAGTCAAAAGGGATTTCGAAAGAGCATGGTTTAAGAAGTTCGAGTTATTGCTTGATGGTGCCACCGAAGGGCCAACTTGGTTAAGCAACGCAAGGGTGGCGTCAGGAATTGCTGAGAGCCTGCACTATAGACATGAAAGAGTTTACCGCCTAGACGCGTTCACGATTATGCCAAATCACGTGCATGCCGTTATTAAGCCGCTGATTAGAGGAGTGCCTGACGATGCAATGCTAAGAGGTGGCTCAACAGCCGACGCAGGATACTATTCCCTGGCTTCTATTATGCAATCGTTGAAAGGTTATACCGCTTTGAAGGCGAATCAGCTTCTTGGTCTCCAAGGAGAATTCTGGGAGCATGAGAGTTACGATCATTGGATCCGCGATGCGGACGAGTGGCAGCGGACTGTCGCTTACGTCCTCAACAACCCCCTAAAAGCCGGCTATGTTAAGCGGTGGCAGGATTGGAAATGGAACTACCGTCGAGTGTAAAGCAAACTGTTAGTTTGCGGAGGTGTGGTGGCACTCAACTTGACAGGCTTCCGACGCCGCAAACTAACAGTTTGGGTACGAAAGAAATCGCAAACTAACAGTTTGCGTTACGAAGGAAGTCGCAAAATAACAGTTTGGGTTACGAAAAGAAATCGCAAACTAACAGTTTGCGTTACGAAGGAAGTCGCAAACTAACAGTTTGCTTTACATATCCTTTGCGCAGCGGAAGCCGGAAATCATCCATCGTTCATGAGCGTGAAAAAAGTTTCGGTAGGTTGAACGGATGTGCGACCTGGGTGTCGCGAACGAGCCTCCACGGAGAACTCTTTGGTTGACGAACCACTTGTCGTTGTATTCATCAAACTCCGATTTAAAGCCGGGGTAGGGAACATAGTCTGAAGTAGTCCACTCCCAGACGTCTCCGATCATTTGATGACAACCGCAGCTGTTCTGTCCGTCAGGAAATGACCCGATGGGCGCCACACTCCAGAGCCCGTTTTCGAATAAGTTTGCCTTCCCCTTATCCGGCTCATCATTACCCCAGGGAAAATCTTCTCCATTCCCGGTTTCAAGATTAACGCACGCAGCTTTTTCCCATTCCGCTTCCGTGGGCAAACGCTTGCCGGCCCACTTGGCAAAAGCTGAAGCCTCGAAATAACTGACGTGGTAAACTGGTTCATTGTTCCTGGTTTCAACTGGATGCAGACCTGAAAAGTCGCGCACCATCCAATGGCCATCGTGTTCTTCCCAGTAAAGCGGCGCTCGCCACTGTTCCCGCTTCACAGTTTCCCAGCCCTCCGAGAACCACCAGCGGTAATCCTGATAACCACCGTCATGAATGAACTGGAGAAAGTCTCCGTTGCTGACGGGTGCGCGGTCGATGGCATAGTCCTGCAGAAATACTTGATGAGCCGGCTTCTCATTGTCGAATGCAAAGCTATAATTCGCAGGACGTTGGACATTGGACCTTGGACTCGGGACTTGTTTGTCATACCCCAGCCAGAACAGCCCTCCGCCGATTTCCGCCGTCCCATCAATCTTCATGGACGACGCTGGCGCAGGGTTTATTACTGGCTGATACTGATCACATAGCAAATGCTTGATGTCGTAAACGAGCAACTCCTGGTGTTGCATCTCGTGTTCAAGGCCGAGCCTGATTAGCGACAGCACTGTTTTTTGTTTTGGTCCGTCTTCGATTGAGTTCAGGAAAGATAGCATTTGTTCGTCAATATGTTTGCGATAGGCGATCGTTTCTCTCACTGTAGGGCGTGATCTTGTTCCTCGCTTTGGCCGCTCAATACGCGCGCCAAAGCCTTCGTAATACGAATTGAAATAAAACAGATATTCCTCAGAATAAACCTGATAGCCAGGTTTATGCGCTTGCAACACAGTTTCAAAAAACCATGATGTATGGCCAATATGCCATCTCGGCGGACTCATGAATTCCGCGGTCTGTATCACGTAATCCTCGATTTCAAGCGGCGCAACAACTTGCATAGTCCGCGCGCGCACAGTTTTGTAGAGCTCGCGAACAGCGCCCGCTTCTGAACCCGCGAATTTCTCGGTTGCCGAAATCATCATGTTGCAATCCGCTGTGTAGCCCCGAACTAAAAGAGGTTATTCATGATAAGCCAGAAAGACCGCGTTCCGAAAACCCGCCCGGGCGAAAGGCACTGGTTCAGCTTCGGGACGGGGCTATTAACTGCCGCTTCCGATCTAATAACAGAAACTGAACCAGTACAGGCCGAAATCCAGGTTCGCAAACATCGCGACGATGACAGTCACGCCTCGGTCGTTCTAGTAACTTGCAGATGTTCTTTCGCTCCGAAAACAATTTCGCATTGACATTTTTTGGCATCAAGTATTTACTAGCGGCCTCAAATTTCGACCTGGCGCAACTTTCCACTCAGTTACCCTAAATAGTAAGGAGAATAAAAATGAAAGCTCGGATTCTTGTCTTAGTAGCAGTTCTCACATTGGCGATCGGCACCACCTTCACCATCCACAAAGCCAGAGCTTCTGCAGGCCCAAAGCCGAAGCCTGATCTGATCGTCGATCAAAAGAAACTCTTGCAGAACTGGGTAGTGCGTGTGGAGAACTTACCTTTGAATTTCTGTAGTGTGAAGGAGGGCGGCGTCACGCCCGGCGAACGCAAGCTTTTGCGCTTTACCGTCTCTACCCCCAACATTGGCACGGCCGACGTGAACCTCGGCGATCCCAATGACCATATTGCCGCCAATGACGGTCTGTATGAATATGCTGAATGTCATCGCCACCTCCACTTTCGCCACTACGCGCTTTACGAATTGATTGATCCGGACAGTGGGTACGTATGGCGCGCCGCCAAGCGGGGCTTCTGCATGATTGATATTGAGAAATATCAACCCTATCCGGGTCCGTCAAATAACGAACGCAACTACCTCTCCTGCGGCGCACCCGCGACA
>JBHENH010000039.1:0-453 GCA_046262135.1 Pyrinomonadaceae bacterium
GACATACCGACACTGGAATGGATGAGTGAGCCCACGAAAAAGGCGGCTCTCGCAAAACTGAACGCCTTCGCTGTCAAGATTGGCTATCCGGATAAATGGCGGGATTATTCATCGCTCAAGATCGAGCGTGCTTCGTTTATCAACAACCTGCTGCGTAGCAGCGAATTCGAGCGCCAACGAAACCTTTCGAAGATCGGGCGACCGGTCGACCGCACTGAATGGGCCATGTCTCCGCCGACCGTAAATGCCTACAACAACTCAGTTCTAAACGAAATAGTGTTTCCTGCAGGAATTCTGCAACCACCTTACTTCGATCTGACAGCCGATGATGCTCTTAACTATGGAGCGATCGGCGCTGTTATTGGCCATGAGATGTCGCATGGTTTCGACGATCAGGGACGGAAATTTGACCTTAACGGGAATCTGGCGGATTGGTGGACAGACGCGGATGCG
>JBHENH010000039.1:463-6264 GCA_046262135.1 Pyrinomonadaceae bacterium
TCCGCGTTGAAGAAGTCAGCTTGAATCAGAATGGTAAGTTGGTCCTGGGAGAATCCATCGGCGACCTTGGCGGCCTGAAAATCGCGTGGCTAGCTTTCCAGAAGTCGATGCAGGGCAAGCCACGGCCGGCGAATATTGACGGTTTCACACCCGAGCAGCGTTTCTTCCTCGGCTGGGCGCAGGTGTGGGGCAGGAAACAAACGCCTGAATCAATGCGTCAACAGATTCTTACCAACCCGCATCCACTCGGGCGATTCCGCACTAATGGGCCGCTCTCAAACATGCCCCAGTTTGCTGAAGCCTTTAACTGCAAGCAGGGCGACCCGATGGTGCGACCTCCGGATCAGCGTTGTCAGGTTTGGTAAGCGCACGCACCAGAACAGCTGCGGATTAACGCGGAAGAACGCGGATCTGAAAAACGGCACCAAATCGGCTGTCTATTTTGTATTCATGATCCTCGTTTGTCCGCGCAAATCTGCGGCTGCTACTTATGGGAGGAAGAACCCGGCCACAAACCGGATTAATCCAGCGCCCAGGATTACCCAGATCGGATTCGGCCGAAACTTCACCAGTATTACCCCTGCAATGATTGCAATTAACATCCCCACCCAACTATGAATACCCGCACGTCCGACGCTGATACCAGCGGCAACAAGCACGCCTACGACGGCGGGTGTCACTCCTTTCAGGAAGGATTGCACTATGCGATTGGAATGAAATCGCGCGAGTGACGATCCCGCTATTACGGTCATCAGGAATGACGGAAAGAAAATGCTGATCGTAGCCACAAGTGCGCCGAGTGTTCCGGCGGCACGATAGCCAATAAAAGTCGCGGTAATCAAAACGGGACCGGGAGTGATTTGGCCCAACGCCGTAGCATCCACAAACTCCTGATGTGTGAGCCAGTGATACGAGTCGACAACTTCCGCCTCCATCAGAGGAATCATTACAAAGCCACCACCAAAAGTGATCGATCCAATGCGCAGGAAGATGGTTGAGAGCGTCAAAAGCAGGGCAATCTTCGCAAAGACCGGCATTGATAAACCGAAAAACAGAGGCAGAGCTGAATGTAGTTTCGTGTCTGAAGGACTGTCGTGCGAAGAATTCTCTTTGGTAGGATCGTCGCCGCCTGTTTCTGTTTCCGCTACATGTGAGGCTGCCTGACGCACCCGTTCCTCGGCTAATTCCCTCGTCAAACTTCCCCCGACGAAATGCGTATGACGTGCCCGCCTTCGCCGTCTTTGTAACGTGATGCGGGCGGCGATGCGCTTCCGGCGCGCCTGGACACCACGAAGTTGTCCCAGCTTCTGAAGTTGCCTCTCCGCAAACGAATCAATAAAGATGCCTATCAGACCTGCCGCCAGCACTACTTCAACTACGGTGGCGCCGAAGAAGGTCACTACGATGCAAGCGATCACAGCAATCAACCACTGCCACGGTTTGATCAGGCTGTTTCGGCCGATACGCCACGCGGTTACGATTATCACTGCGACCATTGCAGCGTTGAGTCCATGAAAGAGCCGGTCGGTATCAGGCAGATACCGCAGATGACGGTAAAGGATTGCCAGCACCACCATCATCAGCATTGAAGGGAGGATGAAGCCGGCAATGGCTGCCCCCGCTCCTCGCCAACCTCGTAGTCTCAATCCGACATAGGTTGCGACATTGCCGGCGGCGGTCCCAGGCAAACTCTGCGCGAGAGCGAAGCCCGCCGCAAATTCCTGTTCTGTCAGCCAGCGTCGCTGTTGGACCGCCAACGTCCGGATCTGTGCGATGACGGCAAGTCCGCCTCCGAATCCGACCGCACCGATTTTTAGCAATGATAGGAAGAGACCGCCGAGCGTAGGCGTATTAGCGATGCGCTCGATTTCCCTGCGAGTGTCACGTACGCGCGTACGCACCTTGCGCGCGCGGTTTTTGAGTCTGCTTGCTCTCTTATCGACCTGAGTCAGCACTTTGTTGCTGCACAGACTATCACGTTAATTTGCAGTGCGCCGACACGCCCACCACAGCGCGCGCTCCCGCGCCGGGTCGCCAGGTCGTCGCATCAGTCGCAACAAGCGTCCAAAGCAACCTCATGGATAAAGGTGGCGGCGAGCCGGCACCGACCAAAGCGGTGACAGGTCACCGCACTTCGAATGGCGACAGCACTGAAGGAATGCGAATGCAAAATTGCTTGCTTGAGTTGAAGTTGACGGGATCACGCGCGCACCGATTGAATTACGCAGCCGCCTAGTATCATAACTTTGCTTTACCAACTCTCATCGGTCGAACGGCGGCACATGCTCGCCTCACAAAAGAAGGAACTCAAATGAAAAGAATACTCTCAACATTTTTGACGCTGTTTTTTCTGTCTACGATAGCCATCGCAGCCCAGAACACAAACAGCTCGACCAGCATTAACAACCAAATCACCAACAAGACTGCTAGAAAGCGTGGGCCTGTTTTCAGGGCGAGCAAGGATCAGGTGCAGCAGGCCCAACGGATACTGAAGGACCGAGGTTTCTATGCCGGCGATCCAACCGGAAAACTTGATGCAGACACGCGCGCAAGTTTAAAGAAGTATCAGGCCGCAGATAGTCTCAAGGTTACCGGGACATTGAACAGAGCGACTCTTGAAAAAATGGGAATCACGCTAACGGATAAACAGCGAGCGATGTAGTGTTTCGCCTTTGCTTGCCCGACAAAAAAGCGCGAGGTGACGTCATCAAGATGACCCTCGCGCTTTCGTTTGAACCATTTCTGCTGCCGAGACTAGACAGCATTAACAAAACAACATGTGGAACAGCTATTGAGCTTATTAAGTCTTGGCCGCAATACAACGATCGAGGCGACTTCAACAACCCGCGGTTTTAGTTGAATCCCTGTAAATCGTGTTAATCCTGTACAAGTACGACCCGTCAAGCGAGCAACTTTTCTACGATGCCGTAACTTGCCTCGAGAGCTTCGTTAAGCTTTTCAGGTTGGGTGCCGCCACCTTCCGCCATGTCGGCTTTGCCGCCGCCTCTGCCGCCGATGATTGGTGCAAGCTCCTTTATTACTTTTCCCGCCGGAACTCTGCCGGTCAAATCATCAGATGTCCGAACAATCAGTGAAACCTTTCCGTCGCTACTTCGCCCCAGCACCACGACTCCGGATTTTATTCGGGCCAGCAATGTGTCGGAAAGTTGACGCATCCCCGAAGCATCAAGCCCACTTGCTTCACGTGCCAGCACGCGTATCCCGGCTACCTCACGCGATTCATCCCCATTGGACGTCGAGGCACCAATCGCGCCGGTGGCGATCTTCATACGCAGTTCGTCAGCCTCGCGGCGCGCTTTTTTTAGCTCATCCTGCAGCTTGCTGATCGCGGCAGGAAGTTCGGCGCGAGCCGCTTTCAATCCAGTCGCCGCCTGGTCCAGCAGTAGTTCATCTTCCCTGAAGCGCTCATAAGCGTCCACTCCTGTGATTGCGCGAATGCGCCGAACGCCGGATGAAATGGATTCGTCACTGGTAATCTTAAAGACGCCAATATCGCCCGTAGCTCGTACGTGCGTTCCACCGCACAGCTCTTTCGAAAAGATATCTTCCGCGCCGTTGATGGAAAGCACACGCACTTTCTCTCCATATTTCTCACCAAAGAGGGCCATCGCCCCGGAACGCATCGCCTCTTCAATCGCCATTTCATCCGTTTGCACCGGTTCGTTGCGCAGGATGTGATGATTGACCAGCCGCTCGATCTCTTCAATTTCCTTTAGCGTTAGAGGCTGATAGTGAGTGAAGTCAAAACGGAGATAGTTGGGCGCGACTACTGACCCGGCTTGCTTGACGTGAGTTCCCAGCACCTCCCGCAAGGCAGCATGCATCAAGTGCGTGGCCGTGTGATTCCGCCGCGTGGCATCGCGCTTCTCGACCTCGACTTCAGCCATGACAGCATCGCCGATTTTCAGTGTTCCTTTTTCAACTTTGATCTTATGGACAATCAGACCCTGAGCGGGCGAATAGGTATCAACCACGGTTGCTGTGAAGTCAGTTCCATCTGCTGTAGCCGGAGAGTTCACTAGTCTACCCACGTCTCCGACCTGTCCTCCGCTTTCAGCGTAAAACGGCGTCTGATCCAGAACAACTTCGCCCTCGTCACCCTCATTCAAAGATTGAAGTTCACTACCCTGCAACAGGGCGAGAACGTTTGACCGTTCGATACGCACAGTTTCGTAGCCTCTGAATTGAGATCGGCCCAGACGATTAGCGATAGTAGCGTAGACCGGATTTGTTTTGGCTTTCCCCTCGTCTTTCCTCGTGGTGCCCGTTTGTTGAAGTTGTTGCAAGGCAACATCGAAGGATTTATTAAACTGTTCTTCCGCCATCGTAATGCCACGTTCTTCCAAACTCACGCGAATCAAATCTCGGGGCGTGCCAAACGTATCGTACAAACGGGCGAGGGCCACGTATTCAGGCATCTCTCCGCGCGTGGAAGAAAATAGTTCATCGAGTTTGTTCAATCCCACGGTCATGGTTGAACGAAATCGTTCTTCTTCGAGGCGTACCATTTTTTCGATAAAGCCGCGGTGTATCTCCAATTCCGGGTACGCTGCTTTCATTTCGTCGACTACGAAGTCTACGACTTCGTAAAAAAACAACCTGTCCAACCCGAGAGTGTGTCGGCCCTGATAAATCGCGCGACGCATGATCTTGCGCAGCACGTAATTGCGTCCCTCATTGCCGGGCAAGATTCCATCGGCAACCAGGAAAGCGGTAGCGCGCGCGTGATCCGCGATCACACGCATTGCAAACCCTTCCTGCGTTTCAGGTTCATATTTCCGGCCGGCAAGCCTTGCGGCGAATTCAATGACTGGACGAATCAGATCCGTTTCGTAGTTTGACTTCGCGCCTTGCAGGATCACCGCGGTCCGCTCGAGCCCCATCCCTGTATCCACCGAGGGTTTGGGCAATAGTTCAAGTTTGTATTTCCCCGGTTCCACTTCGACACGGTTGTATTGCATGAAGACCAGGTTCCAAATCTCCATGGTGGTATCGCCCGGCCCATTGACAAGATCGGCTCGATTGAAGTTGGGATCTTCCGGATGCTCGCCGAGATAATAATTAATTTCCGAGTTCGGCCCGCACGGACCAGTCTCAGCCATTTGCCAGAAATTGTCCTTCCGACCAAAAGGGAGCACTCGTTCAGGATTCGCGCCGACTTCGATCCACAAGGCTGCAGCTTCCTCATCCGCGGATACTTCGTCGTCACCACCAAAAACGGTGAACCAGAGTCGAGAAGGGTCCAGGCCCAGCTTTCCATCTTCGCGTTTGCCAGTCAGAAAGTCCCAGGCAAATTGAATCGCTTCGCGTTTAAAGTAGTCGCCAAACGAAAAATTGCCGAGCATCTCAAAAAATGTCTGATGTCGGGCGGTCTTTCCTACTTCATCGAGATCGTTATGTTTTCCGCCGGCGCGCACGCACTTTTGTGACGAGCAGGCGCGAACGTAGTCTCGTTTCTCCAATCCGAGGAAAACATCCTTGAACTGGTTCATGCCTGCATTCGTGAAAAGCAGTGTGGGGTCGTTCGCTGGCAGGAGCGGACTCGAACGCACACGGGTATGCCCACGTTGCTCGAAGTACTTCAGAAATGCTTCGCGAATCTCGTTTCCTGTCATTTGAGTAAACGGCTATAAGCAACCAGCAAACAGTGAGCAGTGAGCAGAAACAAAAACCACAAATACAAAGCAGAAGAACCTGGCTTTTAGGGCTGCTGACTACTGGCAACTAACTGAATCTTGAGTTTAGCACGCGCTCTCATGGTGAATGAAATTGCCTTAATT